>NZ_JAPPTH010000002.1:0-446328 GCF_027587015.1 Vibrio sp. Makdt
ATAAATTGTAAATTCAATATTGCATTCTTATTGAAACAAGGTTCGGATTATATTTTTATCTTGGTTTTACAGTGACTTATCGTGTTGTTGATACAAGCAATATTAAAAATATCTTTTTTAAATCAATGGCTTGTTGTGATTTTACATGTGCGCAACATTTCATGATTTTTGAGATCCAAGTCAGGTTTCTAGACATCAATAGAAATTATTTTCTGTTTGTAATAATAAATTTTGATTTTGATAGGTAGTGTTTAATTAAAGCAAAACGAAAGTTTAATTATCTAATAAGACATTATCTTATTAACATCATTGTTATTTAATTGCTTGTAAGGGATGGAACCATTAATGAAAAAACTTGCTTTAATTACAGGGTCAAAGGGCGGTATCGGATCGGCAATATCATCTAAGTTAGTCGCAGACGGATATCGTGTGATTGCGACGTACTTTACTGGAAACTACCAGTGTGCATTGGATTGGTTCAATGAGAAAAAATTTACTGAAGACCAAGTGCGATTATTTGAATTGGATGTCACGAATACTGAAGAATGTGCATTGAGCCTAAGCAAGTTGTTAGAAGAAGAGGGAACGATAGATGTTCTCGTCAATAACGCCGGCATTACACGTGATAGCGTGTTCAAAAAGATGAACGCAGAAGCGTGGAAAGAGGTTATCGAAACGAACTTAAACAGTTTGTTCAACGTGACTCAGCCACTATTCGCTCCTATGTGTGAGAAAGGTAACTGCCGAGTGATCAACATTTCTTCAGTGAACGGTCTTAAAGGTCAATTCGGACAAACTAATTACTCGGCCGCTAAAGCGGGAATGATTGGTTTCTCGAAAGCCTTAGCTGCAGAAGGCGCTCGCAGTGGCGTAACAGTGAACGTGATTGCCCCTGGCTACACTGCAACGCCAATGATTGAGCAAATGAAGCCTGAAGTATTGGATTCAATCAAGAACCAAATCCCAATGAAACGTTTAGCAACGCCTGTGGAAATTGCCGAAGCGGTTGGTTTCCTAGCCAGTGAGTCTGGTGCATACATTACAGGCGAGACTTTGTCTGTAAATGGCGGTTTGTACATGCACTAATGGCGAAACTGACAGGAATTGAATAATGGAAAAAGTATTTATTGTTGCAGCGAAACGCACACCAATTGGTTCATTTACGGGTTCATTGAAAAACGTTAGCGCGGGTGAGTTAGCTGGCGTCGCAATTAAAGGGGCTTTGGATTCAGTAGATCTTCCCCTAGATGTCATTGATGAAGTGATCGTAGGTAACGTGATTTCAGCAGGGCAAGGCATGGGGGGTGCACGTCAGGCTTCTATCTACGCAGGGCTTCCTGAAGAGACTCCAGCCTATGGTGTCAACATGATCTGTGGCAGTGGTATGAAGTCAGTCATGGATGCTGCTGCTCATATTAAAGCCCAAGACGCAGAGGTCGTTGTTGCCGCGGGTGTGGAAGTGATGTCTCAAATTCCTTTCGTGGTTCCACCAAGTATTCGTAACGGACACAAGATGGGCGACATTTCGATGAAAGATCTGCTTGTTGGCGATGGTCTGACGGATGCGTTCAATCATTACCACATGGGTGTGACAGCAGAGAACATTGCGAATGCATTGAATATCTCGCGTCTTGCTCAAGACAACTACGCGCTAGAAAGCCAACAAAAAGCGGTAGCTGCAATTGAAGCGGGTAAGTTTGCTGAGCAAATTGTGCCTGTTGAAGTGAAACAGCGCAGACAGACCATCACCTTTGATACCGATGAATATCCGAAAGCGGATGCAACGTTCGAAGGTTTGCAAAAGCTTCGTCCTGCATTCGACCGTGAAGGTACTGTAACGGCGGGCAACGCTTCAGGTATCAATGACGGTGCGAGTGCAATCATCTTGGCATCAGAGAGTGCTGTATCGAAATACGGCCTGACACCACTGGTCGAGCTAACAAGCTACGCACAGTCTGGACTAGACCCAAAGATCATGGGCTTAGGTCCAGTAGAGGCTGTGTCTAAAGCGCTGGATAAAGCGGATTTAACACTTGAACAAGTTGATCTGTTTGAATTAAACGAAGCGTTTGCGGCGCAAGCGCTTGGTGTGATGTATCAGCTTTCTGAGCAGCACGATCTGCCATTAGACGCTTTTAAACCAAAAGTGAATGTTAACGGCGGCGCGATTGCTCTAGGTCATCCTCTAGGAGCATCAGGCAACCGAATCATTGTTTCACTCATCCACGAAATGCTTGAGCAAAAGACCAGTTATGGCGTTGCTTCACTCTGCGTCGGTGGGGGAATGGGAACCGCTGTTCTGCTTAAGGGTATTGAAGGTTAACGCCGGATGTATCGTTGGCAAGCTAAATAATTTATCGCTGCAGTCTACAGGTGCGTTAGCAAATCATCGCACCTTAACTGAAACGATATCAGTACCAATTTACTACACTATGTATTCATCAGGAGTTACTTATGTACACGGATATTTTTAAAACGATTACTGACCAAACTGAAAAGCAATTTGAACCGTACTTCAAGTTCAACAAGTTGGTTGCAAAGAACGTTCAAACAATGACGGAATTGCAAATGAATGCGATGCAGACTTACACGGATATGGGTCTTGCTCAAATGAAAGCAGTAAGTGAAATTAAAGATGTGAATAGCCTTACGGCATTCAACAGCCAGCAACTAGCAGCGTTAACTCAACTCTCTCAACAGATGATGAGTGACAGTGCTAAGCTTCAAGCTGTGGCAAAAGAGTTCAAAGAAGATGTTGAAACACTAACAACTGAAAACTTGAAAACAGTTACACCTGCATAAATAAAATCGCCATCGAGTCAGCACAGTGTTTACTGTGAGGCTCGGTGGCGATTTTCCGATTATTGGAGTCATGTTATGTTTCAACACTTCTTTTCGGACTACCTTGTTAAACTTCAACAAACAAACCTGCAATGGTGGGAAAACTTTGAACAAAACAAGGAAGCCGCGCAATCTCCCCTAAATCAAGCGATGCAAGAGTTGAATTTTGATGATGCGTCAAAAATCTTCGAGCAAGCCGCTAACCAACCCGCCGTTCTCCTTCAGTTACAATCCCAGTGGTGGGAACAGCAACTTAAGATTTGGCAAAATGCCGCACTGATGGGTAATACCGAAAGCGTCATTACTGAAGAGCGCAGTGATAAACGCTTTATTGATGAAGCGTGGAAAAATGACCCGTTTTACAGCTTTATCAAGCAGTCTTATTTGTTATTCAGCAAAAGCTATATAGACACCATTAATTCAATCGAAGGCATAGACGAGAAAACCAAGGAACGTGTGGCGTTCTTTTCACGTCAGGCTATCAATGCTCTTTCTCCTAGTAACTTCATTGCGACTAACCCAGAGTTGATGAAGCTAACGCTTGAGCGCAATGGTGAAAACTTGCTAGATGGGCTTGAGCAGCTACAAGCTGATGTTGAAGCGAGCGCGGATATCCTAAAGATCCGTATGACCAACAATAATGCCTTCCGATTAGGTGTTGATGTTGCGAACACGGAAGGTGATGTCGTTTTTCAAAATGATCTGTTCGAGCTTATTCAATACTACCCAAAAACACCTCAGGTGAACGCGACGCCTTTGTTGATCGTTCCTCCATTCATCAATAAGTACTACATTCTCGACCTTCGTGAAAAGAACTCAATGGTTCGTTGGTTGCTTGAGCAAGGGCACAGCGTCTTCATGATGTCTTGGCGCAACCCAGGTGAAGCGCAAAAAGACTTAGAGTTCGGTGACTATGTCACGGAAGGCGTAGCGAAAGCCGTGACGGCAATTGAAGATATCACGGGTAAAGAGCAAATCAATGCTGCAGGTTACTGCATTGGTGGTACTGTTCTCGCTTCAACGGTCGCTTACTATGCTGCTAAAAGAATGAAGAAACGCATTAAAACCGCGACCTTCTTTACGACTCTATTAGACTTCTCTCAGCCGGGAGAGGTTGGCGCATATATCAATGAAACGATCATTAACGCCATTGAGAAACAGAACGATGCTAAAGGATTCATGGATGGTCGTTCATTAAGCGTGACATTCAGTTTGCTTCGTGAAAACAGCCTGTACTGGAACTACTACATTGATAACTACCTAAAAGGCAGCAGCCCAATGGAGTTTGATCTGTTGTACTGGAACAGTGACAGCACTAACGTTGCAGCTAAATGCCATAATTTCTTGCTGCGTGAGCTCTATCTTGAGAATAAACTTGTTCAAGACAAAGGCGTGAAAGTAGGCGGTGTCTGGATTGACCTGAATAAGATCAAAATACCAAGCTACTTCATCTCGGCTAAAGAAGATCATATTGCCTTATGGCAGGGGACTTACCGTGGCGCACTGAATACCGGTGGTAATAAAACGTTTGTGCTTGGAGAGTCTGGTCATATTGCAGGCATTGTTAATCACCCAGACAAGAAAAAGTACGGATTCTGGCTAAACGATAACTTGGATGATTCTGCAGACGAGTGGCTATCGAATGCGACTCACAATGAAGGCTCATGGTGGACTCACTGGAATCAATGGCTGCAGGGCTTTGAAGCAGATGAGAAAATCGAACCGTTTAATCAAGGTTCTGAGCTGCACCCTGTAATTGGCAAGGCGCCGGGTAACTACGTAAAACAGGTACTTCCTATCGTCGATAAAGAGAACGTTGATACAGAAGTCGCAGAGAAAGACGTACCGGAAAGTGAAGCCTAAAGTACGTATACGTATTTGAAAGTACAGAACGTCAAACAATAAAAAAGCCACTGAATTCAGTGGCTTTTTCGTATCAACCTATCTTAAGAATAACTCATAGCGTTGATGTAATGTCGATTCTTAATCGATTTCTTTGTCTTTACCCATAGATAAAATCCAAAGAGACACGGCTGCAACACCTACGAAGCCACCAAGAATGATAACTGGCATAGCACTGTAACCTAGGATATGCCAAATTACGCTCTCTAAAGTACTCATTCAATTGCTCCTTATTGCCAGCCTTCAACGCCATGCATGTCTGGTAGTTTATGTGCGATGCCTTTGTGGCAGTCTACACATGTCTTCTCACCAGAAGCCAGCGCTGTTGAGTGTTGTTTCGCACTACGAGGACTCTGTTCGGAGAAGTCCATGTAATCGAACTGGTGACAGTTACGACACTCAAGTGAATCGTTCTTCTTCAATCGAGCCCATTCGCGCTCAGCTAAGTGATGACGACGCTCTTTGAATTTCTCAGGCGTATCAATCGTCTTTGAAATAAAGTGAGCATATAGCTCTTTTGATGCTTGAACTTTACGAACAATCTTATCCGTCCACTCATGCGGTACGTGACAGTCTGAACAGATTGCACGAACGCCTGAACGGTTAGAGTAGTGAATCGTCTCTTGGATCTCTTCAACGATAGGTGCGTGACAGCCAGAACAGAACTCTTCTGTATTGGTTGCTTCCATACCCGTGTTAAATGCCCCCCAGAATAAAAGACCACCAGAGAACCCCAAGAAAAGTACAAGGCCTACGGCTGCTTTACTTGGAGTTGTCAGTCTTTTCCAAAACGCTTTCAATAATTTCATATAATAGCCTCTCTACAATACGGCTAAGATTAGCGTAGTGAGTCAACAGGTTTGAACTCGTTCTCTACTAATGGTTTCGCATTAGCTTGAGGAACGTGACACTGCAGACAGAAGTAACGACGAGGTGAAACGTCAGCAAGTACTGCATCTTCACGGTTCATGTAGTGAGTAACACTAATTTTTGTTGCACCCATCTCTTTCGCATTTTTCCAGCTGTGGCAAGACAGACATTTGTTTGCATTCAGAGAGACTTCGTAGCTACGGATATTGTGAGGTACCAATGGTGGTTGGTATACGTAATCGCTCTCAAGCACTTGGTCGCGAGGGTACTTTTTGAAGTCGTCTGCTGCACGCGTTGCTTCAAGTTCACTTACACCACGTAAAGACTCTACGCCACCAATGCCGCCTGGGTTATCCAGCTCAGCTTGAGCCACGCCAGCTAGCAAAAGACCAGCTGATAGTAGGGCAGTAATCAGTTTTTTCATGTTAATTTCTCCGCCTAAAGGCTAATTCTTTGAGAGGGCTACTTTTTCTAAATGGTGAAAAAGCAGCCACAATATTAAATACTTAAGATCGTTTCTCTAAGCCTAGGGCTTAAGCAACTTTAGTGATCTTAACTGGACACTTCTTGTAGTCTGTCTGTTTAGACAGAGGATCCGTTGCATCCAAGATCAACTTGTTGATCAGAATTCTTGCATCAAAGAACGGTACGAATACCAAGCCTTGTGGTGGACGGTTACGGCCGCGAGTTTCAACACGCACACGAACTTCACCACGTTTGTTTTCGATAAGAACTTCATCACCACGGCGTAGGCCACGAGCTTTAGCGTCAGCAGGGTGCATGTAACAAAGTGCATCCGGTACTGCCTTGTAAAGTTCTGGTACACGACGAGTCATAGTACCTGTGTGCCAGTGCTCAAGAACACGACCTGTACATAGCCACATATCGTATTCATCGTTTGGTACTTCAGGTGGCGCTTCGTATGGAGCATTGATGATCAGTGCTTTACCATCTGGCTTGCCGTAGAAGTCCCAACCAGAACCTTTCTTAGCGTATGGATCTGAACCTTCTTTAAAGCGCCATAGTGTTTCTTTACCGTCAACAACTGGCCAGCGTAGGCCGCGTACTTTGTGGTAAGTATCGTATGGTGCTAAATCGTGACCGTGGTCGCGACCAAAGGCTGCGTATTCTTCGAATAGACCTTTTTGAACGTAGAAACCTTGTGCTTGTGCATCATCGTTAAGCTCTTGAGCTTCAGACAGAGGGAAAGCATCAACATTGCCGTTTTTGTAAAGCACGTCGTACATGGTTTTGCCACGGTACTCAGGCATTTTAGCAACCAGTTCTTCGCCCCAAACTTCTTCAATAGTGAAGCGTTTCGAGAACTCCATGATTTGCCATAGGTCAGATTTAGCTTCACCTACTGTTTTCACTTGTTGGTACCAAGCTTGTGTACGGCGCTCTGCGTTACCGTAAGCACCTTCTTTTTCGATCCACATTGCAGTAGGAAGGATAAGATCAGCTGCTTGAGCTGTTGCTGTTGGGTACGGGTCTGAACAAACAATGAAGTTGTCTGGGTTACGGTAACCAGGCAGACGCTCAGTGTTGATGTTTGGACCAGCTTGCATGTTGTTGTTACACATTACCCAGTAAGCGTTGATCGTACCGTCTTTTAATGCACGGTCTTGAGCAACAGCGTGTTTACCAGGTTTTGCTGGGATAGTGCCTTCTGGAAGTTTCCAGATGTCTTCTGCAATCTTACGGTGTTTAGGGTTAGCAACCACCATATCTGCAGGTAGACGGTGAGAGAACGTACCTACTTCACGAGCTGTACCACATGCAGATGGTTGGCCAGTTAGTGAGAATGGGCTGTTACCTGGAGTAGAAATCTTACCTGTTAGAAGGTGGATGTTGTACACAAGGCTGTTCATCCATACACCACGAGTATGTTGGTTCATACCCATTGTCCATAGAGACATTACTTTGATGTTTGGATCCGCGTATTGCTTCGCAAGCTTGATCAGGTTCTCTTCAGATACGCCTGACATTTCAGATGCTTTTTCTACCGTGTACTCTGCAACTGCTGCTTTGTACTCTTCGAAAGTGATTGCAGTCATTGCACCTGAGTTAGGGTTTGCCGCTGCTTTCTGTAATGGATCATCATCACGAAGGCCGTAACCAATGTCAGTTGTTGCCTGTTTGAAGTGCGTGTGCTTGTTTACGAAGTCCCAGTTAACCGCATCGTTTTGAATGATGTAGTTTGCGATGAAGTTAGCGATCGCAAGGTCAGACTGAGGGTTGAAGATGTAACCAGTGTCAGCAAGCTCAAAAGAACGGTGGTAGTACGTAGATAGTACGTTTACTTGAACGTGTGGGTGGCTTAGACGACGGTCTGTAATACGAGTCCATAGTACTGGGTGCATTTCTGCCATGTTTGAACCCCACAGTACAAATGCGTCTGCGTGTTCAAAGTCATCGTAACAACCCATTGGCTCATCGATACCGAAGGTACGCATGAATGCACCTACCGCAGAAGCCATACAGTGACGAGCGTTTGGATCGATGTTGTTTGAACGGAAACCCGCTTTCATCATCTTAACGGCTGCGTAGCCTTCCATTACGGTCCACTGACCAGAACCGAACATACCAACACCTGTTGGGCCGTTCTTCTTAAGAGACGCTTTCCATTTCTCAGCCATCACGTCGAACGCTTTGTCCCAAGATACTGGTGCGAAATCACCATCTTTATGGAACTCGCCATCTTTCATACGAAGAAGAGGTTGTTCTAGACGGTCTTTGCCGTACATGATTTTTGAAAGAAAGTAGCCTTTGATACAGTTAAGGCCTTTGTTTACCGGTGCTTCTGGGTCGCCTTGAGTCGCAACCACTTTGCCGTTTTGAGTACCTACTAGTACCGAACAGCCCGTACCACAAAAACGACAAGGCGCTTTATCCCACGTGATTTTTGTTTGATCTGAGCTAGCAATCAGGTTGGTTGCTGTTGCTGGTAGTGTTACACCTGCAACGGCTGCCGCTGATGCAGCTGCGTTTGCTTTCACAAACGCACGTCTTGTCATTTTCATACTTCACCCTCAAGTTGAGAATTGTTGCTTCCAGTTTCTAAATCCGTTTCTTCTAGTCCAGTTTCGATTTGGTGATAAACCAAAGCTGTCCCTAAAACGTTCTTAATGTTGTTTATTGCTTCGATGGTGTCCGTTACAAAACCTTGGTTCTCGGTTTCCAGGACCACGATGATTTTGCCTTCAGGGCTATCTCCGTAGATTTCAGCGTTATCGAATTGCTCGATCTCAGCTTTGATCTCATTGAGATGCTCTGGGCTCACATGCACGACTAAACTTGATATATGCACTTCATTTAGTGCCATAAATTGCTCTCGTTATTTTTATTTATGCATTACTCACAAGAATAGCTGAAGTAGGGCAAACTGCTACGCAGGCTCCACAACCGCTACACTCATCTAACTCGATTTTTGGTAGAGCAACACAGCCTGCTCTAAGTTGAAATTGAATGGCCATAGGTTCACACATGTCACCACAGCTTCGGCATTCAACATTTTGTTGCGCTAAACACTTATCAGAAATACGTGCTTTTGCTTGCCAAGGCTCTCCTTGCTTTGGCTTAAAAATGGGTTCCGGACAAACATCTGCACATTGATAGCAGAACGTACATTCATCGATAGAGAAATCGACAGTGGGGAACCCACCATCACCTACAATGATTATCTTAGTCTCACAACTCTCGATGCATTTTCCGCAGCGAGTGCAATCATCTACAAAGCGCTCTAGGTTATTAATCCAAGGCAAACGAATTTGGCTTGAATCGACTTTTTTCCTCGAAAACAGACGACGTTTTGACAGATCTACCACTAAAAACCCCTAGATGTTGCTAAGATGTTGTAATTGTAGGTCATTATTTCATTAATATCTTGTAATTTGTCATCACAAGTAGTGTAGGTTTAGAAACAATTGTATAAATACCCCCTAAGGGCTAATTGGGGGTATATATTGTCATAGATCAATAAATTACGAGGCGAGTGATCACATATTGAATGGAGCTATGATTTTTGATGTGTGACAATACGAGCCTAATAGCAAGTTATATATCAATAGGAAGTCACGTTTGCTTATAAAACCGGTCTCATCTGTTACTAGTACAATAGCTAAGTCATTACTCTCTATATTGCTGTTGTCCGTTGCTACTACTGGCTTTGCTATCTTTACCTTAGCTTCAAGCTTGAACGATGCTGAGGCTGTCAATGTAGCCGGTTCGATGCGTATGCAAAGCTATCGTTTAGCCCATGATATTCAAATAGAATCTGTTGATTTCGATTCCCATATCCGTGAGTTTGAAAGTTCACTTTATTCGCCTTCGATGACTAAATTGGTGAGTTGGGATGTTCCGACGGATATCACAGAAGACTACTACCTAATTATTGGCCGTTGGCATGAATTGAAACGCGTTCTGAATAGTGAAGACCGTAAACACTATCTCGTGTTGGTTGAAAACTTCGTAACTGAGATCGATGGATTTGTTTTTAAACTGCAAGAATTCTCAGAAGACAAATTGATTAAACTGGCGTGGGCTGGTGGTATCGGTTTGGGCGGAATTCTCGTCATATCTCTTTTTGTTGTTCATTTTGTACGTAAACAGGTTGTTAAACCGCTACATGCTCTTGTCGGTGCGAGCCAAAGAATCAAAAACAGCGACTTCGAGGTAGAACTCAAAGTGACCAGTAACAACGAAATGGGCATTTTGACCAAAACCTTCAACTCGATGGCCAAAGATTTAGGCGTGCTTTATCGAAACCTTGAAGATGTGGTGGATGCCAAGACGATTGAGCTGCAAAATGCGAACCAGTCGCTGCAGGCACTTTATAACTCGTCACAAGAGCTCACGGTTACGCGTATTGCTCCTGAAAACTTCCGAGCTATCTTGCAGCATCTCGTGAGCTTGGAAGGGGTTGGATCACTGAGGCTCGAGATTTTAGATAACTCAGGCCGTTCGTTGATTATGGATGAAGGTTACGATTCGAATTTAGACTACGAAAAGTTTGAGATGAAACTCGACGATAACGAACTTATTCTTGGCTATTTATACTGTTCGTATCACCACGGGCACTCAACTAAAGCTCTGATCGAAAGCTTCATTCAACTGCTATCGAGAGCGATCTACTACAATCGTGCTCAAAAGAAAGCTGAACAGCTTATTATCATGGAAGAGCGTGCCACGATTGCACGTGAACTCCACGATTCATTGGCTCAATCACTGTCGTACTTGAAAATCCAAGTTACACTATTAAAGCGTGTGATTGGCAAACTGCCAGAGCAACAGCACCGAGAGCAATCTGAACAAATAGCGTCTGAGATCGGAAACGGCTTAGCCGACGCTTATACCCAGTTAAGAGAGCTACTCACCACATTTAGGTTGACCATTAAAGAGGGCAACTTTGGAGACGCCTTAAGTACCATGCTTGAGGAGCTCAGCGAGAGAACCGATGCGAAGATTAACCTCACTAATAATCTCTCATCGATCGAGCTTGATGCGCATAGTCAGGTTCACTTGCTTCAATTGATTCGTGAAGCAACAATAAATGCAATAAAACACGCCAATGCCGACTTGATAGATGTATGCTGTATCGATGAGGACGGTGAAGTATTAGTCGTGATAAAAGATAATGGAGATGGCTTTGACTCAAGTAGTTCCAAGGTGAACCACTACGGGATGAGCATTATGCAGGAGCGTGCGGCAAGACTGAATGGCGACTTGACGATTGAAGCGGCGCAAGGTGAAGGCTGTACAGTCATATTGAAATATAAAAGTTTGAAGGAAGTTAAAGTTGACGATTTGTAAAGTAATGCTGGTTGATGATCATCCATTGATGCGCAGAGGTATAAGCCAATTACTGAGCTTTGAAGGCGAATTCGAAGTGATTGCAGAAGCAAGTAACGGCACTGAAGCGGTTGCTCTTGCTCATGAAGAAGAACCTGATTTGATCCTTTTGGATCTAAATATGAAGGGCATGTCTGGTTTAGATACCTTGAAAGCACTTCGCACTGACGGTTCTAGCGCAAACATTGTAATCCTGACAGTCTCTGACAGCCCTGCAGACATTGAAGCGATTGTAAAAGCGGGTGCTGATGGTTACTTGCTGAAAGACACCGAGCCTGATGAATTGATCGAACTCCTAAAGCAAGCACATGGTGGTGACAAGGCATACAGTAGTGTAGTTGCTCGTTACCTAAGTGACGCTGGTAGCCGCAACGACATTTTTGACCAATTGACGGAACGTGAAATGCAGATCCTGCAAGAAGTTGCGAAAGGTTACCGTAACAAGCAAATCGCGGACCACCTGTTTATTTCTGAATCGACAGTTAAGGTACATATGAAGAGCTTGCTGAAAAAGCTGCAAGTACCTTCTCGTACAGCTGCAACGGTTCTTTACCTAGAACGCTATGGTGAAATGAAGTAGGGCTTGGTCCTTTGAAATAACACTATTTCAAGCCGTATTATTCAATCCGCCTCTCCATAGCTGTAAAGGTGTTGCAGAGTGATATTAAAAAAGGCGCTGAACTTATTAAGTTCAGCGCCTTTTTGTTTAGGCATTATATATCTGTATAACTATTAACGACTTAAGCTGCCATTGGTACTAGAACAAGTGTACCGAAGATCACTGTGATAAGGCCGCAGATGACTGGTACAGAGGTACGCTTTACCACTTCGAATGGACTGATTTTACCCATGCCTGAAGTTGCTACCACTACGCCAGATACTGGAGAGATAGTACGACCTAGGTTTGATGCTTGAAGCATTGGGATAATAAGGAACGCTGGGTTTAGACCCATCTTCGCAGCCAGTGAAGGCGCAAGCTCAACGAATGCATAGAAAGGTGCATTACCAGAACCGGTCGCAATTGCCGCAGCAACCGTTAGACCTGTGAGGATAAGCATTAATGCGATGCCGCCAGCGCCTGCTGCTTCAGCAAGACCGATTAGGTTATCAATCGCACCGATAGACATCAGGCCTTGAGCAAATACACCTGCCGCAACTAACAGCATTACAACGCCTTTAAATGCGTCCGCCATACCTTGGTAACAAGAATCTAGATCTTCTAGCGTCTTTTCACCGTCGAATTTCTTCACAACGTAATCAACAAGTGCACCAACGAAAATTGAGCCAACTACGATAGTGTAGATGTCTAGCTTAAGCCCTGGAATGGTACGGCCGTTGAATAGGAAAACACCGATGATAGGTAGGAAAGGAAGAGCCGCATAGAAAGCAGGCGCTGTTGTTTCAAT
This sequence comes from Vibrio sp. Makdt, assembly GCF_027587015.1. Taxonomy (NCBI): domain Bacteria; kingdom Pseudomonadati; phylum Pseudomonadota; class Gammaproteobacteria; order Vibrionales; family Vibrionaceae; genus Vibrio; species Vibrio sp. Makdt. Next base: position 12,870 of record NZ_JAPPTH010000002.1, read on the forward strand.
CTCAGAAACATCAACTTTTTCCATTGGCGTGTTTTCTTTCTTATCTAGGTATTTGTTCCAGAAGAAAGCCGCTGCAGCCATTACGATGATTGCGCAGATTGACACTGGCAGTACCGTTTGAACCGCGAATACGTCTAGGTCTAAACCTGATTTCTCTGCAGCGATAACTACGTCACCCGATGTTGGTGAAAGAATGATAGCCGCCGGAGATGCACATACCGCAACCGCAGCTGGGCGAGAAATACCCATTGCCGTCATCATTGGGAATAGGGTAGCCATCAATAGCACGCCAAGGCCCGTTGCAGAACTTACTGCTAGAGACATCAGACACGCTACAATGTACGCAGCAACAAGCAGTGCGTATGGAGATTTGATAACAGACAGTGGCTTAGAGAACTGTTTCACTACCACGTTGTTTGCACCGATGTGCGTCATGTAAGAGGCGAAACCACAAAGAAGCATGATTTGCATACCTAGGCCGCCGCCACGGTACTGAAGCATGTATTTAACGAATTCTAGTGAATCGGTAACCATGTTACCTGTTGAAGCTATCTTAGCTGGTAAGACTGTGTGACCAATAAGGCCAGTAATAAGAAGAAGAGCAAGGCCAGCTGTTAGTAATACGCCCGCCGCCTTATAGCCTTTTACAATAAAGTAACCAACAGCGACGGTAACCACTAATCCGATCAAGAGTTCTAACATAGAAATCTCCACAAAGTTTAAAAAAATATAAGAAACTATTTCAGAATATGACAATGAATGTACAGAAAACTGCACTGTGGCACGAGGCATAGTTGAGGTTGATATGATCTAAGACAAACATTTTTTTTGATGTTAATTGTGGTTGTAAATCGTGATTAACTACTGTTGTTTAGTTGTTAATAAACAAATTTTATCGTTCGTTAGAATATAACTTGGATCACTTTTGTGTGGTGTGGTTGCATATGACGGTTGGGATTTATAAAGTGTTTGGATTTACAAGTTGTGCTAGGTAATTGATTAGAAAGGTGTGTTTTTGGCACCGTAAATGAGTATTTTGATGTACTGACGTCGAGTTGATTGAAGAAAACTCAACGTCAGTAATAGGAGGGGGCTACAAGAATTGTTTAGTTAGAGAGTGATGATATCTAATTGATGTTCAACTCAGGCTCCGAATTAGAATAGGCTGGCAGGTCAGCACACATTACTTTCTTGCAGAAATGTATCATGCCACGCTGAGTTACAAGCAAGAGTTCTTCATCGTTTAATGGAATATAAGTCATAGCATCCGATGAGAGCACAGAACCTTCACTGATCATCACCTTTTCGTAAAACGTGAGTTCTCTATTAGGCATGATCTGCTCGTGTTGAGTCTCGTCTAACGAAATATCATGTTGAGTAACGGTGTACGTACCTGATGAAGTAAAGCCCGCTTCTTTAGTAGAAACATAAAGCAGCTCGTAACTGTTATTCTTTTTAAATTCGATATTAACCGAAGCCTGATTGTAAATGATTTTATCGGGCGGATTGACCACCGATGCCGTGTTGGCTAAATAATGCCCTTTAAGGTGTGTTTGAGGAATTAATGTTGTCAGCCATCCGACTAAAATACCCAATAGCGCAACTATAACGAATATTTGTTTGTCTTTATTCACAAGTAACTCCTTTAAATTCGCTAGGGAAGCTCAAAGATTTTCCTGAATTATCGATGATGATCTTACGTCCCTTATATTCGTAAAGCGTTACGTTATAGAGTTCTTTAAATGTGAACTCGTCCGTTTCTATTTTACAAGAGATAAAATGTTCCCCTGTTAGGCTTTCAGCTAAGGTATTTCTATCTAAGTAAGAAAATAGATAGTGGGATAACAAGGCAACCACAATAAATACCCCAACCAATGTCAGCATGTTACTGCTCTTTTTCGCAGGAGTTGTGGTTTCTTGTACCGTTTCTTCTTGCGGAGTCGTCTCTAATGATTGTTGCGAATCTTGCTTTGCTTGCGCTTGAATCTTACGAAGTGCCCCTTCTTTATCTTGCGTCACTTGACCTGCAAATCGATATCCTTTGCCACGTTCAGTGACAATGATCATTCCACTCTTATCTTCTAGTGCTTTCCTACAGATTGAGATGGTTTGCATCAGGCTTCCATCTTCAACGTAAATACCTTTAGACACCCAAACTTGTTCAATCAGGACTTGTCGTGTGATCACCTCGTTAGGTTTTGAGATGAAAAATTTAAGGAGCTCTGATTCATTAGAACCAATAGGGTATGTACGTCCTGTCTTAAAGTGGTGGATTTCACTCTCTTCTAAATTGACCTGTATATCATCATTGATAATAAATTCAGCAGACATTTGGGTTCTCATTGTTATAAGCGTTCTAACCTAAATATAACAAATACCGTTACAAATATAAACTTGCTGAATTTGTTGTCTTTGATATTTAAGTTGCTGATTTTTAGATTCTTATCGGCTTAATTAGATTTCCTTATATACCTTTTTGAGGTTGTTTAATGTGGTTTAAGGTGCTTGGTGTTAGCAGCTATTGGATCATTAGCACGTGACGCTGATTTAGTGGGTGTGGGTTAAGTGCTCAAATTTCTTACGTAGTTCTATCAATGTGTCATTCCAACTTCGTGTTGCCTGCTCTCTGCGACAAATCGAGTCTATCTCTGACTCAAATGGCAACTCTAATAATGATAAATCGCATGACCACACCAGTTTAATGCTAAAGCTACGAAGGAGCTGTTTTGAAAGAATTCAATAAGCCATATTTATGTGGACTAATTACGCTTGCCTTACTCGGCTGTCAGTCTGAAGACTCGACTCAAGAACCTGTTTCAGTATTGGTTCCTTACAACATTAATGAACTACCAAAACCGAACGACGGATATGGGTACGACGACGATGGCACCATTACCGGAGTCGGTGAGCCCGCTGCCGCGATGTCATCGATGAATGATGCCTACTATCAGGATTACAATAACTCATACGCGGCTTTAGACGGCTGGGGACTTTGTGCGGAGCCTATTTTAATTCCATTACAAAGCATTAATTCTGATAAGCGTTTTCCACTGAATAATGAAACCTTAGCGGGGAATGTTGTATTAATTGATGGGGAAACAGGTGAGGAAGTGGGTACCCAAATATCCGCCGATGGTTCGAATATTAAAATTCAATGTGAATCTGGGTTAAAAGCGGGGACGACTTATTCTATTGTTGTCACCGATGGGGTAAAAACTGAATTCGATGAGCCTTTAAAAGCAGACTCTAGTTTTGATGAATTGATATATTCAGGTGCGCCGCTACAAAGCAATAAAGAGGAGAATATTCAAGAGCAGGTAATAAATGCTATTGACTCATATTATGCACTTTATCCAGAAAAGGGTGTTCCTGTATATGCTGCTCAATTTAAAACGCAGAGCTCATATTCTCCTTTAGATGCAATGAAGGAAAATCACGAACTATTTGGTAGTTCGTTCATTGGTACTAGAAGTAAAGTCCCGGGCTTAAAACCGGATTATGACTTGTATCACAAGACGCTAAAAATACCATTTTACTTACCATTCACAAAAGAAAGGGAAGCCGAGTGTACCGTTGACGAATTTGACCCTAAAGAAAATTGTCCACCGCTCTACGAATGGATTACCAACACTTCGGGTGGCTTTCCTACTGCGGATAACCCTATACCTCGGATAACTGAAGAGCTAGAAATAACCGCAGATATCTATGTTCCAAACAACTGGGATTGGAATAAAGGTGAACAATTACCGACCGCTATATTTATTCACGGTGTTACTGCAGAGCGTGGTACGGCATCTTTGATGGCAAAAGATTACACCACTAAAGGCTATGCCGTGGTTGCGATTGATATGCCATATCACGGGGAACGAATGCGCTATGACAATACCGATCCAGATGGTGAGGGGCCAGAGAAAGGTGTAGAAATTAGTGCTCGAGCAGACAAAGCTTTCTTCATCAATATTGATTCTCCTTTAGCGCTTCGTTCTAACCTCCAACAATCGGTTTCAGATTTTCTGGGTTTACGCTATGCGCTGAGCCAAGAAGGTTGGGTTGACAACGATAAGGTTCATTTAATCGGACAATCACTGGGTGGAATTATGTCGGTGATGGTGAGTGAGTTTAGCCAAGCAAGCCGTGATTTTCACTCGGATACTAAGTCCAATTTTGAATTCAACACGGTGAACTTTGTTGTTCCAGGGCAAGGGCTAACCAATCTGGTTTTGTCTTCTCAAACTTTAGGTCCAGAGATGTCTGAAGGGGTTAAAAAATCCCCAGATGTTCAGCGCAGTATCGCTGAAACAGTCATACCCGATATCTGCACCGCGGAAGCGACGAATCAAGAGTGTATCGAGGCGCTACGCGAGTTTGTTGCACAGTCTACGGACAACGCACTATTTGTGAGTCAGTTAGAAGATGACATTTTCAACTTAGTGGTCACCGACCTTAAACAGGGTGTTCAAACAACAATTGATAGTGCGGACCCGGCGAGTTTCATCTCACGCCAAGTCACAGCGCAGCAACCAACTCTTTTGTTAGCAGCGGTTGGAGATTGCGGTGAAACCTGCGATGTAGGAGTTGATTACGTTCCGGATAGCGTCATTCCAAACACAGCTCCAGACAATATTCGAACAGGCACTGAGCCTCTGATTGTTGCACTGGGCTTAGACCCAATAACAGGCACATCAGAAAATATGGAACAAAAACGTGGAGCGGTAAGAACAACCACCGGCGGACATGGAACCTATTTGTTCCCATACGAAGGGCCGATGGACGAGAGCGGCTTGCCAGGAACGCCAGGCGAAAATATGTCTGACGTTCGTGAAGCTGTCGACACACAGCAAGTGGCTGTTGCTTCAATGGTAATGAGTGACGGTGCTGTCGTCGTCATCAATAACGAAGATCATATCGAAACAGAGGTGCCTGAAAATGAAGAATAAACTTTTATTGGGCACTGCAGCTGCTCTTGTTCCTTGTTTGACCAACGCGGCTGGATTCCAACTTAACGCGCAGTCTGCAACTGGCTTAGGTCGCGCGTTTGCCGGTGACGCTGTAATGGCGGACAGTGCTGCGATCGTCGCTAAGAACAGCGCTGCAATGGCATATATTGAACGACCTATGTTGTCTGTAGGTGCTGTTTATATCGATAGTGGTATCGATGTTTCTAATGTGAGTTACACGCCGATGAAAGGCGATACAGAAACGCTCGATGATCAATCTCTCGATGCGGGAACATTGGTTCCAAACCTTCACTATGTTCATCCTATTCAAGGCTCTAAATTTACCTTAGGTGCCACTGTGCATTCTAACTTCGGTACCGATGTTGAGTTTGATGATTCGTTCGAAGCAGATGAGTTTGGTGGGAAAACAGCGTTATCGAGTATTAATGTAGGTTTTGCTGTCGCTTACGAGCTATCTGAAAAGATCAATTTAGGTGCAGGGCTAGATGTCATCTACGGGGAAGGCGAAATTCATAGAAAAAACCTTCTAGACGTTGATGCTGATGGCTTTGGATTGGGCGCTAATGTTGGTGCTACTTACCAAGTTAATGAAAACAATAGGTTTGGTATTACTTATCGATATAGCCCGGATATCGAAGTTGAAGGGGATATTACTAAAGGTAGGCTACCCGCTGAAAGCATGAATGTGCCATTGCCAGATACATTGGAGTTTTCTGGTTGGCATCAACTTAACGAGCAATGGGCATTCCATTACAGCCTGCAATGGGTGAATTGGTCTGAGTTTGATTCACTGACTTCAGACTCTTATGACGACTCAATTAAAGAGTATCAATGGAAAGATGCAGGGCATGTATCGGTGGGTGGTACTTACACAATGTCGAAAGATGTCGTGCTACGAGCGGGTTACATGTACGACATCTCTCCAACCGACGAGCTAACCTCTTTATCGATACCTGATGTAAACCGCCACTGGGTGACTGTTGGTGGAACATACCACTTCACTGAAGACAACTCTGTGGATGTAGGTATCGGTTTTATTATCGGAGAATCACAAAATATTGACGAAAGCCTGACGACGATTCCAGGAACGAGTTCCAATATAACTGCAGATGTGAGCGCTGACGCTGTTTTACTTGGTGTTCAATATCAACATCGTTTTTAACTTTTACTTTGGAGTTTAGAACGAAAACTTTAGGAATCATATAAACATTGCTGGGCTCGACAGTGAGTTGAGCCCAATTCTCATTATTAGCTGTTTTAGCATTATTTAAATAGCTGGAAGCTCATTAAGTAAAAAATAGCTGCTTAGAAAAACGTTTAATTCAGATGAATTTGACGGTTATGGTTATTAAAAATGAAATTTACAAAGCTTAGTAAAACAATCTGTTTGGCTCTGTTTGCCTTACATATCACTCCCACATTTGCCGAAGACTCGCCCCTGATTCCAGTGACCATTGAAAAGGCTCACAAACAAGCATTCACTTCTTCAATCAACGAAGTCGGCAAAATTAGAGCTACAGATTCTGCTGCATTGACCTTTAGCGCTTCCGATAAAATTCTCGAAATCCATTTCAAAGATGGAGATTCGGTTAAAAAAGGTGAGCTGATTGCTCAACTAGATAACACCAAAGCAAAAGCTGATTTAGATAAAGCGAGAAGCTCGTTAGCGCTAGCAAAATCAAAATTAAAGCGAGTACAAGAGCTACTGAAAAAGCAACCTGATTCGATGTCTCAGCAAGATGTTGAAGAGCTAAAAGAACAAGCGAATCTTGCGGCCGCTGACTTCCGTCAGAAAGAGGCACTAATGAATGACTATCTATTGGTGGCGCCTTTTGATGGTCAGCTAACAAACTTCAACCACTCTGTGGGTAGCAAAATTGATAGTTCAACGGCCTTGGTTAGTTTGATCAAGCTTGATCCAGTTGAAGTCCAGTATTCGATTGGGCAATCGGACCTAGGTAATGCAAAATTAGGACAGTATGTATCAATCCAAGTTGATGCATTTACCGATGAAGCGTTCTCTGGCGTCGTAGACTACATTGCCCCAGCGGTTGATGAAAGCTCAGGTCGAGTCGAGGTTCACGCGCATGTGACCAACCCAGAACACCGCTTGGTTCCGGGCATGTTTGCCAAGGTGAGTCAGATGACCAGTGAAGACTCAACGAAAATGGTCGTTTCTCAAAACGCGGTCCAAGCCAAAGATGCAGAACGTTTCGTATGGGTAGTCAATGGAAAAAATATTGAACAACGAATCGTTGAGCTCGGTGTAAATACTAATGATGGATATGTCATTGTCGAAAAAGGGCTACAGCTCGGTGATAACGTGGTGGTTACGGGACAACAGAACCTTAAGAAAGCCTCTTTAGTTAAGGTCATGAACCCGAATGTTGAGCAAAAAACAGTAGAGTTGATGCCTCAAAAGGTAACTGAACCGGTTGAACAAACCACTGAAACGCTAACTGATGAACAATACCCTGTAGAGCCGACGGTTGATTGGACTGACGGCTCACAAAATTCAGAAGAAGAGCCAAGTGCAGTCAACAAAACTAAGGTCACTGCTGAGCAAAGTAGTCAATCAAACAGCAAGGAAGCGATAACGAAGGAGAGCCCGAATGAAGCTTCCTGAGATTTGTATTAAGCATCCTGTTTTTGCTTCAGTGTTGAGCATCGCCATCGTACTAATTGGCATGCTGTCATTTCAGAAGCTATCGATTCAGTATTTCCCTGAACACAAAACACCTTCAGCAACAGTAACGGCTGCGATTAATGGTGCAAGTGCAGAGTTTATGTCGCGCAATGTCGCGGACAAATTAATTACTGCTGCTACAGGTCTTGATAGCGTAAAGACCATGACTACGGACTGTCAGGAAGGCACCTGTAATTTAAAAATCATCTTCGAAGATGATGTTGATGACGTTGAATACACAAGCCTGATGAACAATCTTCGCAGTAGTGTTGAAGCCATTAGTGATTTCCCGCCGAGCATGACCGATAAACCAACGGTCACCGATGACTCATCAGACACCAGTATGCCAAGTAATATCATCACGTTTGTGAACACTGGCAAAATGTCTAAACAAGATATGTACGACTACATTAGCCAACAAGTTGTCCCTCAGTTTAAACATATTCAAGGTGTCGGTGGTATTTGGGGACCATACGGTGGTAGCCAAAAAGCGGTGAGGGTATGGCTTCAACCTGATCGCATGATGGCGCTCAACATGAGTGCTTCAGATGTGGTAGGTACGCTGAGTTCTTACAATGCGACATTTACTGCGGGTACGATCAAAGGTCAGGTTCGAGATTTCTCTATTAACCCGGTTAATCAAGTGACCAGCGTTGATGATGTCCGAGACTTAGTGGTACGTGTCGATAACGGAAAGATCATTCGTATTGGCGATATCGCCGAAGTCAAAATGGGAGAAGAAAGCCTAACGCCAAGTATTCTTCGTGTTGACGACAACTTAGCGATGTCGATTCAGGTCTTGCCTCTTAAAAGCGAAAACCCAGTAACGGTTGCTAATAAAGTTAAAAAGCAAATCGACCTAATTCAGCCTCAACTGCCTGAAGGCATCGAGATGAAAATGGTTTATAACCAAGCTGACTTTATCAAAGCGGCTATTGATGAAGGCTTTATGACTTTGGTCGAGGCAATTGTCCTTGTTTCCGCCGTCGTTGTTCTTTTCCTTGGTTCTGTTCGCGTTGCTTCGATTCCGATTATTACCATTCCTGTGTGTGTGATTGGTGTATTTGCAGTGATGCATTTACTTGGATTTAGCATCAATGTCCTAACAATCTTGGCGATCATTTTGGCGATTGGCCTGGTGGTTGATGATGCGATCGTTGTCGCGGAAAACTGTTACCGTCATATCGAAGAGGGTGAAACTCCATTCAACGCTGCTATTAAAGGGTGTAGAGAGATCGTCTTCCCCGTTATTGCGATGACATTGACTTTGGCCGTTGTTTATTTGCCAATCGGCTTAATGGCTGGCTTAACCGCCGATCTGTTCAGGCAATTTGCTTTCACACTTGCAGCTGCTGTGATCATTTCAGGGTTTGTCGCGTTAACGCTCTCACCGATGATGAGCGCTTACTTGATGAAGCCTGTCTCGACGCCTGCAAAGTGGTATCAAAAGGTCGATGTGAAGCTCAATGTTCTGTCTGACCGATACACTAAGGAGCTTGGTAAGTGGTTTGACCGTAAAGCACTCATGAGCGGTATCGCTTTAATGCTAATTGCGTTGTCTGCATTGGCCATTTGGAAGATGCCTCAAGTTCTGTTGCCAACAGAAGATACCGGCTTTGTAGAGGTGACCTCAACACCACCAACGGGTGTTGGTCGCCAATATCATCTTGATAACAACGAACAGTTAAACAGTGTGTTTAAAGGCGATGAATCAGTTGAAGCCAACCTGTCTTACATTGAAGGTACACCGACCAATCACGTCCTACTAAAACCATGGGGAGAGCGTGACCAGTCTGCGGATGAATTAGTGAATGAGTTTATTGCCAAAGCGAAAAGTTCAGTCTCTGCTTATGGTATGTCTTTCAAGGTTCGCTCAGCGGATAACTTGAATATTGCGACTAACATGATTCTCGAACTTACAACTGTGAATCGTGATACCGGCGCTTTGTCTGAAACAGCGAGCAAAGTGGTGGAGGCTCTTGAGGATTATGAGGGTGTCACTAACGTTAAAAACTCAATGTTACGCGACCAGCTGCGCTATGACTTATCGATTGACCGCAATGCGATTGTGTTATCTGGTGTGGACTACGGCAATGTTACTAACGCGCTGTCGACTTTCTTGGGTTCAGTGAAAGCTGCCGATTTACAAGCAGATGATGGCTATACATACCCAATCCAAGTACAAGTGAATCTGAAGGATCTTGGAGATTTCAAAGTCTTGGATAAATTGTATGTGGATTCACAATCGGGACAAAGGCTTCCTTTGTCTCAGTTTGTCTCCATCAAACAGGTAACATCGGAATCGAACTTCAAGACCTTCATGGGACAAGACAGTGCTGAAATTACAGCTGACCTCATGCCGGGATACACCGCAAGTGATGTGAAAGCGTATATCGACGACGTGGTACCAAGTTTATTGAAACCAGCACAGAGCTACGAATTCAACGGTATTGTCAAAGACCTTGTGGATTCTACGGCAGGTGCGCAGGTGCTATTCGTACTGGCGTTGGTTTTCATCTTCTTGATTTTGGCGGCGCAGTTTGAAAGCTTTGTCGACCCGATGATCATTTTGCTGACCGTTCCTCTGTGTATTGTTGGTGCGATTTTGACGTTATCGGTGTTTGGTCAAAGCCTCAACATCTATTCAAAGATCGGCTTACTGACGCTGGTGGGCCTTGTGACGAAACACGGTATTCTATTGGTGGAGTTTGCTAATGAGAAACGTAAATCAGGCGCCAGTGCAAAAGAAGCCGCGGTCAGTAGCGCACGTTCAAGGTTACGTCCTATTTTAATGACCTCACTGACGATGATCCTAGGTTCATTACCGCTAGCTTTGGCTGATGGTCCAGGTTCTCTAGGTCGTATCAACATCGGTTTAGTATTGGTGGGCGGCTTAACGGTCGGAACTTTCTTCTCATTGTTTTTGGTGCCTGTCGCGTATGTTGGTATGGCGAACCTGAAGCAAATGGATGTATTGACTCGATTGAGAACCAAGCCAGCATAATCCAGCTGAACGATTACAATTCACGTAATTTAAGATACGAAAAAGCGCCCACCAATATTATGGTGGGCGCTTTGTTATTTACTGTATTAGCCGCTGAACGAGCTAATCCTAATCGAACCGATTAGAACGGTGCGAAGTTCATCAGAATGGCGGAACCTGTCTAAAATGGCGCAAAGCTGTCAGGCACAACCGTTGGTACCGTCCAACGTAGATGAGCGTCTATCGGCTCCAATACCGAGTTGTGTTGTGGGATCTGACCACGATCACCATATAACCACAAAACTAAGTTAGAGCGCTCACCACTGGTAATTGGTAGCGCCGCGTGTGCTACGTTTCCTCGGTGGATCATTGCCATGCCGGGTGTAAATGTCGCCTCATTCATTTTGCCCGTTGCCGGGTCATAAAAGTTGAGTGCAGAGCCTGAAAACGCTTCTTCGGGTAAATTCAGATTGATATTGAGCGTGACAGAAGATGCATCAGTATGAAGGCGCAAAGATGTGTCTTTGTTCGCTTGATACTGAATAGAGAATCCAAAAGTTTGCGTATCGTAGCCCATAATTTCTGGGAACAACAAACGAGCAATGGGACGCATGTAACTGTCGAGTAAATCTCGATAAAATGCTTGGAAACTCGGCGCTGCTAAGTAGCCTTCAGATCGGCTGTCTAACATTGCTCCACCGCGGTTAAGCACTATGGCATATGGTGGGCGCAGCGGGATTTGAGCGTTAGAGACCGCTTCCAAGTAATCACGCAACTCAGCGAGACGTTCAGCATCAAAGAACTGAAACTTAAACACCCCAGGAGAGATCTCTTCGAGTAAGTCTTTTACCGCGATTTCTTTCGTTGGATCTTGCCAAGCTTCTCTGACAGCTTCACGCAGGCGTGCATCTAGCAGTGAATCATCGAAATTTAGCTGGCTGCCTTCCGCACTCACTTCCCACTCTTTCCAAGCCTCGCTGAACAAGCCCTTATTGCTGTCCCAAAACTGTTGCACAGAAGGAGCTCGTTGAAGCATCGCTTCGCGTGTTGGTAAATCGATGGCGCGTGCACGCTCTAGTTGATTAGATAACATAATGTATTTGCTCCTTTTGTTTGCTTGAGTCCAATCTATTACACCAAGGTTTGTAGATAAACGGCGCAATACGCAAAACAGAATTAACGTTTTCTATATAATCTAATGTCGCTTTAGCGGTTCTGTTGGAAAAACAAGTGGTGGAAGATCGAATGGCAGATAAGTTACAAGCGATGGGGACGGGCTGTTTACTCAGACGATCACGCAATTCCTTTTGCATGTTCGATGGGGGATATTTTTATTAAAAATCGTAGTTTAGATTCATTGAGCTATAGATCTCGCTATTGCTTTGGTCTGAGGCAACAGTGGTGTTATAGATGTACTCAGTATCAAACGTCAGTGCTAAATTACCCATCAGAATGTTCTTTAGGTAGCCTTTAAGGTTGTAGTTCGTGTTTTCTTCACCATAGGCCATATTAGCCGTAGCACCCATGGAAAACGTTTCAGTGAGCGTTAAAGAGCCATCGATACTGGCATTGGCAATAAGTTCGTAGTTCTCTTTGTTTGGAAACTCTTCATCAGAGGATTGGCGTTTACTGATTCGATAACCTGGGCCAGCAGATCCTTGAAGCTTGATTCTTTCGGTATCGTAAAAATGGCGACCAAGTCCAGTAGCGGTAATGAACTGCTTGCGGTAGGTGCCATAATGGTCGTGCTCAAAGCGTGCAGTCGCAACTATATAAGTGACGTCATTCAAGTCATAGGTAATCCCATAGTTGGTGGTATAGCGATTCGTTCCATCTTCATCATTTTCAGCATCCGTGTAATAGGTATCGAACTGAACCCGTTGCCCCCAGTTTTCCTTTTTATAGCCTACGGATATTCCAGAATTGATAGACAAGGATGAACTGGTGTTTTGAGAGTATATAAACCCTAACTTAGTTAACGTCGTAAACGGTGATTCGTCTTCTTGTTCTTCGTTAAGTAGAGGCTCATCGACAAGTACTGTCTCTTCTGCGAATACTGGTACCGATAAAACCAAAGCGAAAAAAACTAAGGAGTTGAAACAACGTCTGCCTAGATCTGTATTGGTTGAGAGGTGTTTTGTTTGAAAAATAGAGTCGGTCGACATAGTTATTAATTTGATTCGTGGTCTACACGGCGAACCCAGTGCTAGCCGTGTGAGTTGTGAGAGAATGAATCGAAAACTCGAGCGAGTTACGACGCAATAGGTAAAGGGGAGAAGATAGTTTGGATCGCTGAGAAGCCATTACCTCTGTGAGGGTTAAAATCTTCAAGGTGTACGAAGAACTCGAGTATTTCTGAGGGTTTGTCATCTTCAATCAATAAGAACTCCAACAAGCCTTTCTCGATATGGCACGAAAGAATGGTCTCATTGGAATGTTCAGCTGAAGCCTGCTCAACATTGATAACCACGCTTGTCTCAGGCAATACATTGAAAGAGTCTTGAGCACATTTAAGAACACAACTACACACATATTCTCGATACAGTACATTGCTCTCAGGGACGGATAGGCTCTCTAGTTTTACCTCACCTTGGCACAGCACCTTTCTTTCTTTAGGGATGACGTTGTCCTTATTCACCTGAATATTGATTTCTAACAGATGGCCATTCTTGTAAGTATTAAAGTTATGGTTGATCAGTTTTGTGTCGACTACAGAGGCGTTGATAGGATTCTGTTGTGCTTCTGAAAGAGCGGTCAGTTTGGCTCCGCTATCGTTATTCAGAACACCCTTTGAAAGTTGGTTCTGCTTGGCCCAGTAACTGTAGTTCTGTACCCAATGTACGAACTCGCTTTTGTAGTCTTCAATATCCTGTTCTGCTGCGCGTTCAACGTTCTTAGTAAGAGTATGCAGCTTCGATTTATTCCCCAATAACATATCCAACCAATTAGGTTTGTAATCATCGAGCGCTTCCATGGCTTTGACTTTATGGTCGAAGCGAACGGTTGGCATCACAGGTGCAGGCTCCATAGCCATCGACTCCCAATTCACTTTTGGCGTCGGAATAGTATGAACAGATTGGATTAAGTGCAGGTGTTGATTGAACAAGGTCACTTCACTGACCGCGTCCTCAAGTTGTTTGGTATTCATCTACATTCCTGTCGACGGTTATTCTTGTCATTTGGCGCTCATTTTATGGTCAAAGCGCGCGAACAGTATTTAAATGAATGTGAATGATCTTTCGTGAGGTTACTTGATATTGGTTTAGGAATATTTTGGGGAGGAAAGTTGGGTTTATGATTGAGATAACAGCATAGAAACACAGAGAACAAGACGCTCTCTGTGTTGGTCATTTTGCTATTATCGAAACTCGCTGATTAGCATTATCTCTGGCGTCTTGCGACCAAAGTGAATCGGTAATCGTTAGACGTGAAGTAGTTTCGGCTGTATTCAAATACCGTGTTATTGGCGAGGTAACCGCGAGTACGTTTTTCAATGATAGGCTGAGCTGGGTCAATACCTAACTGTTTAGCAACGTCTTCAGGCGGAAGAATCGGCACCAATTCCTGCTCACTTCGATCAATCACCATGCCTTTGGTGTTCTCAATAAAGTCGTATTTTGATGTCTGCATCACTTGATAAGTAAGATCTGGGAACAAAGCAACAGGCAACCAGGTTTCTTCAACTGTGATTGGATTGTTGTCGATGAAACGAACACGCTTTACGTAGAAAACCAATTCACCTTCTTTTATATCTAAGTGTTCAGACATCGCTAGAGAACAGGGCTTCATTTCAAAAGCCAGAACCTCACTGTGGGTAACGACATCCAAATGCGCCCACTTTTCTTGAAAGCTCGACTGTTTGTAGATGTCGTAATTGATCTTGTTCTCTTTGACGTAAGTTCCGCTGCCTTGAACGCTTTCAAGCTCATCGTTTTCGATGAGTAGTTTCAGTGCTTGCCTAACCGTTACGCGGCTTACCGAGAATACTTCACGCAGTTGCGCTTCCGTTGGGAGTGCTTCTCCAACTTTATATTCTCCAGAACTGATCTTTTCTCTTATTGCATCGGCGATTTGGCGATACATAGGGAGTCTTGCCATTTTTGCCTCATTTGTGCGCTAGGACAACTAGACTTTGATTAACAACCTGTACCTTAAAATACGTAAATTTGCTCTATATAAGCCTTGCTTTAAAGGTTAGTGTGAGCGTCGTATCGGCGTTTTGTAGTACATATAATACAAATTAAACGATACATAACAAGCTTTCTTAAAGGATTTACCAATACAGTTTAAATACAAATTAAATGCAAATGTGTATTGGTGAGATCGTGATCACGGATTAAATGTCTTGAAGTTGTATTATTCTTCTCGTCGGCAGGGACGACTGTCGTACTAATCCGTGACTATGGGACAAAGGTTATGAAACTTACTACTCTAACGAATAAGTCGCTCGTAAATCTGCAAACTACGTTTAGCAGTCGAGAAGAAGCGATTTACGCACTTGCTGACCAACTGGATCAGCAAGGCAAACTGCATAACAAGCAAGAGTACCTTGATGCAGTATTTGCTCGTGAAGAGCAAGGCCCGACAGCGCTTGGCGAAGGCCTAGCAGTACCGCACGGCAAGACTGACGCGGTTAAAGAAGCTGGTTTCGCTGTAGCAACATTGAAAGAAGACATGAAATGGAAAGGCTTGGATGAAGACGAAGATGTAAATCTAATCTTCCTAATTGCGATTCCAAATTCGGAAGCGGGTTCTACCCACATGCATCTGCTTACAGCACTGACAACTACATTGGTTGACGACGATGTTCGCGAAGCAGTATTAAAAGCAACAACCGCTGAAGAAATCTTCGCGCTTCTTGATGGCGACAATCAACAAGATGAAAAACAAGACAACTTAGATACAAATGCACCGACAATTGTATGTGTGACGGCGTGCCCTGCAGGCATTGCTCATACCTATATGGCGGCAGAATATCTTGAAAAGGCGGGCAAAAAGCTTGGCTATAACGTGCATGTTGAAAAACAGGGCGCAAACGGTATTGAAGATCGCTTAACGGCTGAGCAGTTAAACAATGCAGTGGCTTGTGTATTTGCTGCTGAAGTTGCGATTAAAGAGTCTGAGCGCTTTAACGGCATTCCTCGTGTAGAAACGCCAGTTGCAGAACCGATTAAACACGGTGAACGCATTCTAAACGAAGCAATTGAAGAGTCGAAAAAAGGTAACGGTGCAGAGCGCAAAGTAGCTACTGATGATAAACCTAAGAAAGTGCCACTGAAAACAGAGCTCAAACAAGCACTGCTTTCTGGTATTTCTTATGCGGTTCCTCTTATCGTTGCTGGTGGTACTGTTCTTGCGGTTGCTGTTCTTATCGCGCAAATTTTTGACCTGCAAGAGCTTTACGCAACAAAAGATTCTTGGCTGTGGATGTATCGTAAATTAGGTGGCGGCCTATTAGGTACATTAATGGTGCCAGTACTGGCAGCTTACACAGCTTACTCATTAGCCGACAAACCGGCACTTGGTCCTGGTTTTGCTGCGGGTATTGCTGCAAACATCATTGGTTCAGGTTTCTTAGGCGGTGTTGTTGGTGGTTTGATTGCTGGTTACGTAATGCGTTGGGTAAAAGAGCATGTTCGCTTGGGTCCTGCGTTTAACGGTTTCCTCACTTTCTACCTTTACCCTGTGATTGGTACTTTGGTAGCGGGTAGCTTGATGCTGTTTGTTATCGGTAAACCTGTTGCGTTCTTAAACCAAGGTTTAACGGACTGGTTGAACGGTATGTCAGGCACCAATGCGTTGTTATTGGGTGCAATTTTAGGTCTGTTTGTATCATTCGACCTAGGTGGCCCGGTAAACAAAGCTGCTTACGCATTCTGTTTAGGTGCAATGGCAAACGGTGTTTATGGTCCTTACGCAATCTTTGGCTCAGTAAAAATGGTATCGGCGTTCACGGTAACGGCTTCAACCATGATTGCTCCCCGTTTATTCAAAGACTTTGAGATTGAAACCGGTAAATCGACATGGCTACTTGGTCTTGCGGGTATTACTGAAGGTGCAATCCCAATGGCGATTGAAGATCCAATCCGTGTAATCGGCTCATTCTTACTAGGCTCTGTAGTAACAGGTGCAATGGTGGGTGCGGCAGGTATTGGTCTATCCACTCCGGGCGCAGGTATCTTCTCTATCTTCTTGTTACACGATTCTGGTTTAGGCGCTTTCTCTGCTGCTGCGATCTGGTTCGGTGCTGCGATTGTCGGCACAGTGATTTCAACCATTACTCTTCTGATGTGGCGTGGTCACGCTGTAGAGAAGGGTAAGTTTGAAGCAAGTACTGCAACACAGAACTAACTGAATTTTGAGTTAGCTTCTAACTCACTGCGAAATCAATATATAAAAAATAACGAACAACTTGGCTGTCCTAAATACCTGTGCTCCTAACGGTTTTATTCACACAGATTCTGGGCGTGGTTTTCTGCACCCTAAATTTAGTGGCAGCCAATTTTAACCCCTTGAAAAACTTTAATTTAGTCGTATTTGGGTTCGAACTTTAGTTTTACTCGAAGCGACACATTTAGGTAAATGATTATGACTACATCACGCGTACATATTACTCCTCACATGCACTGGGATCGTGAATGGTATTTCACAACAGAAGAGTCTCGTATTCTTCTTGTGAACAACATGGAAGAAATCATGAACCGTCTGGAGAGCGATCCAGAATACAAATACTACGTTTTAGATGGTCAAACCGCCGTTCTAGAAGATTACTTCGCGATCAAACCAGAGAACACAGAACGCGTAAAAGCATTGGTTGAAGCGGGCAAGCTAATTATTGGCCCTTGGTACTCTCAAACCGACACAATGCAAGTTTCTGGTGAGTCGATTGTACGTAACATGATGTATGGCATTCGCGACTGTATGAAATTTGGCGATGCAATGAAGATCGGTTATCTACCAGATTCATTCAGCATGAGCTCACAGCTGCCAATGATCTACAACGGCTTCGACATCACGCGCGCAATGTTCTGGCGTGGTTGTTCAGAGCGTCACGGTACCAACAAAACAGAATTCTTATGGCAATCAAACGACGGCAGTGAAGTAACGGCACAAGTACTTCCGCTGGGTTACGCGATTGGTAAATACCTTCCACAAGATGAAGAAGGCCTGCGTGCTCGTCTAGATAAGTACTTCCCAGTGTTAGAGAAACCATCGGTAACCAAAGACATCCTGTTACCGAACGGTCACGACCAAATGCCAATTCAAAAAGACATCTTTGAAGTAATGGACAAGCTTCGTGAAATCTACCCAGATCGCGAGTTCTCAATGAGCCGTTACGAAGAAGTGTTCGAGAAAGTAGAGGCGGCACGCGACCAACTCGACACAATCAAAGGCGAATTCAACGACGGCAAATACATGCGTGTTCACCGTACGATCTCTTCTACGCGTATGGACATCAAACTGATCCACGCAGAAATCGAAAACAAGATTGTAAATATCTTAGAACCGCTAGCGTCTATCGCTTGGACATTAGGCTTTGAATACCACCACGGTTTGATTGAGAAAATGTGGAAAGAGAGCATGAAGAACCACGCTCATGACTCGATTGGTTGCTGTTGTTCAGACAAGGTACACGCTGAAATCTTAAACCGTTACATCCTTGCGGACGACATGGCGACAAACCTGATTCATTTCTATAAGCGTAAGATTGTCGACCATATGCCGGATCGCGAAGGTTGCGACAAACTAGCGATGTTTAACCTTTCTCCGTACGAGCGTGAAGAAGTGGTGAACACAACCATCACTATCCGTGCTCAAGAATTTTCTATCTTTGATGAAAACGAAAACCCAGTTGAGTACTTCATCCGAGACAAGCGCCAAATCGACCCAGGTAAAGTAGACCGTCAAATCGTTCACTACGGTAACTACGACCCGTTCATGGAGTTTGATATTCAAATCAAACGCACTGTACCAGCAATGGGCTTCACCACGTTACACATTCAAGGTAACGAAAAGGGCGCAGTTAAAGTCGCGGAGCAGAAAGACTACTTGCTAGAGAACGAATACTACCGAATCAATGTAAACGACAACGGTACTCTGACTATTTTCGATAAAGAGACAGAGCAAGTGTTCGACCAAGTGCTTCGTTTAGAAGACGGTTCTGATGACGGCGATGAGTACGATTACTCACCATCTCGTCAAGAGTGGCTGTTGTACTCAGACGAATTCCCAGTAGAAACCTCGATTGACCACCAAGGCTTCCAATCTGTAGCGAACATCGCTTTCCGTATGAAGGTGCCTGCAAACCTGGCAGAGCGTGAAGAACGCACGGGTCAAAACGGATTCATTGAAGCGCAATGCCAAGTGATATTGAAGCAAGGTTCTCGCCGCATCGAAGTTCGTATGGAGCTAGACAACCAAGCCGATGACCACCGTGTACGTGTGCTAGTACCAACGCCATTCGTTTCTGAAACTGTGGTCGCAGATAACCAGTTCGGTTGTATTACTCGACCAACCAATGACCCAGCAATGGCGGTTTGGGAAGAAGAGAAGTGGAAAGAAGCACCGGTTCCGGTTTACCAACTGATGAACTTCGCTGCATTAGAAAACGGTAGAGCGGGCATGGCGATCATGTCGAATGGTCTACGTGAATTTGAAGTGATTGCATCTCAAGGTGACGACAACCGAGATACCTTCGCACTGACACTGTTCCGTGGTATCGGCGTGCTAGGTAAAGAAGAGCTATTGCTTCGTCCGGGTCGCCCTTCTGGTATCAAGATCCCGACACCGGATTCACAAGTGCGCGGCAAGTTGGTTTGTGAGTTCACACTGTGTGGCTTCTCTGGCAACCACATTGACGCGAACATCATGGCGCAAGCACGTGACAATGTCACTCAAATCGAATGTTACAACAAGATCCCTTACAACGCGATGAAGCTGAATGTGGGCGAGCAAAACCTACCAATGAACTTCAGCTTGCTATCGAAGCAACAAGCAGGTGCGGTACTAAGCGTACTTAAGAAAGCGGAAGATGAAGATGCGTTGATCATGCGTGTTTACAACCCGGCAGAAACAGGCTCAGTGTCGGATTCAATCTCCTTCACTCAACCGGTTTCAAGCTGGAAAGAGACAAGTATGGATGAGCGAGTACGCGAAGGTGATGTAGCAACAGAAACCTTCGGCCAACTGGCATCTTGCCAAGCGAAAACATTCCAAATCAAATTCTAATTTCAATCACCCGCTCACCTTGGTGGGCGGGAATGGTGAACGACAATGAAAATTGTAATTGCCCCTGATTCATTTAAAGAATCACTCGACGCTCATCAAGTTGCGTCTTGCATTGAGCGTGGATTTGCCGATGTTTTCCCTTACGCAGAGTTCGTAAAACTGCCTCTCGCTGATGGTGGTGAAGGTACCGTAGACGTGCTGCTAACCGCGCTTAACGGTAAGAAACAGCTGCTACAAACAACAGACGCACTAGGTCGCGAATGTACGGCTTATTGGGCTTCGTTAGAACAGACAGTTAATGGAAAAAAGGTAAAAACTGCCTTGGTGGAATTTGCCCAAGCATCGGGTTTAGATCGATTAACCGTAGAAGAAAGATCACCTCTCACAGCATCATCTTACGGCACTGGGTTGCTGATTAGAGATGCGCTAGATAAAGGTACAGAGCAAATCATTATTGGCTTGGGTGGTAGTGCCACCAATGACGCAGGTGCTGGCATCTTACAAGCGTTGGGAGGCAAGTTATTAGACAAGCAAGGCAACGAGCTATCTGGTGGTGGCGCCGAGTTAAGCCAGCTAGCAAGTATCGATCTTGATGGGCTGCACCCTAGATGCAAGGAAGTGACGTTCGTGGTCGCGTGTGATGTGAATAATCCATTATGTGGCGAAAGCGGAGCCAGTGCCGTGTTTGGTCCGCAAAAAGGCGCATCAAAAGCTCAAGTTGAACAGCTTGATACTGCGATCGGACACTTTGCTGATATCGCTCAGGCGCATACGGGGACTAATCATCGCGACACAGCTGGATTTGGTGCTGCTGGTGGTACACCTCTGGGGTTAAGTCTTGCATTCAATATCCAAATTAAAGCGGGTATTGAGATGGTATTAGATGCTTTGGATGCAGATAAGGTTCTTGAAGGCGCTTCACTGGTCGTGACTGGAGAGGGGCAGATGGACAACCAAACCCTGCAAGGTAAAACACCTTACGGCATCGCTCAGCGAGCTCAAAAGCTGAATATTCCAACCATTGGAATAGCGGGCTCTTTGGGGCAAGACGTTGAAAAGCTTTACGGTTCAATGTCTAGCTTATTTGGAACCGTACGTTCACCTCAGTCTCTAGACCAAGTTTTATCAGAAGCGAATCAAAACCTGACTCGTACTGCCCTTAATATCGCCGCCACGCTCAAGCTTGGTAGCCAGATTTTTAATGAGAAGTAATTATGTCTCTATTTAAACTCGACAACGTTATTCAAAACTACGCATGGGGAAGCAAAGACTCCATTAACCAATTGTTTGGTATTGTGAACCCAAACCAGGAGCCTCAAGCAGAAATTTGGATGGGTGCTCATCCAAATGGTTGTTCAAAGGTAGGCGATACCGGTGAATCGCTTTCTCACATGATTGATGAAAACAAAATCGATGTCTTAGGCGGATACACGGCGGCACGTTTCGGTGAATTGCCTTTCTTGTTTAAGGTGTTGGCCGCTGAAACACCGTTATCGATTCAGGTTCACCCGAACAAGCGAAAATCAGAATTAGGTTTTGAGCGTGAGAATGCACTTGGTATCCCTTTGAATGCGTCTAATCGCAACTACAAAGATCCAAACCATAAACCTGAGTTGGTTTATGCGCTGACCTTCTACAAAGCGATGAATGGCTTTCGTCCAATCGACGACATTATTGCCTTGTTCGAAGAAGCGGATATTCCTTCGTTAGCGATTGAACTTAATGTACTTAAAGCCAATGCCGACAGTGATTCTCTGAAGTCTTTCTTTAGCGCCATTATGTCTCTTGAAGGTGACCGAAAAGCGTCTGCGCTTAATGAGCTTTATGCTGCGCATGCGCGACCAGCCAAAACGGTCATGGGGCGTGAAGCTCTGCAATACAGCATCGAATTCAAACAGTACTATCCGGGTGATATTGGTTTGTTTGCCCCATTGATGCTCAACACAGTTGAACTGGCGCCGGGTGAAGCGATGTTCCTATTCGCAGAAACCCCACATGCTTATGTTCAAGGCACAGGCTTGGAGATCATGGCAAACTCAGACAATGTGCTGCGTGCCGGTCTCACCCCTAAATACATAGACGTTCCTGAGCTTATCGACAACACGATCTTTGAGCCGATTAAGCCAGAAGATATTCGTCTTAAGCCTGTATTGAAAGAGGGCAAGATGAGCTATCCGATTCCGGTGGATGACTTTGGCTTTGATATCTTGTCTGCGACTGATGAGAGCAAGTCACAGTATTTACGTAGCGCGGAGATCTTGTTCTGTGTGGAAGGAGAGGCGACCGTCACTTCAGAAGGACGGTCAGTTTCTCTTAAGCCCGGAGAATCAGTCTTTGTAAGTAGTAATTCAAGTGTTTACCAATATCAAGGGAATGGCATTTTGGCTCGTGCTTTTAACTAGTACCCCCGTGCTAGCGATCAGCAAAAGAAATGTCAGAGTGCCATTGTAAAGTGGCACTCAATATTGGATTGATGGTTGTTATACCAATCACGGTAAGTAAGTGATTAGAAATAGCGCAGGAAAAAGACTTGAGAACAAGGCTGCTCGTTTCGACAAGAAGTTTCGATAAGTAGTTATTCTACAATCAAAAATTCTAACGCAGTTGTAGAGTTTTTGAACCAGCTAGGCTAACAGTTATTTACTACGATTGGTATTATCTATCTGTTTTTGACAGTCATGATTATTGACCATACCCGCTACTCTGGCGGGTTTTTTCGTTTCACAAGTGAGATCGATAAAGCGTAATGCGATAGAAAAACGAAGCCCTGCTTTAAGAGCAGGGCTTGTTACTGAGTTAGTAATAAACCGCTAGTCAGGCGATGTGTGTCATTCGATTGATAACAAAGGATTCTGTACAACCTTCAGTTGCCTTAACGTAGTCTGCGATATGTTGGCTTGCTAGGTGCTTTTGGAGAAGTGCTTCTGATTCCCAATTCTCGTGAAACACAAATTGAGCCGGGTTACTGTTGTCTTGATGGAGGTCGTAGTTGATACAGCCTTCTTCGGATCGGGTTTTATCGATGAGATTAATCATCTCTGATTTTACAAACTCGATCTTCTCTTCTTTACAGACGATTGTCGCAATAATGGTTAGCTTAGTCATTGTGAATCCCTAGGGCAATAAATCTCTTTGTCCGAATAATATAAGTATCTATAAATCAGAGAAAAAGATACGTTCTATCCAATGACTATGGTCATTTTAGTCCATAATTCTTTTTTTAATCGCGAGATGATTAGTGAATTACGCTCATAAAAAAGCCCGACACTAAGCCGGGCATCTTAAAAAGTGAATGAATTAGTTACTGAAATCAGCCTTTACCCAGATCATTCGGTGATCAGAGGATACGTCCTTGCCGTTACCATAATCACCAATTCGTGAGTCATTGAATAGCTTGCGTCCTTCTTCATAAGAAGCGGACCAGTAAACACCAGAATCAACGATGTTAAGTGTTGCTGAAGGCAGTGCGTAATCTACAGCAAGTCCAAATGTTGAAGTGATACGGTTCGGCTGTGGGTGAGACGATGATTTATCTACCGCATGTTCAGCGGCGCCATCACTTGTAGGGTATAAACTTCCGTTGGTGACTTCTTGGTTAACTAATGCATCATTGTGCAAGTCTTGCATTACAGAACTAATACCGTCGCCATCAACAGGATCTAGGTTTTGATCACCCATCATGACAAAGTGTTGACCTTGCTCCAGACCGCCAGTTTTTCCAGAGTCATCATAGATGTACGATTTGTTTTGGATGTATTGGTGCCAGAAGCCGACTTCTGCTGCGTTTTGCTCGATGTTTTTACCCACGTCAAAAGCCGGTGGAGTAGGGTGTGACATCAGTAAGTGAACGGTTTCAGTACCATCTTTGGTAGGGATTAGGATTGGTGCATCAACGTGGTTCTTTGAAGATAAACGAACTTCTTCCCATTCAGCAGCGGTGTACCACTCGTCACCACAGTCCATATTTGCAGGGAACTTACTCGGGTCATCGCAAACAGTGATTGTTGGAATAGTGGCACCTTCGAGATCTTTCCATTTAAATTCTTGGAATGTACGAGTGTTGGCAGTGTCTATCTCATATTTAGACATCAGAGCAAACGCGTATTGACCATGGTACAAACCAAAGCCCCAAGCATCTCCAGGTAATGTGCCCGCGTTGCCGTCGTTGTCTAGGTCAAAGCCAAATTCATTCAATAAGCCCGTGTTGGTAGCGTAACTTTCAAAGTAAGGGTATGAAATTGGCTCTAGGTTCGCGTCACCGCCCGCACCGTCAAGGCTTTGAGCAACAGAAAGGTAGTTTTTCTGGAAGCCTTCTAGTGCTGACTTGTCCGTTCCAGTACCGTCATTGTTAAATTCGGCCATCATCAGTACATCAGGTCGATTCTTTTGAATCACGGCTGCTACGTTGCGGATTTGAATCACTTTTGCCGCTGTCTCTTTGTCAGCCGCACTAATTGTGTTGTTGAGATAGTCAGATACAAGTACTGCTTGAGCGCTTGGTTCAATCTGCATTTCCGTTACAAGATCTTGGAAGGTGTCACGATCAAAAGACAGGTTATAAGTAGCGATCTTTACTTCTTCAGGTTGAACGTAATCGGTATCGCTGCTGCAACCAATCAAAAGCGCAGAAGAGATGGCGAAAGCGATAGATGTTTTTAACAATTTCATAAAGTGTGTCCGCTAATTGCTGAAAGAATTTTGGGACGCGTATGGTATGAGACGAGGATTAACCTGTAAGTGATGGTGGTCACGACAAAGGGCTTCGTAATACATGCTATTGCATCAAAAATGTGACAAATGGAACCGGTATTTGTAATTTGAAGAAAAGCTTTAAATTCAGGTGTTTAATTAGACCTTTAAAATAAAAAAGCCCTCATGCTTTGCACGAGGGCCTTCGAATAAGAACCAAACAGTATTGTTATTGGTGTGTTAAGTATACTGCTTTATTTTAAGCGTATTGCTCGACCGTCATTGCCCAATTTTTCTTTTGCTGTTCGAAGTTCATCTTGATTTGCTGATAACGGACCTTAAGCACTGAATGTTCGTACTTTTTCACAACGTCTTCGCGCTTGCTTTCTAGTAGCTGCTTTTTGACTTCGTAATATTCATTCATATTGGATACAAGAGAGTCAAATTCTGCCTGCAGTTTCTCCGCGATTTGAATGTTATCCGCACGGTGCATAATCTTCTGCTGCGTGCGTTTTAATAGCATTGCCGCTTCGGCTTTTTCAATGCGTGCTTGTGGTGTTTTCTTAAGTTTACTCGCCAGCCCCATCAACGAAGCACTCTTAATCAGCCATTTCGTTGGATCATATTGCCACCAGTAAATTCCGTTACGGTAGTCGTTCTCAAAGATATGGTGGAAGTTGTGGTAGCCTTCGCCAAAAGTAAGTACGGCAAGCACACCATTATCGCGTGCTGTGTTCTTGTCGGTAAAAGGTTGGCTGCCCCAGATGTGCGCAAGAGAGTTAATGAAGAATGTGGTGTGGTGGTTAAGTACCAAACGAACCGCACCTACGATTAACAGCATGCCAATCACATCGCCATAGATCAGGCCCAATGCGATAGGCACACCAAAGTTCATGATGAGCGCAAGAAGAATGTAGTGTTTGTGCTGCCACATTACGATCTTGTCTTTCTTCAAGTCGCGACAGTTCTCGTGATCTTTATAGATAGACGTGTTGTAGTTGCGAATCATCCAGCCTATATGTGAGTACCAAAAGCCACGCTTTGCAGAGTATGGATCTTTGTCGTTGTTATCGACATGCTTGTGATGAACACGGTGGTCTGAAGACCAATGAAGAGCACTGTTTTGTAAGGCAAAGGCACCGCCCAAAGCAAATAGGAATCTGAGGCTCGAATGCGCTTCAAAGGCTTTGTGTGACCATAAGCGGTGGTAGCCAGTCGTGATTGAAAGGTTACAGAAGCTAAAACAGATCGCTAGCCATACCCAATGTTCCATTCCATAGCCAAAAAAGTAGCCGTAAACGGGAGCCGCAACAACAGCAAGCAGCATACTAAACGAGAATACAAAGATATTGAGCCAAATTAACGGCGGCTTTTTTGTTGATGGTTTGTCGGCACTATTCATTAGCAATTTTCCATTGAGCTTACATCTGTGCGCTAGAATATCAGCGTACACGTGTAAGTCAATATTGAAAGTGTAAACGTGTATTAGTATGTTTTACTTAAATATTGTATAAAGGTAGTGTAAAATGTAGTAGCAAGTCATAAATGGAAGTACTAAGGGCTAATAAATGGAAATTAAGGTAGCTGAATATAAAGATTATGAGCGGATTGCCCAATTACACGCGGATAGCTGGAAGCTATATTACCGTGGCATTCTTGCTGATGATTACCTAGAACATGAGGTTTTGGAGGACAGGTCTGTTATTTGGCAGACACGTTTGATTAATCCTCCTTTTAATCAACATGTTCTATTACTCGAGGAAGGCGGTTTACTGGTTGGTTTTGTCTGCGCATTTGGCAATCATAACTTTGAACGCGGGACGTTCATCGATGCATTGCATGTAGACAGTAACTACCGAGGCCGTGGCTTAGGCAAGCGTTTGTTGTCTGAACTGTCTCAACGATTACAACAATACTATTCTGATTCAGGGCTTTACCTAGAGGTGATGTCTGAAAATCATCAAGCTATTGCATTTTATGAAGCGATTGGTGGAAAACAAGAATTGGAGCAGGTGTGGAACGCGCCATGCGGAAGTCAAGTTAACGAGAAAGTGATCTCTTGGGCTTCTCCCGTTGACCTCGAGCAGAGAACCAAAAGCGCTGCGTTTTCGTAATTGTCACGCTCTGACGCTTTGTTCGTCATGATGCAATTTTGCGACTGAGAATACAATTAATGCCCCAAGCACGCAGATGTTTGGGGCTTTTTCGTTTCGCTTGCAATAGAAAAGGGCGTCGGTAAGAAGTTAATTAGACCAAGATGTACGGTTTCGGCCGTTTTTCTTTGAAATATAGAGTGCTTGATCGGCGTCATCGATGAGTTGCTCTACCGAGCCTAGTGCTTGAGGTGAATGTTTAACGCCAATTGAAATTGTGACTTCTAAACGCAGGCGAGAGGGACACTCTAGCAGCGAATCTACGAGTGATTGAATTGAATCTTCAGTCCCGTTTTGTACCAAAATCAGAAACTCTTCTCCTCCATATCGAAAACAGTTACTGCCCAGTGGTAGTTTTTTCTGAATTTCGATGGCCAACTCTTTAATGACCAGATCGCCCATCTGGTGCCCGTAGGTATCATTAATGGTTTTGAAATGGTCAATGTCGATCATAATCGATGTGATGGATAAGTCGCGATCAATGCTCGGTTCGATCACTTGGTGTAAGTAGAGTCGATTATAGCAGCCGGTGAGCGCGTCTTTATAGGAAAGCGCTTCAAACATATTCGACTGTTTACGTAATTGTATCGCTTGTTTTCGAAGTTGTTCCGATTGTGCGAAGCGTTTGTGAACTTCTAAGTCACGTCTAATACAGGCCGCTGAAATCAAAATATAAGCGGACACATAAATAGAAATGGTTTCGACTTCATTCGCAGGTTCTGCAGCATACAGCAAAGGAGATAATCCGATTAGGTAGGTGGCAAAAATAAATGAAAGTGTTGTGATGCTGTATTTGGCCGATAATCTAGAAAACGTACCTATGTAGATCATCACGAGGACGATACCACCTTGGTAATCGAAATTCCCTAGGTCAATCGCGAGCCGCCCAACGTAGACTAGAAACAGCGAGCTAATGACAAGAAAGGTGCTTTCAACGAACTCTAAAACGTTAGGCCTGTGCTTGATGCAATACCGAGCAACAACCATCATCATCAAGAACAGTACGATGCGAAAGGCAATTGGTGTAATACACTCTGTACCGAAGTGAATATAGTCCGTGACAATAAAAGCACAGAATATTGAGATCGGGATGTAGATGAAATTTATGTACGGCAGATAAATTTCATTGTCGAAATAGGTTTTAAATCGTTGATTTTTGAACCCGATGTAAGAGCGCATTGAGAAACTAGCCGAAATTGATACACAATAATTTGCGTAGTATGTCACAGTCTTGATGATTGTAAACGAGCATTTCTATAGATTTGTCAGTATGTTAGCTAGATCAACAAAGGAGGGGCACGATATTCACGTACTACATGAAATAGAACGTGAATATGTTTAGAGGGATATATGAGAGTGATTAATCGCTATTAACGCTTGTTCTTCAAGTAACGCTTACGACGCTCTTCTTTTTTCTTAGCTTGTTGCTCGGCTTTTAGTGCTGCGGCTTCTTCAACTTCGATCAGCTCTTTTGTGATCATTTCTGGTAGTTCTAGAGTTACCTTACCCAAAGTGCCGTTACGAAGCTCGTGAAGTAAGATTTCAGAACACTTATGAAGGTCGATATGACCGCCAGCACGAAGTGCTCCACGCTTACGACCGATCGCTTCCATCAACTCGATGTCAGACTCTGGCAGCTCTTCAATTTGGTAACGCTCTTGCAGTAGGTGAGGGTACTGCTTCGCAAGATACTCAACGGTGTAGAATGCTACTTCATCGTACTCCATCGCTGTATCTTTTACTGCGCCTGTAGCCGCTAGGCGGAAACCACTGTGCGGGTTTTCTACTTTAGGCCAAAGAATTCCTGGGGTATCAGAAAGGATCACGCCATTTTGTAGGTTTATACGCTGTTGACGACGAGTTACCGCAGGTTGGTTACCTGTCACTGCGATTGTGCGTCCTGCTAGGCAGTTGATGATGGTTGATTTACCCACATTAGGGATACCCATGATCATAGTACGAATATTCTTACCAATCTCTTCACGGTGTGGTGCAAGCTTACGAACCAGTTCCATGATGTGATTTACTTCTTCTTTAACGCTGGTGGTAATTGCAATAGCCTTTACACCTTGCTCTTTTTCGAAATGCTCGATCCAACGTTCAGTTAACTCTGGGTCGGCAAGGTCACGTTTGTTCAGCACTTTTACACAAGGCTTATCGCCGCGCAGTGAGGAGATCATAGGGTTTTCACTACTGAACGGGATACGCGCATCCAGTACTTCGATGATCACATCAACCTGTGGGATAACTTCTTCGATTTCTTTGCGGGCTTTATGCATGTGACCCGGAAACCATTGAATAGACATAGAGATAAACCTTGATAAATATAGTTGCTGCACATTGTAAGGGTTCAATAGGGCGTGTAAAGCCATATCTATCCTGACGTTTAATGAGCTATGCGAATTTGCTTGAAGTATAGGCGACTTGGCGATGTTTACTCAGCTTGTGATTAACTTAATGCAGTGAAAGCTATCATTTCTGTGAAGAATAAAATGCCGCGATATCTCTTAAATCCTGGTCATTAAGTTTGCTTAGTTGTGCTTGCATCATTTCTGCGTAATCACCTTTTCTACTTCCTTTTTGATACGCTTTCATCGTATTGAAGAGGTAGGTGGGGTCTTGACCAGTAATTTTAGGGTAAGCATTGTCCGTGTTGTCACCAGTAATTGAATGACAAAAAATGCAGCTAGGTGATTTCAGCTTACCAAGTTCTGAGTCCCCGAAACCGTTGGCGTGTAATGAGAAAGAGAGAGTAGCAGTTAAGAAGATTATGGATTTACTAAACACGTATATACTCCTGTGAAAACAAAAGTATAAAGCTTCCCCTTAGGGGAAGCTCAAGTATTAATAGCAATAGATTGCGAACTTTGGAGAGAGTTACAGCGCTTTTTCCAATTCCGTTAGGAAACGAGAAATATCCTCTGCGCTAATGTCGCGGTGAGTAACAAAACGTACAGGGTTACCAGGTGTCATTGTAATACCTTGTTCGCTAAGCTCACCTGCGATACGGTTGATGTCCACTGACTCGTCTAGCTTAGCAAATACGATATTCGTTTGAACGAAATCCGGGTTAACCGAGAAGCCTTCCAATTTACTCAAGCCAATAGCTAGGTTTTTCGCGTTCTCGTGGTCAGCTTTGAGCTGAGTAACGTTCTCAGTCAGCGCCATTTTTCCTGCTGCAGCAAGAATACCCGCTTGGCGCATACCACCACCGACCATTTTACGTAGTCGACGTGCTTTAGCGATGTACTCTTTACTACCAAGTAGCAGAGAGCCAATCGGAGCACCCAAACCTTTTGATAAACAAATCGTCATCGAATCGAAGTGTTGTGCGATCTCTTTGATGTGCACGTCTAGTGCCACTGCTGCGTTATATACTCGTGCGCCATCTAGGTGCATTTGCAAACCGTGTTGGTTTACGAAATCACGAGCTTCCGCTAGGTAAGACATTGGCAGTACTTTGCCGTTAATCGTGTTTTCTAAGCTTAGGAGTTTAGTGCGAGCGAAGTGGCTGTCGTCTGGCTTAATAGCAGCGGCAAGCTTTTTGAAATCAAGAGTGCCGTCTGGGTTGTTCTCGATTGGTTGAGGTTGAATCGAACCCAGTACCGCAGCGCCGCCTGCTTCGTATTTGTAGTTATGTGCTTGCTGGCCACAAAGGTATTCGTGACCACGCTCACAGTGCGCCATTAAGCCCAGTAGGTTGGCTTGTGTACCCGAAGAAGTGAACATTGCTGCTTCAAAACCTGTCTCGTTGGCAGCCCACTGCTCAAGTTCGTTTACTGTTGGGTCGTCACCATATACATCATCACCGACTTCTGCGTTTGCCATTACACTGCGCATTGCTTGTGAGGGTTTAGTTACGGTATCAGAACGAAAGTCCATGTTTCTCTCCTAGAGTATTATAGGTAGCCGCAGAGTTGGGCTTTACTTAAACAAGCGATAGTTTTTGTATCGGTGATTTGATCGTGTCGTATTTTGTCGTGCAGTTCTTCTAAGCACAGCTCGATCACTTCTATGACTTCATCTTCGTCACATTCAAAGCGGGTAGTGAGGCTAAGGTCTTTTGCGACGAATAGATGCTGTATCTCATCGCAGAAGCCAGCTAAAGGCGTAACTTGCCCCAA
This sequence comes from Vibrio sp. Makdt, assembly GCF_027587015.1. NCBI lineage: Bacteria > Pseudomonadati > Pseudomonadota > Gammaproteobacteria > Vibrionales > Vibrionaceae > Vibrio > Vibrio sp. Makdt. The sequence goes on from NZ_JAPPTH010000002.1 coordinate 43,691, forward strand.
GCTTTGAAAAGACGTTGCGCTATAACCGGTTTCTTCTTCTAGCTCGCGTTGAGCACACTCGAGTGGTGTCTCGTCAACTTCCATCGTGCCTGCAGGCAGTTCTAAAAGCCACTTTTTAAGGGAAGGACGAAACTGGTTAATCAGGATGATTTTTCCAGATGAGGTGATAGGAAGAATAACGGCCGCACCAGGGTGATTGATTGTTGTATGTTTTACCACGACGTTCGTAGGGAGCGTCACGTTCTCTTCTATGAGAGATATACTTTTCCATTGATGGATAACTTTATTCATGCAGTCTGGCCACATTCCTTGCCAATTTTTCGTATTCGAAAGACGTGCTTCACCATAACGCCTATGGTGTCGAAAATAAAAGAAAATTTAGACATAGTTTTGAATTAAATTTCACACCATCCGTGACTCTACTCTCAAATTTGCAATCTATGATTACATTGAAATTACTGACGTAACCATCTGATATAAATGCAACTCAATAATAAAATACACTTGTAACAAAGTGCTAACAAATGTATAAAAACAAATCTACACTCTTTATTGTTCAAAGATTTTCGGAGTAATGCATGACCCCTTCTATTTCTTCACATGCTGACAAGGCGCTACTCTCTGAAAGAATTAACAAATTAGCGCATGCTCTCTCTGATGGTGTCTACGAAAGAGAGGATACCATTAAGCTCTGTTTACTGGCTGCTTTGGCTGGTGAAAGTGTTTTCCTACTAGGCCCTCCAGGCATTGCAAAAAGTCTTATCGCTAAACGCCTAATCCAAGCTTTCGATAACAGCAGCTATTTCGAATATTTGATGACACGCTTCTCAACGCCTGAAGAAGTGTTCGGCCCTCTAAGTATCCAAGAACTGAAAGACAACGGTCGCTACGTAAGGCTGACGGAAGGCTACCTTCCAACCGCTCAAGTCGTCTTTCTTGATGAAATCTGGAAAGCTGGTCCGGCAATCCTTAATACACTCCTTACTGTTGTGAATGAAAAAACGTTCAAGAACGGTAGTGATATTGAACGCGTACCAATGCGCTTATTGGTCTCTGCGTCGAATGAACTTCCAGATGAAGATAGTGGTCTAGAAGCGCTTTATGACCGAATGCTTGTTCGCGTGTTTGTAAACCGCATTCAGAACAAACAAAACTTCAAGTCGATGCTGACTGCAGGCACTTCTCAAGAAGCTGAGATCCCGAAGGGGTTGGCGATCACGGATATTGAATATCATCAGTGGCAAAAAGAACTCGACAAGCTTGAACTGACAGATAACGCATTCAATAAGCTGTATGAGTTAAAAACCATGCTAGAAGAAACGGTTAAGCAGCAGGGTTCAACTTCTGAATCCGATCTGTATGTTTCAGACAGACGTTGGAAGAAAGCTGTGAAACTGCTGAAGGCGAGTGCATTCTTCAGTGGTCGTGATAGCGTAAACCCGCTTGATATTCTTTTACTGCAAGATTGTTTGTGGCACAGCCCAGAATCACGAGATGTGGTTCGTAGTGTGGTTAAAGACTTTGCGTTGAATCGAGCTTTTGATCAACAAGAGTCCAAAGCTCAAATCGAAATGTCACGTGAAGAGCTTGAAGATATCCAAGACGAAGTTGAATCAACACTTTCTGTTTCCCTCTCAATGGAGACAACCAGCGGCCTTCTACGTAAAGACGTTTACCACAGCGATATTAAAAACGCGAAGACTTACAGCGTCGGTAGTGCTTACAATTTAGTTAAGTTAGTTCTGCTGCAAAGCAACATGTCAGTTTCAGAATCAGAGAAAGGCGATAGTCGTTGGGTTTACGTAGCGAAAGATGATTTCGATCGTGTGCTTAAAGAAGGGCACGGAGATATTTACGGTTATGTAAACGAAAACAAGAATCTGTGTCGCTTGAAGTTGGATCTTGATGCATCGAACCAGCTAGTGATTAAAGACATCGCGAACCGCTCGGTATTAGTCAGTGTTGTGACCACTGATGGTTTAGACCAAGAGCTTTACAACAAATGGTTGAGTGGCGCTGAGCGAGCACTTGAGCAGCTAAACGAAGCTGAATTCAAGCTGAAACGAGTACGTACCGATTTCCACGATGCGCTACCTCACAACTATATTGACCCAGAGCTACCAAAAGCGATGGAGTCAAGTTTACAAGCGGTAACACAAGAGCTTGAGACCGCGAAAGTGAAGAGCAGCAAGATTGCTCAGCGTCTTAAATTTATGAGTCAGTACTTCGAGTAGAGGGGACAAGTATGTTAGGAGCAGACGGTTTAAACCTTGCTTTAATGGTTGCTGACTCAGGCATCATTGATACGGCGATGAATGATCTCATCGCCCGTTCTCAAGTGATGATGGCTGCTGAGAATAAAGGGGTAAAAACGTCGGTGAAAAACCACCTAGTGAAATGGCGCGGTAAAGTAAAAAAACGCGTTACGAAGGTGTGTGAGACCGACCGATTCCAAGAAGAAATCGCGCTTTATCAAGAAGTGATTCACTGGGATGAACCCCAGTTTTTTGATGAGATCGATAATGTCATCAAAAAATTGGAGTGGCACTCAGCGTTTTATCTGCAAGCTAGACGCCTGATGGAAAACAACAAGGGCGTTTATAATGCGATGTTCCCACACTACTTCTGCGATCAGTGGTACCAATCGCTGTCAGATGCTATCAAGCAAGCCCAAGTGACAGAACTTGAAACCAGTAAAGAGAAAGTGTTAGCGGATCTCTACCAACGTATGGAAACCATGAAAAACATGGATAAAGTGACGGAATCTGGTGATGAGGGCAGTGTTGGGCGTTTGTGGGATATGGCTTCTGCTAAGTTAAGTAAAACGGACTTAACCGTAATGAAGCGTCACGCCGAGTTTTTAAATAAACACAAAGGTCTACAAGAGATCGCTGAGAAACTGGGTCGTATGGCGGGCATGGAAGACGATCCTTCGTTACATAAAGCCCCTGTAGAAGAGCTGCAGATGGTTGAAGAGAAAAGCGATGAAGCCGTAGACGATATCGTCGGGATTCATGAAAGCGATGATCTTAACAAGATGCTGCCAAACGAAACCATGTTCTTGGCTTACCCAGAGCTTGAAGTTATCTTCTACAAACACTTGGCAGACAAACGCTTACTAAGTTACCGCTCCAAAGGTAAGTCTCGTACGTTACGTAAAGTTAAGGCGCAAAAGCCAGACAGTAAACACGTTGATATTGAAAAGGGGCCGTTTATTGTTTGTGTAGATGCCTCTGGTTCCATGAGTGGCTTTCCTGAGCAATCTGCTAAAGCAATGGCCTATGCACTAATGCAAATTGCTCTTGCGGAAGAACGAGATTGTTACGTGATCCTTTTCTCTTCGGAACAGATTACTTACGAGCTAACAAGACAAGATGGCTTACGTGAAGCGAGTGACTTCTTGAGCTATTCATTTCACGGAGGTACAGATTTGGAACCTGTATTGATGAAATCGATCGATTTGATGACAGGCGACAAATACAAGAATGCCGATTTAATCGTACTGTCTGATTTTATTGCCCCTAAGCAGTCTGACGAGATGATCGCTCAGGTTGAAAAGTTGAAGGAACATAAGAACCGTTTCCACGCAGTAAGCCTTTCTAAGTACGGTAACCCTCAATTGATGACCATGTTTGATCATTGTTGGGCATATCACCCGAGCTTGGTTGGTCGCTTCATGAAGAAGTGGTAGACCGCGAGTCACGAACTTAAACCAATTTGCTGTGTTTTTTTTAGCTGAAAAGATCGAACATGCAGCAATTTGATTTAAATGTCAGCAAACAGAATTTAAATTCACTTTTTTGTTTGACTATCTCTCCTTAATCCGTAAAGTAGGCACCCGAACACAGCGGAGTGACTTACTTAGTCCCTAAAGTGTTGAAATAAAAAGGCGCCTTGGCAGAGTGGCTATGCAGCGGATTGCAAATCCGTGGACCTCGGTTCGACTCCGGGAGGCGCCTCCATTATCTCTCTGATCTCTAGAGCAGAATAATGAAAATGCGACACTAGCTCAGCTGGTAGAGCGCAACCTTGCCAAGGTTGAGGTCACGAGTTCGAACCTCGTGTGTCGCTCCAAATTTTGTAATGTTGATTCATTTCGACGTTAAGATGGTGTTTTACTTTTCAGTAATCGGCATCGCAATGAAGAATTGCGTGCCCTGGTGGTGGAATTGGTAGACACAAGGGATTTAAAATCCCTCGACGTTCGCGTTGTGCCGGTTCAAGTCCGGCCCGGGGCACCATCTATTTGATTGTTACCTTGTTTGGTGATGCTCAACAGAGTTGTTCTCTTAAAACACTATTGAAGGCGCCTTGGCAGAGTGGCTATGCAGCGGATTGCAAATCCGTGGACCTCGGTTCGACTCCGGGAGGCGCCTCCATCATTCAGAAAAAACCAGTCTTAGTGGCTGGTTTTTTCGTATCTGGCGTCTTATTTTTTTATCTGCTTATCTGCTTATCTGCTTATCTGCTTATCTGCTTATCTGCTTATCTGCTCTGTTTAAGCACTCTGCTTTTACTTTTCCTTTGTTTTCTACAACTCGCTTTTGTTTGGGGCTAAATAATCTTTATCGTTGATAAACCAGTAAATAAATCAAAGTCACAATTAAACATAATGCTCAATTTGTTTCATGGTTTTTTGGGATAACCCTAATAAAAACATGAGTATGGGTGATAGGATTTCTCTTTATATTTCTTTAATTGTTCTATAAGAGGTTCTTAATATGCAATTTAGTCTAAAGAGGAAAATGGTTTTCTCTGTAGTTTTGGCGATTGCTTTTACATCCGCAATTCTTCTTTTTATGGGTTATAAGACGTTTCAAAGTAACAGCTGGCAGGCTATAGAGAGTGAAAGTCGTAATACGCTGAACGCCCATGCAAAAGGGATCAGTGATTGGTTTTACGACAAGAAACAAGCCGTACATGGTCTTCAACAACAAGTTCAACTTAACCCTTCATTAGATATTGTCCCGCACTTACGTCAAACCCTTGTATCTGGTGGCTTTGGATTGAGTTATTACGGCAATAAAGACGGGGAGATGTTCCGTCATGATCCTTCTCTCAATAAAGCAGGGTACGACCCAAGAGTTCGTGGTTGGTATAAAGAGACGTTAGCGCAAAATAAAGCCGTCACAACCAAGCCGTATGTAAGCGTTACGATGCAGGCGCTCGTGGTTACACTGACCGACCCGGTCACCGAGAACGGATCCATTATTGGTGTTGTTGCTTCGAACCTCGCCTTGGACAAGCTGATTAAAGACGTATTAGCTATCCAGGTTCCAGGAAATGGTCGAGCGATCCTTATCGACAAACAAGGTACGGTGGTCGCTCACCAAAACGAAGACTTTATTCTTAAACAGGTGAATGACATCGCTCCGGAGTTGAGTGTTGCTGGTTTAAACAGTGCAGCGCAGAATCTAACGACGATCTTTACCCAAGTTGATGGTCACGAACGAGTGATCATGGCGGAGCCAATCAGTGGTACAGATTGGTTGCTTGTGATTGAGATGGATAAAGATGTCTTGGAACAACCTCTGTTCGACATGTTGGTCAGTCAGATCACTACAGGCTTGATTGTATTGATTGTGATGGCTGCAGCGACGTCTTGGTTTGTTGCTCGCCAGTTGATGGAGCTAGGACGAGTGAGCGAAGCTCTCGCAGATATCGCAGAGGGTGAAGGTGACTTAACGCAACGCCTTCAAGTATCCAGCAAAGATGAAGTTGGTCAGTTGGCCGATAAGTTCAATGTGTTTGTCGATCGACTGCATGGAATGATGACCAACGTTACTCAAGTATCCACAGCAATGAACAATGGTGCTGAGCATGCCAATGAGAGTGCCCTTAAGCGCAGTGATAGCGTCAGCCGACAGCAAGATGAAATTACGATGGTAGCTACTGCGGTAACTGAAATGGCGACTGCGACGGCTGAGATCGCTTCTAACGCAGACAATACAGCGAAAAGCGCCAGTCATTCGGTTGAATTAAGCGAGCAAGGCTTCCAGCAGATGGCAAAAAGCCAATCATCAATCAATGAGCTTGCTACTGAACTGACGAGTGCTGTATCTATTATCAGCGAGCTAGAAGAGCATGGGCAACAAATTGCGTCTATCTTAGCGACGATACGTGAGATCGCTGAACAAACTAACCTACTGGCACTAAATGCTGCGATTGAAGCGGCGAGGGCTGGTGAACAAGGTCGTGGCTTTGCCGTTGTAGCGGATGAGGTTCGAGTATTGTCACAGCGTACTCATGCTTCAACGGAAGAAATTGAAGATAAGATCAAGCGCTTGCAACAGGCGACAAATAGCGCGGTTAAAGTGATGACTCAAAGCCACGACATGGCAGAGACAAGTGTGCATGATGTTGATATGGCGGGAGAAAGCTTGGCTCAAATCCGTGAAGCGATTCAAGTGATCAGTGATATGGCGACTCAAATTGCTTCTGCTGCGGAAGAGCAGTCACTGGTTACTGCTGAAATTAATGCTAATACTGAATCTGTTCGTGAAGTGAGTGACGTTATGGCACTTGATGCGACGGATGCTGTGTCTCAGGCGGATCAGCTCAGCAATTTAGCAAGTGATTTGAAACAAGAGTTGTCTCGATTCAAGCTTTAACAATCAAAGCGCAATACAGATAGATTAGTAAATACCAGAGCACAGACTGCTAGCAGTTTGTGCTCTTTCTTTGCGGTGCAAATACGAGTTTCAATGCTGATCAAAGAAGTCTTTATTACGTATGTATTTACTCATCAAGTGGTAAGAGAAAGGCCTAATCAACCAGCTAAAAATAGAACGTCCAAGGCGAATAAACGTTGGGGTGTTCTCATAGATTCTGCCGTTGTAGAGCCAAAGTACCTTTCCTACATGCCAATAAAGTAAAGGTACGGGCGGCATGAAGGTCACAATGTCGATGTCACAACAGATACGATAGGTTTTTTTGCGAAGGCGATAACGCTTCTTAAAGCTCCAATCACCAATTGCTGGTTGTCCAAAGGTCACGATTCGCTTAATGCAGCCAGGGTATTTCTTGTCAAAATAATCCGCAAAGACACAACCAATGGCGCCGCCGGAGGAGTGCCCAGTAATCGCAATCCTTTTCCCTTGTTCCAATAACGGTATAAGAACCGATTCTAATCGCTCAATCACGCTTAAACCTAACTTGTCTTCGTTGCGGCTCGGCTGGCTCTCTTGAAACATCAGGTGATAAAACCCCGCGTGAACACGATAGTTGAGTCCAATCCTTTTGCAGCTTCTCGTCCAAAGAGCAAAGTTAAGCAGCCAGTCTGATACACTGTGTGACCCTTTAATAACCACAACCACTTCATCTTTGTCGCTACTCCAAAGCACCCGAATCATCGTCTTACCAAACTGGTTCTTTATGACGCGCTGTCCATTTGGATCGAAACCATAGCGAGTTTGCTTAAAAACTCTAGGGTAGGCGAGGTTACAAAGAACGGCATAGCGCTCGTACTGGTATCGTTTTAGTGGTTTCACAGCTTTAAACTTTAATAAGAGTTACTTAAAACTCTAGTCGTTGAATGTGAAAAGCACATGAAAACGCGAATTGAATGCTTTAATAAGACGAAAGAGTAGGAGATAGCTATAGTTCGAACTGCTCATTCAGAGTTGAACACACCATTGAACTTTATAGGTAAGTATAAGAACCATACAAGCTGGGCTAAATTTATTCTTTGGAGAGCGATAATTAATCACTTGAATTAAAAGATAAAATTTATTGTTGACGAATTTTTTCCATCCGTTAAAGTACACCTCGTTCTCACGGCTTAGGTCGCTGAGCAATGGTGTTCTATTTCAGTAATAGGCATGCATAATTGCGTTGCCCTGGTGGTGGAATTGGTAGACACAAGGGATTTAAAATCCCTCGGCGTTCGCGCTGTGCCGGTTCAAGTCCGGCCCGGGGCACCATCTATCTTGCTCCTACTTTTGAGTAGAGTGATGAACCAAGAGTTGTTCTCTTAAATCACTATTAAAGGCGCCTTGGCAGAGTGGCTATGCAGCGGATTGCAAATCCGTGGACCTCGGTTCGACTCCGGGAGGCGCCTCCATTCTCTCTTTCATTTTAGAAAGCAGATGAATGAAAATGCGATACTAGCTCAGTTGGTAGAGCGCAACCTTGCCAAGGTTGAGGTCATCGGTTCGAACCCGATGTATCGCTCCAAATTTTGTAATGTTGATTCGTATCGACATTAAGATGGTGTTTTACTTTTCAGTAATCGGCATCGCAATAAAGAATTGCGTGCCCTGGTGGTGGAATTGGTAGACACAAGGGATTTAAAATCCCTCGACGTTCGCGTTGTGCCGGTTCAAGTCCGGCCCGGGGCACCATCTATTTGGTTGTTACTTCTCTAGGTAGCATTCAAAAGAGTTGTTCTCTCGAAACACTATTGAAGGCGCCTTGGCAGAGTGGCTATGCAGCGGATTGCAAATCCGTGGACCTCGGTTCGACTCCGGGAGGCGCCTCCACATTCAAAGTCGAAAGGCCAGCAGATATGCTGGCCTTTTTGCTATCTGAAATTCCATTTCTTCACGCTTTCCTAATTTCTAACGCCGTCCATTCATTGAATTTCACTTCCGGCTAGATGACTCTATGCTGATCGCTCTGTTTTACGGATTTCTACGTTATCAAGGCACTTTATTACACAGGTTTAATAAGTTGAACCAAACGTATTTCTGAGAAAGTCGTATGAAGAAAACTGTTTTTAGCTAAGTAAGACAGCCCAAGTTAATCGAGTGTGCAATTTGTAAATGGAATCGATGGGTAGGGGGGCGGGGCGGTTGTGTTTCTGTGCTCCAGTTCTTCACATTTATACACAGTTGCTCATGAACCTGTAACGCTTTCATGAGTTATTACACTTCTTATGACTACAAATGAAAATGATTGTCATTTACTTGCATTGTTGCTAGTCTATTGTGAAATATTACAACAAGCATGCTTGTGTGTGAAATTGCCTATAAAACGCCTCTAAACCTTATCAAATCTATGGTTATTCGTTTGCTATGGCTTAAAGTTAGCCACTTCTACCTCTTTTGTCCTACCCCTTTTGGGTAGTTCGATTTCGTAATTGATTTACATCATATTTTCATTTTCTTTCATAATTCATTATTCGCTCAGTTAAGAAATATATAACCTTCAGGAATTCTTATGAGCAAGATGAAGTTAGTCGTAATCGGTAACGGGATGGTCGGTCATCGCTATATCGAAGATTTAGTCGAGAAGACAGATGTTGCTAACATGGACATTACGGTGTTCTGTGAAGAGCCTCGCGTAGCCTATGATCGTGTACACCTTTCTTCTTATTTTTCACACCATACTGCGGACGAACTTTCTTTAGTCAAAGAAGGCTTCTACGAGAAACACGGTATCAATATGCTGATCGGCGAACGTGCTATTAACGTTAACCGTGAAAAGAAAACAGTTTACTCAAGCACTGGTCGTGAAATTCAATACGACAAACTTATCCTTGCTACAGGTTCATACCCATTCGTTCCACCAATCAAAGGTAACGAAGGTAAAGACTGTTTTGTTTACCGCACCATCGAAGATCTAAAAGCTATCGAAGCGACGGCTAAGAACTCTAAATCTGGCGTTGTTGTTGGTGGTGGCCTACTTGGCCTTGAAGCGGCAGGCGCACTTAAAGCACTTGGCGTAACCACACACGTTGTTGAGTTTGCTCCTAAGCTAATGGCTGAGCAACTTGACCAAGCGGGTGGTAACCAACTTCGTCAAAAAATCGAACGCATGGGCGTTAACGTACATACAAGTAAGAACACGCTTGAGATTGCTCCTGAAGGCACTGAAGCTCGTAACGTAATGCGCTTTGCAGACGGTACTGAGCTAGAAACTGATTTCATCGTATTCTCTGCCGGTATTCGCCCTCAAGACAAACTTGCTCGTCAAATGGGGCTGGGTATTGCGCCTCGTGGCGGTATTGAGATTAACGACCACTGTCAAACGACAGACAAAGACATCTACGCAATCGGTGAGTGTGCCTCTTGGAACCAAACGTTCTACGGCCTAGTAGCTCCTGGTTACAAAATGGCGACAGTCGCAGTTGACCACATTGTTGGCAACGAAAGCACATTTGAAGGTGCTGACATGTCTGCGAAGCTTAAGCTTCTAGGCGTGAAAGTAGGTTCTATCGGTGATGCAAACGGTCGTACTCCTGGCTGTAAGAGCTACGTTTACCAAAACGAAGAGCAAGAAGTTTACAAGCGTCTAATCGTTTCTGAAGACAACAAGAAGCTGCTTGGTGCAGTAATGGTTGGTGACACGTCTGACTACGGTGATCTTCTACAGCTTATGCTGAATGAAATCGACCTTCCAGAACACCCAGATGCGTTGATTCTTCCTGCACACGCTGGGGCTGAAAAGCCAACACTTGGCGCAGACTCGCTTCCTGAATCTGCAGTTATCTGTTCTTGTTTTGATGTAACCAAAGGCAAGATCGCTCAAGCGGTTGCTGAAGGTCACCACACCATCGGTGATATCAAAGCAGTAACGGGCGCGGGTACTGGCTGTGGTGGTTGTATTCCACTAGTGACTTCAGTACTTAATGCTGAACTTGCTAAAGCAGGGGTAGAAGTTAAGAACGATGTGTGTGAGCACTTTGCTTACTCTCGCCAAGAGCTTTTCCACCTAATTCGCATCGAAGAAATCAAAACGTTCGATGAGCTACTAGAGAAATACGGTAAAGGCTACGGCTGTGGAGTATGTAAGCCTCTAGCAGGTTCTATCCTTGCTTCTTGCTGGGGTGAACACATTCTTAAGCCTGAGCTAGTGAAGTTGCACGATACCAACGATAACTTCTTAGGTAACATGCAAAAAGACGGTACTTACTCTGTTATCCCTCGTATGGCGGGTGGTGAAGTAACGCCTCAAGCGCTAAGCGTTCTGGCTGATGTTGCGGCTGAATATAACCTTTACACTAAGATCACTGGTGCACAACGTATCGGCCTGTTCGGTGCTCAAAAAGATGACTTACCAGCAATCTGGAAAAAGTTAATCGCCGCAGGTTACGAAACGGGTCAAGCTTACGCAAAAGCACTTCGTATGGCTAAGACATGTGTTGGTTCTACTTGGTGTCGTTACGGCGTTCAAGATTCAGTTGGTCTTGGCGTGATGATCGAGAATCGTTACAAAGGCATCCGTACGCCTCATAAGATGAAGTTTGGTGTGTCTGGTTGTACTCGTGAGTGTGCTGAAGCTCAAGGTAAAGACTTAGGTATCATCGCGACTGATGCAGGTTGGAATATGTACGTGTGTGGTAACGGTGGTATGAAGCCTCGTCACGCAGACCTGCTAGCAAGCGACCTAGACCAAGAAACGCTGATCAAATACATCGACCGTTTCATGATGTTCTACATCCGCACGGCTGCTCCGCTACAACGTACTTCGGTATGGATGGACAACCTAGAAGGTGGTGTTGATTACCTACGTGAAGTGATTGTAGACAACAAGCTTGGTATCAATGACCAACTTGAAACTGACATTGCTGGCCTAGTAGATAACTTTGCTTGTGAGTGGACAGATACAATCAACGACGAAGCTCAACTTAAACGCTTTGCACACTTCATCAATGCTGATGACCGTGATGAAAACGTTGTGTTTGTTGATGATGGCCGTGAACAACACCGTCCAGCTACATTCACTGAGAAACACCCTGAAGCCATTACTTCGAAGCATCAGGGCGACATCATTCACGTAGAATCTGTTTAAGGGGAGACGACATCATGGCATTTACCAAAGTTTGTAAGATCGAAGACATTATCCCAGGTACAGGTGTTTGTGCGTTGGTTGGTGGTGAGCAAGTGGCTGTCTTCCGCCCAACTAAGGCTGAAGAAGTATTCGCGATTAGCAACACAGACCCTTACTTCCAGTCTAACGTGTTATCACGTGGCCTGATTGTTGAGCACAAAGAAGAGCTTTGGGTGGCAAGCCCACTTAAGAAACAACGCTTCAACCTGACAACCGGTGCGTGCATGGAAGACGAGAATTTCAACGTGAAAGCGTACAAAGCTCGTGTTACCAAAGGTGCTGTAGAAATCTCTGCTTAATCTTTGGATGAGTAAGATTTGATAGTTCAAGGGTTCTAGTTCTCGATATTGCCTTAACTCGGCAACTAGAGCCTTTTCCTATCCAATTTTAACTTTTAATTTTACTTTTTTAAGGACAACATTATGTCTCCTGATTACAAACCAGCTGAATTCGTTCAAACGATGATTGATGTGGGTGAAGCGAAAACTAAAACAAGTACTCGCGATCTTCTGATTCGAAGCACTATGGCTGGTATCATTCTTTCTCTAGCGGTTGTTGTTGCTATTACAGCAATGGTACAAACAGGCATTGGTCTTGTTGGCGCACTAGTGTTCCCGGTTGGTTTCGTAATTCTAAGTGTTATGGGTTACGACCTAGTAACTGGCGTTTTCGGCCTTGCTCCTTTAGCTAAATTCGACAACCGCCCAGGCATCACTTGGGGCCGTATCCTACGTTGTTGGGGTATTGTTGGTCTTGGTAACCTTATCGGTTCTTTGATTGTTGCTTTCTTAGTTGCTGTTTCATTAACGGGTAACTTCTCTCTAGAGCCAAACGCTGTTGCTCAAAAATTCATTGCTGTCTCTACAGGCCGTAGCCTAGGTTTTGAAAACATGGGTATGGACGGATGGATTACGTGTTTCGTTCGCGGCATCTTCTGTAACCTAATGGTATGTCTAGGTGTGATTGGTAACATGACAGCGCGTACTGTGTCTGGCCGTGTAGCAATGATGTGGTTCCCAATCTTCATCTTCTTCGCACTAGTATTTGAGCACACAGTAGTAAACATGTTCCTATTCCCACTGGGTATGATTCTTGGCGCTGACTTCGGTATTGCGACATGGTTGAACTTCAACCTTATCCCAACAATCCTAGGTAACATCGTTGGTGGTCTACTAATGACGTGTGTTCCTCTATACCTAACTCACGCTAAAACAGCTCCTTCTCTAGGCGCTAAGTAATTCTGAATACGGTGAAACGTAATTTAGTATGAGATTGAAAGCCCCAACGAAATGTTTGGGGCTTTTTTAGTTCAAATGCCTTAAGCACCACCAAGGTGTTGATTCTTATTGAGTAATACCAATCACAGTAAGTAAGTGATCAGAAATAGCGCAGGAAAAAGGCTTGAGAACGAGACAGAATTTTTCGATAAGTAGTTATCCTACAATCAAAAATTCTAACGAAGTTATCGAGCGTTTTAACCAGCTAGGATGAACAGTTATTTACTACGATTGGTATCTAATACCTGCAATAGATCGTTTTGTTATAATTACTTCTATCTTCGTTAGTATTTAAACTGAATATTTATATCAACACCTGATAATCTAAGGGTTAAGGATTTGGATAAGTCATCATGAATACAGTGACTTATCACATAGATTGAAGCTTGAGATAAAACAAGCAAACCTTCGGAGCACAGCATGTCAGAAGTATCGTCATCGAATGTTAAAGAAGTAAACAAAGGATTTGTTTCATTGGTAGGTGCAGGTCCTGGCGACCCAGACTTACTTACACTAAAAGCAGCACGAGTGATTCAACAAGCAGACGTGTTGGTATATGACCGCTTGGTATCAAAAGATATCTTAGCGATGGCTAACCCAGAAGCAGAAATGCTGTATGTGGGTAAAAAGCTTGATCATCACTGCGTACCGCAAGATCAGATCAACCAATTATTGGTCACCAAAGCGCAGGAGGATAAGCATGTAGTACGCCTAAAAGGTGGTGACTCGTTTATCTTTGGTCGCGGTGGTGAAGAGTGTGAAACTCTGGCTGAGAATGCTGTGAGATTTGAAGTCATTCCTGGTATTACAGCAGCCGCTGGTGCTACGGCTTATGCGGGGATACCACTGACTCACCGTGACCACGCGCAAAGCGTCCAGTTTATTACCGGTCACTTAAAGAAAGATGGCGAAGATATCGATTGGCAATCTCTTGCTCAACACAATCACACGATCGTGTTTTACATGGGTTTAAAAGAGAGTCCGAATATTCAGAAAAACTTGCTTGATAATGGTATGCGAGCAGACATGCCTGTAGCGATTATCGAAAACGGTACGCGCCAAGAACAGAAGGTGTATCGTGGTGGATTGAGTGACTTAGCTAACCTTGCGGCTGTCGCTAAAAGCCCGGCTTTGATCGTTGTTGGCAGCGTGGCTCAGCTTCATGAAAAACTCGATTGGTTTAACAAGTAATCAAGTCACGCTTTATCGATTTGTATAGAGTTAAATACTGCAGCGGCTACTTTGTCGCTGCATTTCTTGTTGGCGCATGGGCATTTCGTCGATGATACTGGTGATTTTCTGCCAGTCCGTCTTACCATTCCATCTGTGCTTCTCTTTTCCGTCTTTACCAATTAATACCGCGGTGTGTGACCCTTTAGGGATCTCATAAACGCTGGTTACTGCCTCCAAGTTAAACTCTTCTTCTAACCAAGTGGGTACGGTGTAGCCACTCTCTGCTATCACAATAATAACCACATCACGTTCATCCAATTGGCAGTTGTTTATCAAGACTTCGTTGAGAAACTCTTTGACGACAGTATCTTCTTCAGGCGCAAAATAAATGACGCTGCGATGTGGTAGTGGCTTTGAGTGAGAATACGCAGGATAGGCAAGGACCGAATGAATGGTGAGGCTAAAAATCAATACAGTACTAACAGTCACTAGCTTGAGCATAGTTAACAAACTACTTGAGGGGCCGAGAGCGACTTTTACTATGTTGCCGATGCTTCCGTGCGATTTATGTTGTTGTCGTTGTAGCATAGCCAACCTCCCTTCAGTAGCTTGTTAGCTTTACTTGTATCTCTAATTGCTAGCCCTTGTGAGATGGTCATCAAGGACAAAGACGAGCGTCCAACCTGGCAGACACCTATTAAGCATAGTTAGGATTACATTAAACATGCTTAGATTTACGTTAACTATAACCAACAGGTTCATTTTTATTGGATAAAGCGACTCGCATTTTAGGGTTGAATAGAATAGGGTATACCGAAAATCTAAAGGTATGAATTTATGGAAAACATAGCAATTCTGGTCGACGTTCAAAACGTTTACTACACGACGCGAGACAAATACCGTTCTAACTTTGACTATAACCAGTTTTGGTATGTTGCTACGGAAGGTCGTCATGTTGTTGCAGCTCATGCGTACGCCATTTCTAGTCAAGATCCCAAGCAGCGTCAGTTCCACCATATTCTTCGCGGTGTGGGTTTTGATGTGAAATTGAAGCCATTTATTCAGCGTCGTGATGGCAGTGCAAAAGGAGACTGGGATGTGGGTATTGCCCTAGATGCCATTGAACTAGCAGAGAACGTTGATACGATCGTTCTAGTTTCTGGAGACGGGGACTTTGAGATTCTTGTGGAAAGAATTAAACAGCGCTTTGGCAAAAAAGTGGAAGTGTATGGTGTACCTGGGCTTACTGCTCAAAACCTTATCGATTCTGCCTCAAAATTTGTACCGATTGAAAAAGATTTCCTTCTATAACGGGAAACGCGCACTTTATAATTGAAATCAATAATAACGATAATTAGAATGCAAACTATTATTGTTTATTGGTTTGTATGATGTCGCGCGTTTTAGTTGTTGATGATGATATTCAGTTGTGTGAATTATTGGGTGAAGTTTTAGAAAATGAGGGGTATCACGTTGATACCGTTCACTGTGGCGAGGCTGCGCTAGAGTTTATCCAATCCAACCCTGTTGATTTAGTGTTACTTGATGTGATGCTGCCAAACCTTAGCGGAATTCAAGTTGCAAGACGCATTTGCCAGCGTTTTGCTACACCTATCTTGATGTTAACGGCACTCAATGACGATGCATCGATGCTCGATGGTTATCAAGCGGGTGCCGATCAATACATCGCCAAACCTTTCAATGTTCCTGAGCTACTGACTCGTATTAAGGTTATCTTACGTCGAGTTGGATTTGAGCGTCAGAGGCAGTCTCTAGCTTCATCTAACCACGGTTTGTGTGAACAGATCTCCCGTTTACCCCTCACGGGCACAGAAAAAGATCTGCTTGATTATTTGATCAAGAACGACGGCATTGTTGTTTCCAAGTCAGATCTGCAAATACATGTGTTAAAGAAAGAGTTGTGTCCCTTTGATCGCAATCTAGATATGCACATCAGCAATATCCGCCGAAAATTGGTGCAGGCGGGTCTGTCGAAACAGCACATTAAAACCGTTCGTGGTAAAGGCTACAGTTACCTAGAGTCGGTTGGAGCATGAGTTCCACACTAATACGTTGCCCGGATTTCATCGCTAAGCGTAAAGACGGGTTAACCTTTCAGCTGTTCAGCTATCTGACAGTGATTCTTGTGAGTATTTTGATTTTACAAGGTGTGGCGGAAAGAGCGTTGATGAAGGCGCTCCTTAAGGTGCCAGAATCCGTCAAAGAAGAGATGCTCGACCTTGCTTATCAAGCCAATGTGTTGATCGAGGAAGGTGACATGGATGAACTCGCTGATTGGGGTAACGCCCAACGGTATTATTTGTTCGTTATTGACGAGAATAACCGCCCAATTACACACCGACACATGCATCCACACTTCGAATTTAAATTGAAGTTTCTGCGTACCTTAGATCACCAACTGAGTGACCGTGTGAGTAAGCCTATTTTTGGTTTGCCATTGGATAACGGGAGTACGTTGGTTATTCAACTTCCTCACCAGTTTCACCCTGCAAAATCCTTTGCGCCGTATTCCTACATGTTGAAAGCCGTGATCGCTTTAGTCGTATTGTCGCTGTTCTCGATCATTATGGCTAAAAGTCTGCAACAACCCCTCGACCGTTTAAGAGAGGCCAGCAGAAGATTAGCAGAAGGCGACTTCACGGTGAGTGTTGTCTCTGAATTAGATTCAACGACACGTGAATTTAACGAACTTGCCCATGATTTTGATCACATGACATTTGAGATTAAATCTTTAGCCGAAAAGCAGCGCCGCTTGATACGAGATGTCTCTCACGAGCTCAGAACACCTTTAGCAAGGCAAAACCTCGCTCTGCATTTGTTGCGTAACAAGGTAGATGACAAGAGTGCTGGGCTGCTCGATCGTATGGAAAGTGAAACCGAAGAGATGAATAAGCTAGTGGGCGAGATCCTCGAGTTTAGCCGCTTAGAAACCTCTCGTTACGATTTCAAGCTTAGCTTGATGCAGTTAGAACAATATTGCTCAATGCTTATTGCGCAAATGCAAAACGATTTGAAACCTAACCAAACCTTAGTTGGAGATTTAGAAACACCAACGTCTATGGTCAATATAGATGAACGGTTGCTTTTGAGAGTGATAGGGAATTTGGTTGGCAATGCAATTAAGTATGCAGGTGAGCATGCTCATATTTCGGTAACGACGTATGAAATGACTATTGATCAACGTTACAGTGTCATTTCTGTAGAAGATGATGGAGAAGGCATCCCTGATAACAAAATTGCAGGTATCTTTGACCCGTTTACTCGTATTGAATCAGCAAGAGACAAACGGTCTGGTGGTTACGGTCTGGGCCTTGCCATCGTGAAAGAGGCAATGGTTGTGATGAATGGTCATGTGACTGCGGAGAATAGAGAAAGTGGGGGACTCAGAGTGAATCTTATGTTCCCAATTAGTGAGTCCGCTAATTAATCTTACCGCTCTGGTTATATTCCTCGGATGGTACTTCTTTAAATCCATAAAAAACGCCACAGCAAATGCTGTGGCGTTTTTTGTGTTTATAGCTAAAGCGTAGCCATTAATTACACTTTAGCTTGAAGCAAGGCTGTTAGATTACGCTTCTTGGCGTGATAGCTTAACTTCTTCTTCTTTCTCACCTGCTGCAGGGTCGTTGAAGCGAGACTCATCAAGAGCGCCTTCAGACTTAGCAACGATGATAGATACGGCACTATCACCTGTGATGTTTACAGCGGTACGGATCATGTCTAGAAGACGGTCAACACCCATGATTAGAGCGATACCTTCAAGCGGTAGACCGACTTGGTTCAATACCATCGCTAGCATCACTAGACCAACACCAGGAACACCTGCAGTACCTACAGACGCCAGCGTCGCTGTTAGGATAACCATCAGGTAATCACCCATAGTAAGGTCGATGTTGTAGGCTTGTGCGATAAACGCAGTCGCAACACCTTGCATGATTGCAGTACCGTCCATGTTCACTGTCGCACCTAGTGGTACAGTGAATGAAGCGACTTTGTTGTCTACACCCATACGGTTCTTAGCCGTTTCCATTGTTACAGGAATCGTTGCATTCGAAGATGCTGTTGAGAATGCAAACATAATTGCATCTTCCATCTTGCGTAGGAACGTAATAGGGCTAAGGCCAGTGAAGCCTTTAAGCATCGCGCTGTAAGTCACCAAACCGTGTAGTAGAAGAGTACCTGCAAGTACTAAGAAGTATTCTGCTAGGTTCCAAATTGCACCTAAGCCTAAACCAGAGAACAGTTTCGCCATCAAGAAGAACACGCCGTAAGGAGCAAGGTTCATCAGCAAAGCAACAAGCTTCATGATAACTTCGTTTAGGTCTGCAAATACAGCAGCAATGCGCTCACCTGGTTTACCAGCAGCACTAATCGCGATACCGAATAACACAGCAAACACGATTACTTGTAGTGTCTTGCCCTCAGCCATCGCCTGAATAGGGTTGGTTGGGAACATGTCGATGATTACTTGGCCAAGAGAAGGGGCATCCGCTGATTTAAAAGAGCTCGCAGCAGTCAGATCCGCACCAGCACCAGGTTGGAACAGGTTACCGATCGTCAATGCTAGAGTGATAGCAACGGCTGTAGTACCGATATAAAGTGCAAGCGTTTTGCCACCCATACGGCCAAGAGTTGATAAGTCTTTAAGGGAACTTGTACCACACACTAGCGAAACGAAGACTAGAGGGACAACAAGCATTTTTAAACTGGCGACAAAAATTTGTCCGCCTACTTCAAAGAGTCCGTTAACGATGTAGTTGTTAACAAATCCACTTTCTGCAAAAAGGGATTGAATGGCAAATCCCGTTAATATACCTACGACCATACCAAGAATTACACGGCCAGTCAGAGACATAGGTTTTTTGGTATTCATTTAGAACACTCCTTATTATTTATAACTTTGATACCTTTTCAAAGTGAGCAGGAGATTAGCAGTCGGATAATCAAATCGAAAAACAAAAAATGAGTTTGGAATTATAGATGTGATCAAAATCACTGATAATTGTGTTAATTAAACAAATTTAAATAAAATAATTCACTGTTAATTAACATCTGTCGAGACTTTTATACATAAAAATGCGAAATCAAAGCTAATAAATAAGAGAAGATAAATTTTTTATCGTTTTTGGCTTGTTAGATTGAGTGAGTAAATAACGCTGTTTCAAAATTTTTGATTGTCGAGATAAGGACAAGACAAGAATCACTTCTAAGTATCTGTATTAAAGCAGGTTCTGTTACATCTAATGAATAACGCTTACCAAGGCCTTTACAAAACTTTACGAATGCAAAGAATGTAAATTTAATGCAAATGGTAATAGTTATCACTTATATTCTCTCGCGAAAAGATTCAGTGGTACCGGCAACGGTTCAGCGAGCACATCAAATAATTAACCATAGTGCTCGTACAAAAAGAATAAAAGCGGAGTAAAGGACATGTTTTCAAAGAGCCCATTGGCTTTAGTGATCGGCGCAGTATTAGCTTCACCAGCAGTATTGGCAGAAACAGCAAAAACAGACGAGCACATGGTTGTTGAAGGTCGTGACTACGGTTACAAAGCCGACACGAACACAACAGCAATGCGCATGGAGGCGTCTCAATTAGAGACTCCGGGACAAGTTTCAGTAATCGATGAGCAAATCATCGATGAACAGCGTGCAAGTACCTTAGGTGAAGTTCTAAAGAACGACGCATCTATCTCTGCCGGTTCTAAATCTACAAACCGTGAGCGGTTTAACCTACGTGGTTTTGAACTAGACAGTGGTTCTAGCTACTTACGTGACGGCGTTCAACACTGGTCTCATTACCGCCAACCTGTTGAACTACTAGAGCGTGTTGAAGTATTAAAGGGACCGGCCGGTCTTCTTTACGGCGAATCAACGCCTGGTGGTCTAGTCAACATGGTGTCGAAAAAACCAACCTATGAAACGCAAGTATCTGTTAGCCAAGATATCGGTTCTGACAATTATACGCGTACTGTTGCGGATGTGAGTGGCTCATTAAATGAAGCTCAAACATTACGAGCGCGAGCAATCGTATCGCAAGAAAATCAAGATTCTTATCGCACACGTTTCGATGGTACGGATGTAGAAACAGAACGTTTCGTTGGTGGTCTGTTTGTTGATTACGACATTAACGATGATGTGATGCTTTCTCTACATTATGACAGAACACAAGAACTAGGCGATCTAGATAATGGTTCTGAAATAGATACAGCGACAGGTAAAGTTGTCGACCCTAATACAGTGACTGATCAACGTTTTGCTCAAACAGATAATGATGTAGCGAACTATGGTGTTGCAGTGACTGCAAGCCTAAATGACACATGGTCTGTTAAATCGGGTGTTAGTCGTCAGTTTTATGAGCGTCAACGTACAGAATCTGATAACGAAGTCGACTTCAACTCATCAAATAGCGAATATGGCTACAAAGTATCGGATCGTCATGATGAATGGACCTTCGATACAGCCTATGTTGATTTTACTGGTGACTTTGATGCTCTGGGTGTAAACCATAGAGTACTTGTTGGCGTTAACGGCCTTCACTACGACTATAAACAGCTTTACTCACAAGATTACGCATGTTCAAGCGCAACAGAAGCGGAAGCTGTAACGGCTTGTGGTAATGGCTTCGATATGCCTTCAGATATTAGCTACCATAACGATGACGCGTTATCTCATTCAGAAAGCAAGCACTATGGTTTCTACCTACAAGATCTAGTAACGCTTAATGAGCAATGGCAAGTACTTGCTGGCGCACGCTTTGCCTACGACAAAACAATCAGTAGTTCAGGTAAAGAAGAAAGCTTCAATAATGTTTTACCTAAACTTGGTGTGATTTATTCACCTGCTCAAAATGGTTCTATCTATACGGTTTATTCTGAAAGTTTTGAACCTGTTGGTGAAATCACTGACCAAGATGATGTCAACTTTGGCCAGTCTCAAGATGCTAAGAAAGGCACTTTGTATGAAGTAGGTACAAAGTGGGAATTATTTGATGAACGTTTATTCGTGTCGGGTGCGGTTTTCCAGATCACTCAATCAAATATCCAAGTAACAGAAGACATAGACCCAGCTAACAATAACGGTGCAGAGACTCGTACAACACAGGCTGGTGAACAAGTTCACACAGGTGTTGAATTAGCTGCGACTGGTTACCTAACTAACGCATTGTCTTTAAGCGCATCGACAATGTTTCTTGATGCGGAATACAAAAACGACCCTGAATTAGAAGGCAAAACACCGGCAGACGTACCTGAATTTACAGCCAGCATTTGGTCTACTTATGCGTTTAACAACGGCACTGATGTAAACCTAGGTGTTTACCATGTAGGTGAGCGTTACACAGAAAGCGCTAATACTTTTAAGAAAGATGCTTACACTCGCGTAGATATGGGTGTTTCACATACGATTAAGTATGACGAAAACCTAGATTTTGTTGCACGTTTCAACGTAGAGAACTTGTTTGATACTGACTACCTTGAAGGTGGCAGCACAAGCAGCGTTGTTGTTGGCGAAGGCCGTAACTACATGGCGACTTTACAGGTAAAATACTAATTTGTTAGTAGGGTACTATTGTTAGCCTAAATACTAAGGGGAAAGTTTCGGCTTTCCCCTTTCGTGATTCTGCTATTCAGTAAAATATCCCTAGTAATGCGAGTGACTTTTAATGATAATGAGAGTGCTTATCAATAAAATTCATTTGACCTTCTTCTATAGTAAATGACTACAATTATGAATCTTTTAAAAACTAGCCTAGCGCTTGCCATCAGTTTGGTTGCAACGTCTTCTATGGCAAACAGCTTGGATCAAGCTCAATCAATTCAAAACAAGACCAATAACGCGTCGGCTTCGAGCCAAAAGGTTATTGATAAAAGCTCACAAGCGACTTTAATGCTGCAAGCTGAGATTGAGCGTCTGCAAGAAGAAGTGAAAAATCTAGAAATCTATCACGATCACCTTGCTGCATTGGTTGAAAGCCAGAATCAAGAAGCTCAGAGCATTGAAGGGCAGATCGACGAAATCAAATATACACGTCAAGGTGTCGTGCCTTTGATGTATCAGATGATTGATAGCCTTCAACAGTTAGTTGAGCAAGATGTGCCAATCAGGAAAGAGCAGCGTCTAGAAAGAGTTGAAAAGCTGCAAGCAATGATGACTCGTGCTGATGTGAGTGATGCTGAGAAGTATCGTCGTATCCTAGAAGCTTACCAAATCGAGATGGACTACGGCATCAAGCTCGGTGCTTACCAAGGTCGTGTTGCATTGAGCAACGACAGAACGATTGAAGCTGACGTGTTGCACCTAGGTCGTATCTCTTTGGTGGCTCGTAACCTAAATGGCAGCCAATACTGGTCTTGGAATCAAACACAAAATCAGTGGCAGGAGCTAGATTCTTCAATGAAATCTGAGCTAGATAAAGCTTACGACATTGCAAGCCAACAAGCGGCGCCAAGCCTAATTACTTTACCTGTTTCTTTAACTGTTGCGGAGGTTAAGTAATGAACTTAAAACCATTAGCAGCATTGCTTTGCATTACGTCTATTTCATTTTCTGCTTTTTCTGCATCAGACACGACGGCTCAGCTAGTTAATAAAGCAAAATCAGAGAGTCGCACTCAAGCTTCTCACAACGTAGTGCGTGAAGCTGATTTCAAAAAGACAGAACAAGAACTGAAAGCGATCAAAGCTCAGCTTGAAGCGAAGCGTACGTCTATCCAAGGTGCGACAGATGTTCTGACTCAAACCTTCAGTGATAACGAAAACAAGCTTGCTCGCTTAGAAGAGAAGCTGCGTTTAGAAACCGGTAGCTTAGGCGAGCTGTTCGGTGTCGTTCGTCAAAACGCGAAAGAACTGGGCGCAGAACTTAGCTCAACAGTAAACAGTGTTGATCGCGCTGAACACACGGCAACTGTTGATCAAATCATTGATGCTAAATCACTGCCTTCAATGCCACAGCTGACCGGTTTGTGGATGAGCATGGTTGAACAGATCCAAGCGAGCTCTGAGCTTAGCAAATCTCAAATTGCATTTATCAATGGTGAAGGCAACACACAAACTGTCGACGCTTATCGTTTAGGTTCAATCGGCCTAGTAACAGACCAAGGCTATGCTAGCTGGAACACTCAGCGTGAAGATGCGATTGCGTATCTGAAACAGCCATCGAATGGTCCAACTTTAGCATCGCTATCTACATTAGCGAATGGCGACGTGTCTAACGTGGTTGTCGATCCTTCTCGTGGGTTCATGCTAGAGCAACTAGCGCTAACACCAAGCCTAACTGATCGCCTTCAAGCGGGTGGTGTGGTTGGTAAAGTGATTCTTGGCTTGCTTGCAATTGGCTTAATCATCGCATTAGTTCGTGGTATTTCTTTGGCTATCGCTCGCCAGAAAATTCGCGCTCAACTTAAGAACCCAGAGCAAGCGGGTGATAACCCTCTAGGTCGTGTTCTTGCGGTTTACAACAAAGAGCAAAACCAAACCGTTGAAGCACTAGAGTTACGACTTTTAGAAGCGGTAGTTGATGAACAAACTCACCTAGAGAAAGGTTTATCGATGCTAAAACTTCTAGCGGCACTTGCTCCAATGTTAGGTCTTCTAGGTACTGTAACCGGCATGATCGAAACATTCCAAGTGATCACACAGTTTGGTAATGGCGACCCTAAAGTGATGGCGGGTGGTATTTCAATGGCGCTGGTAACAACCGTACTTGGTCTTGTTGCAGCAATGCCTCTTCTATTAGCACACAACATTCTTAGCACTCAGGCTGAAAATATTCGCAATATTCTTGAGAAACAAGGTATTGGCCTTGTTGCTGAACAGGCAGAAAAAACGGTTGAATCAAAAGCTGTGGTTTCACCAGTTGGGACTGCTGCGTAATGGATATTTTGTCGGGTTCTCTATTACCAGCGAGTTGGTTAACGAGTGACTGGCTGCTGTCTTTATCAAGCTTTATGGAGCAGGGCGGTTTCGTCCTGTGGTGGCTAGCGGCTGTCGTCCTAGTTTATTGGGTGCTTGTGGTTGAACGCGTGCTTTATCTTGCGTTCTACTTTCCAAAGCAGCGCCAAGCTTGGATTACTAAGTGGCATCAAAGAGAAGATCACTCTTCTTGGCATGCCAAAGCCATTCGTGAAGGTTGGTTGGGGCAAGCGAGTATCTTACTTAACCAGAACTTGAATTTTATTAAGTTGTTAGTCGCTATTTGTCCTATGCTGGGTTTGCTAGGTACCGTCACCGGTATGATCTCTGTTTTTGATGTCATGGCGACTCAAGGAAGCAGTGACCCTAAATTGATGGCTTCAGGTATCTCGTTGGCAACACTGCCAACCATGGCGGGTATGGTTGCTGCATTAGCGGGCATGTTTGTTCACGCTCGTTTAGCGAAAGTGTGTAACCGCCTAGAATTGAAATTAGAAAAATCTTTAAGGAGTCAACGATGAGACTCGGTCGACGTCATTCTAAAAACGAAGAGGCTCAAATAGACCTTACTTCGATGCTTGATATCGTATTTATCATGCTTATTTTCTTTATTGTGACCAGTTCATTTGTTCGTGAATCAGGGGTTGAAGTCAATCGCCCACAAGCGTCTAACGTAGTCAGCCAAAAGGATGCTGGCATCTTTGTTGCGATTACTTCTGCGAATGACATCTTCATCGATAAACGTGTTGTTGATGTTGAGCGTGTTCAAGCGACATTAGAGCACTTGTTGCTAGAACAACCTGATGCTTCTTTGGTTATTCAAGCGGATGAACACGCTTACAACGGTACGGTTGTTAAAGTGATGGACGCCGCTAAAGGTGCGGGTGTTAAAAACATCTCGCTTGCAGCTGAAAAGCGATGATCTTGGAGGATCTTCATAAATGATTCGCCTATTTCTTGCTTTACCGCTAGCGGGTGCCTTGGGCTTAGCTCTGTTTTCTTTTATGGCTTGGATGGTCGATAATGGCCACCAACGTTCACCAGACGATAGCGAGACGTTAAGTTTCAACATGGTAATGGTGGAACAAGAACAAGAAGTCCAAAGAAGACAACGTGCAGTCCCTGAAAAACCAGAAATGCCAGAGCCGCCACCGGAAGCGCAAACGTCTCAGTCACAAGCTGAAGTTACGCCTCTGAATTCGATGTCTTCACTGCCGTCGTTAGATTTGAATACATCGATTGATGGCCTAGCGATTAACGCTCCGACATTTTCTGATTTTGGGTCAAACCAACAGGCAATGCCTCTGTATCGAGTAGAACCTCGTTACCCAGCGAAAGCGCTTAAGCGTGGCGCTGAAGGCCATGTGATTATGTCTTTTACTATCGATGAAACGGGACGCCCAATTGACATTCAAGTCACTGACGCAAACCCACGTCGTATGTTTGAACGTGAAGCGATGAGAGCACTTAAAAAATGGAAATATCAACCGAAAGTCGTCGATGGAAAAGCGATAGCTCAGGTTGGTCAAACCGTGAAACTAGAGTTTAAGTTGGCAAAATGATGAAACAGATATGGATATTAGTGGGCTTGTTGTTAATGCCCCTTACAACACAGGCACAAGAGCTAACCCAATATACTGCTATTCGTGTTCAAAAGGCGCATAAGCTTGCTCAAGATGAACAGGTTAAACAGGCCATTGACCTACTTGCAGGCTTGGAGCTATCTAAAGGCTATGACAAAGCGTACGTAGCTCGTATGCTGGGTGTGTTTTACTGGCAAGATGGCAAAACCGATAAGGCAATTAAGCAGCTTACTTACGCCGTAGACACTAATTTGCTGGTCGATGAACAAGCTTGGGTTACGAAGCGTATGCTTGCTGATCTCTTATTAAACGATCAGCAGTTCAAAAACGCGCTTCCACATTACTATGAGTTAGTTAAAACAGCGCCAGAGGCAGAAAAGAAAGACGTGCTTTGGATGCGAATTGCACAAGCGGAATACCAAATCGAAAACTGGTCAAAAGTACTGGTTGCTATTGGTAATCGTAACAAGTTCAATGCAAAACCAGAACTGTCGCCTCTATCGCTAAAACTGGGTGCGCAACTACAGTTAAAGCAGTGGAAGCAATCTATTCCAACACTGGAAAGCCTAATTGAACTTCAACCAGAAAAAGACAACTGGTGGCGTCAGCTTGTGGGCATTCAGTTAAGACTAGAGCGCAACCGTGATGCATTGAACACGTTAGCGTTGGCAGATCTTCAAGGTGTGGAGCTGAAAAACTCAGACCGCAGACTATTGGCTCAGCTTTATGCTAAACGAGGCATTCCAGAGCGCGCTGCTCAAGAGATCGCAAAGCTAGATGATGCGAACAGCGATGTTCAACTTCTGGCTGAGCAAGCAACTTACTGGCAGTTAGCGAAAGAGTGGGACAGTGCTATTGAAGTGTGGACGTTAGCGTCTAAAAAAGATACGCAATATCATTGGAACGTGGCTCAGTTACTGGTGCAGCAAGGTTACTACGATCGTGCTCTGGTTGTTTTGGATAAAGTGAAAGACAAGAACAAGCAAGCTGATGTTGCTTTAGCGAAAGTACGTTCATGGTACAAGCTAAAGAATCTTGATAATGCTCTTGCTCAAGCGAAACGCGCGAACAACATTGAGCCTTCTTCTGAAGCAAAAGGTTGGATTAAATATCTGACTCAGCTAAGAACAGTGAGTGATAACGGCAACGTTTAACTGCTAATAGCACAACAGAAGACAAGAGAAAGTTATATTGAGTAAAGGGTGTCATTTGATGGGTCAAATGACACCCTTTTTAATTTTTGGCGGCTATAGTTCTTTAATCTTTGTCTTTCCAGTGTGTCGATTAAGGCTCGCACATCGTGCCGCTGGACGTAGCACTTTGAATTACGCCACTGGTATCAGCGACCCAATTAATGGTGCAGTCACGATAAGGGTTTTTGAAGGCGTGTACTGTATAACCATTATCTAACGGCTTCTTGGTTTCAATCCAAGCATAGTTTCGAGACGCCCAAAAACTGATAGGGCGTGACCGTTCGGTGAGATAACGTTCTTGTACATCGGTTATGTCTGAACCGATGTATTGTTGAATATGTTCTTCCGTGCTGGTTATTTGGCTGGTACACGCCGTTGCTAGCGCAGCAAAAGCCAAAACAATAATACGCATTTCAAATCCTTTTAAGCTTAATTAGCTATCATTAAACCAGTGATCAAATAGTCCCAACTTTCAATCCTTAAAGCCACAACTTTTACCTTAAACCCATCTCAATCAAGCATGTTGAGATTGAGGTTTTTTGAGCTTTGACCTGTTATCGATAAGCTTTGATAGAACGAATCAAATCTCTTTAGTACACGTTAGCAAGAATATGCATACAGTTCGATTACTTCCGATGTAATGTTATGTAAATTTCCTTACGCCGCTCAGCAAACGTAAACAATGTAAATTGAATGCCAATACGAATGATTATCAACTAAATTGTCGCCATAAAATTTATAGGTATTGGTTTGTATGTCGTTAAAAAGTAGGGCGGTTCAGTCATGGGCTCGTCGACTTCATGTTTATATTTCTATGGCGCTTCTGTTCGTGGTTCTTTTTTTCTCAGTAACCGGTATCACCCTGAACCGACCTGAACTATTTGAATCAAGCCAACCCAATATTCAACGCTCTACGCTAACGCTTCCTACAAGTTTATTTACGGTTCAAGACGGACGTTTAAAAGCTGACGAGACAGCCTTTGAAACGTTTCTGTTCGAAGAAGCCAACCTCTCTGGCGTTCCTTCAGGTTTGGACATCTACGCAGAGATCGAAGACGGTGAGCTGCTCCTTGGCGAAGTGTCTATGGACTTCAAAGGACCGGGCTACAACGCTTCCGTGTTTGTTGACGTTACGTCTGAATTTGTAGAAGTTGAAACTACGAATTACGGCGTTATCGCATTATTGAACGATCTACATAAAGGTCGTAACAGCGGTGAAGTATGGAAATGGTTTATCGATATCACTGCGCTACTGATGATCTTCTTTGTGCTTACCGGCGTGTGCTTACTGTTACCTAAGAAAAAGACGCTTAATACTTCCATCAAATGGACGGTGTTTGGGTCTGCAATCTCACTTGTTATCTATTTTGTCGCCGTGCCTTAACGCTTGATTCGATTGATTAATCGGATTGAAGAACGAACTTAAGGTTAAACGGATTTAAAAGGTTGTTAAACATGAAAAAAATGAACTGGAGCAAGGCGCTTCTTGCTTTATCTCTTTTGCCAAGCCTAGGTATGGCACAAGCGATTCCTGATACGGCAAAACTTGATGTCAGCTTTGATCTTCCAAAGATTGATACGTCTATGTATGCACGTCCTTATGTGGCGGTGTGGGTAGAGAACAGCGAACGAAAGTCAGTGAAAACCATCGAGCTTTGGGTCGGTAAAGATGAATGGCTTAAAGATCTGCGTAGCTGGTGGAGAAAGGTTGGCCGTTACGATCGTGAACTGGTTGATGCTGTAACGTCTGCAACACGTCCTGCTGGTCAGTACCGTTTCGTTTGGGATGGCAAGAGCGACAGCGGTGAAACGTTAGAACAAGGTGAGTACACGGTTCATATCGAAGTGGTTCGCGAACACGGTGGCCGTAACTACCTTCGTCAAAAAGTATCACTCACAGATTCAAACGCATCTTACGAATTAAAAGCAACGGAAGAGACGGGTGAAATCACCCTGAACTACATCGCTAAATAGTAAGTGCGAACAGTAACTAGTAAGTACGAACTAAAACCAAGCTGAACAGAATAGACAGTGGTCATCGTAGGCTCAGATAGAGCGACACGGCTAACAATTATAAATAATGGAATTGAACATGATGAAACAAACAAAAATTAAAGCACTTGCTCTAGCAGGTGTGATGGCATTTGGCTTAGCAGCAACGACAACAGCACAAGCTCACCCACGTTGGATTCTGCCATCTCACTTCACTGTATCTAAAGAAGGTGGTGATTGGCTAACGTTCGACGTTACTGCGTCTCACGGTACGTTTGTTTTTGATAAGCCTGCTGGCAGCGAAAATGCTCATGTCATCATGCCTGATGGCCGCAGCGAGCGTCCTAACTTTGTGATTCGTGGCAAGCGTCGTTCAATCTTCGACTTCTATTTTGAAGAAGAAGGTACACACAAAGTGGCGATCAACAACTATCCGTCTTACTACACACAGTACAAAGCGGGCCGTCGCGACACCGTGAAGTGGATTAAAGCAAACAAAGCAGAGCGTGATTCAGTACTAACAGAAAAAGCACGTGACGTGGTAACACAAATCAGCTTCACTCGTGCAGAAAGCTACATCACGGTAGGTAAGCCAACGGATTCAGTGTTCAAAATTGAAGGCAAGCTACTTGAGATGAAGCCAGTGACTCACCCTTCAGACATCGTTGAAGGAGAACCAGTAACATTCCAATTCTTCTACAACGGTGAAATCCAGAAAGATGTGAAAGCGGAGATCACTCGTGAAGGTACGCTTTACCGCAACCACCAAGAGCAGATTGATGTAGTGAGTGATGAGAACGGTGAAATCACGTTTACTCCAGACGTAGCGGGTCGTTACGTAATGAAAGCGAACTACAAAGGTGAGCTGATTGACAACCCACTGGCAGACAAAGCAAGCGCGAACGTTCACCTAACGTTCGAAGCACTGCTTCAATAGTCTGTGATATCGGGGCTTAATCCCTGATTAAGAACCAAAAAACTTAAGGGCTCATTTGAGCCCTTTATCGCTCAATTTACTTCTGAGTATTTGCACTGTGGCTAGGGTACGAACCATGACAATAAAAACAAAACTTAACGCATTAATGACTCCTTGCTTAGCTCTGGGACTTGGTTTCGCTGCATTACCTGCGCAAGCACACTTTCCATTGATGAGCTGCTGGTTTGAAGGCAAAACTGTGGCCTGCGAAGCGGGCTATTCAGACGGTAGTAAAGCGATTGATTACGCGGTTGAAATGTACGACTACGAAGACAACTTGATTGCAAAAGAGATGACGGATAAGCGCTCTATTGTTGAGTTTCCAAACCCAGACACTGAGTTCTACCTTGTGTTTGATTCAGGCCACGAGTTTCCTGTTGAAGTAGACGTTGTTGAGATCAGCGAAAAATGATGATTCAAGGCGTACGTGCCGATACGGGTGGCAGAGAAGGTAAATGGTTAGGGCTGATCATTGTGTTCATTCTGAGCTTTGCCACGGTTGCTATCCCATTTCACCAAGCAGAATCGCATATCGAAGCGGTACTTGATCATCAAATCTTAGTGACCGATGTCGAGCAAGAAAACTTGGCGATGTTATCAGAGCTACGTTTAGCGCATGAAGAGATTCGTGACCTGCGTATGGACTCAGACGGCGAATGGCCAAGTGTTGCGTCACTTAAAGATGAATGGGTCGCGCCATTTGTAGAAGACCAGAGTTGGAAGCGCAAAGGTTCTCATACTTGGTTATTGGACGAGCGTGGTTACTACTTTTCTACACCAAGTGAACAAGCTACATCAAGTGAATATGCTGCACAAAGCGATCATGGCTTTGCTGATTCCTTTATTTTAAACGCGAACAGCATTTCTCCTGAAATCTGGATTTTCTTCGGCGGTGTAGCGAAACAGCCTGGCACTTTTGACCAACACACGCTTGAGTCTGCTGGTTGGAAAATGGTCGTGAATGAATCAGAAATTGAACAGCATTATGAAATCGATGCTCACTAATAATAAGAGAATTACTATGCGAATTATGACTCTGTTCATGTCGTTGTTAGCGGTGTTCATGGCACCGAATGCATTAGCAAAAGAATACACGGTCGACAGTAACAAACTGACGATTGGTATCACACTTCAACCTTACTACAGCTATGTGAAAGCCGTAGTCGGTGACAAAGTGAACATTCTTCCTTTGGTTGACGCTGGCTTTAACCCACATAATTACTTGCCACAACCGAATGACCTTAAGCGATTGAGCCAAATGGACGCAATCGTAGTAAACGGTATTGGTCACGATGACTTTGCGCTTAAAGTCATTGCAGCAGCGCAACGTGATGATTTGGTTGTGATCGAAGCCAACAAAGAAGTGCCTCTACTTCCTGCACTTGGTCAGTCTGTTGGTCAAGGCGCCGTAAACCCACATACCTTTGTTGGGCTTTCGACAACAATTCAAAAGGTTTACACCATCGCGAGTGAAGTCTCTAAGCTCGACCCAGACAACGCGGCTTTTTATCGTAAGAATGCACGTAAATACGCAAAGCAATTTCGCTTTATGAAGCGTGATGCGATGTTGTCATTAGGTGAGCTAGATACATCAGGTATGAAGGTAGCGACCACGCACAATGCTTATGGCTATATTTTGCAAGAGTTTGGTGTGGATGTCGCGGCGGTGATTGAGCCTGCACACGGTGTTGAACCAAGTGCGAGCCAGCTGCAAGAAACGATCGAAAAGATCCGTGCATCGGGCATTGATGTTCTGTTCTACGAGCTAAACATGCCAAACCGTTTTGTTGACACGATTGAAGCGGAAACAGGTGTTCAGCTTTACCGTTTTTCTCACATGACGCACGGCGAATATGAAGACGATAAAGTCGAAGTTGAGATGAAAAAGAACCTAGAGACGTTAATCGAAGCCATGAAATTTGCGGCGGCGAACCAAGCTAAAAGCGGGAACGCATAATGTTAGGTCCATCGATTTCAATCAATCAACTTGGTCTGCAATACGACAACAACGTCATTCTTGACGAAATTTCACTAGAACTTAAAGCGGGTGAGTGCCATGTGATCATGGGGCCAAACGGCGGTGGTAAAACCTCATTACTGCGCTCTGTGCTTGGCCTTACGCCTTTCTCTGGCCAAATTAATATCCACTGGCCAGAAAAGCAGAGTATTGGTTACGTACCTCAAAAAGCGACCTTCGAGTCTAGCTTGCCTTTGACGGTAATGGACTTCGTACTGCTTAACCAAACGCGAATCCCATTGTTTTGGCGTCGTAAATCTAAGCAATTGGATCTCGCACTCGCGCAATTGGATCGTGTGGGTATGGCGACTCGTAGCGATCGCCGAATGGGACAGTTGTCGGGTGGTGAGCAGCAACGTGTGTTGTTTGCTCAAGCACTATTGGATAACCCAAGTCTATTGGTGTTGGATGAACCAACGACCGGTATGGATGAGCAGGGCGTTCGTTATCTTGAATCACTGATTCGTGAATGTGTTGATGAAGGTCGTACGATCCTCGCGGTTCACCACGATGTCACGGCAGTGCGTCGACTCGAAGCGAACGTACATGTTGTGAATCGATTCTTGGTGGATAGTGGCCCACACGAAGAAGTCTTGCATCCAAGCAAAATTGAGAGCTTGTTTCAGCACTACAGCAGTGGCTCTGCCATGACCAAATCGAAGGAGGTTGCGTAATGGATTGGTTACGACAACTTGCCATTAGTGGTGTGGAAGCGGGCTGGTTATCAGACAGCTTCATGTATGCCTTTATGGTGAATGCTCTGGTTGCGGCGTTACTACTTGGCCCTCTGTTAGGTGGTCTTGGTACTTTGGTGATTGCTAAGCGTCTGGCCTTCTTCTCAGAAGCCGTTGGCCACGCAGCATTAACCGGTATCGCTATTGGTGTTTTGCTTGGCGAGCCACCGGAAAACCCAATCATTGGTCTGTTTAGCTTCTGTATGATCTTCGCTCTGCTTCTTCATTTTGTAAGAAATAGAACTAACGTACCATACGATACCTTAGTAGGTGTGTTTCTAGCATTAGCTCTAGCGGTAGGCGCAGCGTTACTGATGTACGTAGCTCGTAAGATCAACATCCACATGCTTGAGAACGTACTATTTGGCTCGATTCTGACGGTAACGGACCAAGACTTAGCAATTCTCGCGGGCAGCTGCGCGATCATCATCTTGCTCTTGATACCGACGTTTAACCGCATTCTCCTGACCTGTATCAGCCCTGATATAGCCAAGGTTCGTGGTTATAACACCAGCTTTTACGATTACTTGTTTGTCATGATGATCACCTTAGTAACGATTGCGGCCGTGAAGATCGTAGGCGCAGTTCTAGTGGGTGCGTTATTGCTGATTCCAGGCGCGACAGCTCGATTGTTGACTAAACGTATGGGCAGTTTTGTACTGCTTTCGGCATTACTCGCAACCATCGCATGTTTGGTTGGAACCGTCTTACCTATGGAATTGAAACTACCAGTACCTTCGGGCGCTTCAATCATCATCGTTTCTGCGACATTTTTCCTAGCGGCAACGCTATACCGAATTGTAAGAAAGGCATAATCATGACCTCTTTAATGAATCGTATCTCAAGTTCAGTGAAGGCAACGACTCAAGTAGGCGCACTAACTAGCTTATTGTTGGCTGGCTCAATGGTGTCTATCAGTGCTAATGCCGAGGATATCCTCACCAGTACGCCTGTGACCTATGCCTTGGCGACAGAGCTAACTAAAGGCACAGACATTACCAGCGAATATCTGCCACCCAAGCGTTATGGCATTGATCGTCTGCCAAACTGGTTTGGTACCAAGGGCGCAAGTAAAGTCCTTCAATCCGGCAAAAAGGCGACCGTAGCATTAACGTTGTCATCCATCTGGCAAGCTGACCCAACTTTTGTTTACGCAAGACAGGGTAATATCCGTTTGGTTGAAGTGGATGCGGCTCAAGCGATCACACCGCGTGCTCAAGGTGTTGCCGCGCTGACGTTATCAAATGGCGATGTGTCTAAATACGCATGGTTAAACCCAACCAACTTAACGCGCATGGCGGCGATTGTTGCTGATGACTTTAAGTTATTGTGGCCAGCGCAAGCTGAGACCATTGATAGCAACCTACAGCGTGTAATGCTTGATGTGCGTGAACTGATTAACAAACAACAAGCGGTGTTATTGGATAACGACGTAGATTCAGTTTTGTTGCTTGCAGAAAGCTTGGAAGATTTCGCTTCAGGTTCTCAACTGTTTGTTGAAGAGCGTATGTTCAAAGCTGAACTGGAATGGACAGAACAAGACAAAGCCAAACTCAAAGCGATGTTTTCAGAAGACGATGCACTATGGTTAGTCACCGCGAAAAAGCCCACGAACTTAATTAAGTCTCTAGTACCTAACGAGCGCATCTTAGTGGTTGATTCCGTTGACCGTTGGGGACGATCGGGGATTAATGCAAAAGCGCCGTTTGCACGCTGGGAAGTTCAGCCTTTCAAAGGTTAAATGGCTAAAATAAGTTAGCTAATAAACCACGTAATGAAAAAAGTACGATCAAAAAAGCACCCCAATTAGAGGCTGCTTTTTTGTTCTTGTCTGTTGGCTCGTGGAAGACTATCAAACAAGAGAACTGCGAGGTTACAACTTACTCTGCAGCTTTTGTCTCTTCGGCTTCAACAGTCGCTTCAACTGTGCCTTCAGCATGCTCTTGAGCGGCTTTAGCCTGTTCTTCAGCTTCCATTTTTGCACGATCAGCTTTAGAAATGTAGCGAGGCTTGTTGCTACTATGCAGTTTAGAATTCGCCTGTTTCTGCTTCTTTTTTAGAATTTGATTGATTTTTTTCTTACGGTTCATTGCTGCATAGCCTTGTATTTAGTTTAGGCGGTGGAGGATAATCATTTTAGCTCTAGAACTCAATATTTACATGGTATTCAGCAAGGAAAATATCACTATGCAGGCCGTCGAGACCGAACGTTTACGATTAAGAATGATCACGCCTCAAGATGCGGCGTTTATTCAGCGATTATACAGCTCAGAAGATTTCCTGCGTTACATTGGAGACAAGGAAATCAACGACACTGACAAGGCCGTTGAATACATCAAAAACAACATTCTTAAGATGTATGAAGAGAAGGGTGTTTGCCTATTGATGGTCGAAATGAAGGGCTCATTAACCCCAATTGGTATTTGCGGGTTAATTAAAAGAGATACCTTATCCTCGCATGATATTGGCTATGGCTTTGTTCCAGAGGTGTATGGTCAAGGCTTTGCCCAAGAAGCAGCGGAGGCAATAATTGAACAAGCTAAGCAGAATGCTGATATCGATCATTTAGTTGCCATCACCACCTCTGATAACATTCGAAGTATCGCATTACTGACTAAGTTGGGTTTTGTGTTTGAGCGAGTTGAAGATGTGATAAACGAAAGTGTCAATCTCAACTTGTACGGTTTCTCATTAGGTAATTAAAACATGTTCCAACATAACAATATTCTAGAAGGCGAGCTTGCGACGGAGTACAAAACCGTTATTGCGATGGTGCACATCTACTGTAAAGATCACCACGGTGCAGTGCGTCAGAATAACGCGTTATGTGAGGAGTGTGAGCAACTGTTGCTTTATGCCGAAACACGACTGGATAGATGCCCTTATGGCGAAGCAAAACCGACCTGTAATAAGTGTCCAATCCATTGCTATAAACCTGACCCTAAAGAGCAGATGCGTTTAGTAATGCGCTATGCTGGGCCAAGAATGTTACTCAAGCATCCGATTTTAGCGATCAGACATTTGATACATGAAAAGCGAAAAGTTCCTGAGAAGCCGCTGCCGAATGTGTCGAACCGCCATATCCGAATGAAAAAGAAGTAACTGGCGTTTTAACGTGGTTGCTGAAGACACGAAAAAGGTCTGATTTCTCAGACCTTTTTGATGTAGATACGCTGCTATCTCAGCTTGAATCTAGCCAAGTAGCCTATGCCGCTTGAGGCTCGTCGTAGGTCACTGTGAGGTTGTTGATCCAGCGTCGGCTTAGGTAACGATAAGAACAAATTGCCAGTTTCACCACTTCTTCTACCAACATCAAACCATAGATGTATTTGAAATCCCATCCAGCGACAAACGCGCCATAAACACATACTGGAATGCCGACCATCCACATCGCGATGAAGTCCATACGAAGGCAGAACGCATTATCACCACCAGCGCGAATGATACCGTTGATGATCACCATGTTCAGCATACGAATCACCACAGCAAAACACATAATGGTCATTGCAGGTGAAGCGAGCGGGTAGAGCGCATCTGTAGAAAGGTTCAGCCATGTTAGAACATGCTCTTTGCCCATAAACAGTAGCAATCCAACAACCGCGCCAAATCCAACGACGGCTTTAATGAACGTCAGCCCCATACTCATTGCGTTATCGAACTCGTCACGCCCCAGAGAGTGGCCAAGTAACACTGAACAGGCTACAGAAATGCCAAAGAACACCGAGTAACATAACGACTCAAACGGAGCGAGCATTGAGAATACTGCTAGCTCTGTCGTGCCCATGTGACCAAAGATCATCTGGTAAGCCATAGTACCCATTGCCCATAAAACGGCATTCATGGTCAGTGGCAGGGCAATACGACGGTAAGATAACCACAATGACGGGCGATGTGGTGAGCTCGGTGTCGTTAATAGCCAGTGGTTGCGCATACGCATGTAGCCGTACATCAAACCCACTTGAATTAGTCGCGCTAGAGTCGTTGCTAATGCTGCTCCTGCAACACCCATCGCTGGAATTCCGAAAGCACCCTGTATAAGGATGAAGTTAAGTGCGATATTGAGTGCAATCGTCACCGCACCAAGCAGAAGTGGAGTTACGGTGTCACCTGATGAGCGCATGCTTGCTTCAACTACAACCACAATATGAGTCAGAAGTAGAACAGGGAAACCGTACCATAGGTAAGTCGCACCAAGTTCAATCACGGTTTGATCGCTGGTTTGCAACATCATCAAAAACTGTGAACCAAGAGTGATGATTGCCGTTACAGGTAGCAGAACTTTTAAACCAAATACCATTGCGATAGAAGACACGGTTCGTGCACTTTTACGGTCGTTTTTTCCCCAATATTGCGCTACCAATGTTCCGTTTGCTGAGGCCAACCCTGCCATAATCATAATAGCGACGAAGTGCCATTTTGATGCAATTCCCACAGCGGCAGCTGCTTCCATGCCGAAGTCACTGACCATTAAGACGTCAGCAAGGGCAAGAATAGCAACCAGCGCGCTTTGCAAAGCAACAGGTAAACCAAGTTTAACGATACGAGGTAAGATGCTCTCTGGCTTGTTATTCATAGATGAGTTAGGGTTGATGTTAGTTGTCATAAGCTCTCCGATTTATGGCAGAACTATAGTGATTTGAGCGAAGTAACAACATGTTTAAAAAACAACAAAACCTGTGCGAATCCGTCATTGATGCCATGAAACCTAAATCAACATGGCAAGATGATGTTTTTCTCGCGGAACTATGTAAAGAACGTTTTTTGACCGTTGAAGATATTCCAGAGATGAAAAGCTTTGGTGTCTATATGGGCGGCATGGCGAAGCTATATGATGGCTACTGGGTTGAGCGCGAATCCGTTAATGTTCATACGTTGATTTTCACTATGGAAGGTGGCGGCATTCTAACAACCGCAACATCGGTACAAGCGATTTCGCCTTATACACTCGTGGTGCTTCCTGCTGAAACCCCATTTCGTTTTGAACTCGATCCTCAATATAATTATTGGAAAATGGCGTGGATGTTGACGCCTGACACTAAGCAGTGGCAGCACATAGCAAGTTTAGGACAGGGGATTGTACCTTTTGGAGAGTGTGAGCAGATCTGGTCATTAATGAACTTGGTTTACTTTGAGATAGGTGGTAGAGCCAGTTACCGTAAGTTACTCTTGAGTGAAGTTATCCGAACATTGACGGGGTTTGAGCCGAAGTCGACCAGTACCACTGCACGTGTTCAAGCGCTCTATAACGAGATTGAAAGTAGTCTGCATCAGCCATGGACAGTGGCAGGGATGGCTGAAAGAGTGTTCATCAGTGAAGAGCAACTCAATAGAGTCACCAAGACGCTATTCAACCTCTCACCACGCAGTAAATTGATTCAATTACGCATGGATAAAGCCACCAGTCTGCTGAAATATCAAGATTGGTCAGTTTCTATGATTGCTAATCGTTTAGGCTACAAAGATCCTTATAACTTTTCACATCGTTTCAAAAAGCATTTTGGTTTGTCACCCAGTCAATATCGAAAGAGCCATCGACTTCCTGGTTAGCCTTGCATGTTTCCTCGATCCATTACGCAAGATCAAACTTTTCAGTAATATTACTGTATTGAGCTATCTATCAATTTAGTATTTTTGCTCTATTCGATAGTATTGGAAATATCTCAGAAGACGACTGCTTATGCAACATGAGGAATTAATGCAACAAATTATCAGCGAGACGGATGATTTAGATCTCCCGTCAAAGCTCATTTTAAACAACAAAGAGTTTCGTTCAGGCACTAAAATCGTACGTAAGCAGGGCTGTGGTTCGATAGTAGGAACGCTTTCAGGGCCACACCGTAAGGTACTTTTTTATCTTTATCAGAACAAAGGCCAAGTAGTCAGTAAGCAAATTTTGAAGCGTGTAGGTTGGGCCGGTAAAGCGGTGACATGTGCGTCTGTATTGGTGGCTATTTACGAGATCAGAAGAGTTCTTGATTGTCGTTGTATTCAAACCGTTTCCAACGAAGGGTATGTTATGGCGGACTAAATAATCCTCTATTTATATCCTGTTAATATCTTAATAATAAAAATTTAATCTCTTTACCGTACGAATTCCATTGATTATCGTCAAATCTAAAACGTCCAGTTATAAGCGACGTTATATAAATACGACTGAATCTGACTTTGTCGCTGGCTATATAATAAGGGAATGATACAAAAATGGACTCTTATCCTGTAATAGAAACGAACCACTCTGAAAACAACGTAATACTTGAATTAAACGGAAAAATTGTTGAACTCAACACCAAACTTATTCGCAATGTAGAGAATGGCTACGTACTGGCTACCATGCCTTTGGCGTACCGAAAGATCATTTTATTTATGAATCGACATCGAGGTGAATTGTTCAGTGTTGGTCAATTAAAGAAGATTGGCTGGGAAAGTGAAAAAGTAACTAACTCTTCGGTGATTGTTGCTATATCTGAAATAAGAGCATTATTCGGAGATGGACTAATCATTACCATTACTGGTGAAGGTTATGTATTTCAACCTTAACGTTCAGAGGTAATAGATTTTATCTTCTGATCGTTGATGTTTATTGTCGTTCTTTCCTCCAGACGACATAAACAAAAAGGGCCCTTCGTTTAGACATAAAATCTTAACTCGGAGCCCTAATAACACGTATCTGGTGTCTGTCTATTTAAGCTTACTCGCCTGCAATCTGTAGGTGAGAGCGTTTTAGGCTTGCGATCAGCATGTAGATCGTTGTCGCTAGCAGAGACGCGAACAGGTAAGTGAATAACCCTGCTTGAGAATCCATGAAACTGTCTGCCACAATTGGACCCGCAACTGAACCGATGCTGTAGCAAAGCAGCATGATTTGAGTCACTGACACCAAGTAGCTTGGATCTAAGTTACGGCAGCCCAAGTTGATCGCGATTGGGTAAAGCGCAAATGTCGCCATGCCTAGCACGAACAGGCTCATGCCTAGTACGTAGAAGTCATGATTGATAGTTAGTACGCCAATGCTTGCCACACCGAGTAGGCAGAACAAAGCCATTAACAACACTTGACCTACATGGTGAGATAACCAAGTCACCATCGGCTGCACAGCCATGCCACCCATAATCACTAGAGCCATCAAACCACCAATGTCTTCGTGCGCAATGTTACGCTGAGCAAGCTCTACTGGCATCAAACCGTAAATTGCACCCAGTGTAAGTCCTGAAACGATACAGCCAATTAAAGCGCTGTGGCTTAACTTGCTGACCTGTTTTAGAGACAAAGATTGAGCATCATGAATCTGTGGTGGTGTCGCTTGTCCGTACATCAGCACAATGATCGCACCAAATAGTAGAGTGAACATCGCGATAAAAGGTACGCCGCCAGTAATACCTAGGTACCCAATGCCTAGCTGACCAACTGCAGAACCGCCGTATAGTGAACACATGTAAATCGCTAGGCGTTTAGCTCGTTGTGATTCGTCACCGCTCATAAGCCATGATTCAACAATTACGAAGATGCCTGCTACCGCAACACCAGCAACAAAACGAGCCAATAGCCATACCGCTTGATGTGGGATCAATGGCAACACAAGGATCGTTGCGATGAACACACTCAGTGCTACTACGAATGCGTCTTTATGGCCAATACGAGCAATCGCACGCTCGATCAATAACGTACCCGCTAGAAGACCTGCATAAAAGGCACTCGCCAACCAACTCGATAGATTACTCTCTAGGCCATATTCAGACAGCATCAATGGCAAAGAGCTCATTAAGTAGCCTGAAGCGATCGCGTAGAAAGACAGTGCAATAACTGGAACGGTTATGCGAGTTGTTGGTTGGATGTTGTCCAATGCAGGAGCCTCCGAAAGTGTGAGAAACGATGAATTTTCCGCGACTATGGGGGAGAAACTGAATTGGGTAAAACGAATAAAAATGGTCGTTAAGATAAAAGAAATTTGTCGACTGATGAAATTAAAATCCCGTTACAATATTTGGTGATTTCACGAGATTTTATGTGGTCAAAAAGCCGTTAAACCCTTGTTCATTGGCTATTTAATTGAGAGGGTGAAAACGAATCTATTTGTAGTGTTGAAACTAAATTTGAAGTGCAGTTTACGATAAGAGCGCGTCTTTTCGGTATTGACGTGGTGAGCTGCCACTCCATTTACGAAATGCGTGACGGAAGTTGGCGCTGTCAGAAAAACCAACACGTTCAGAAATCTCTTCAATGCTCATTTTTGTCGACGATAGATAGTGTCGAGAAAGATGGAAACGAACGTGATCGAGTATTTTCTGGTAGCTGGTATCGGCTGCTTTAAGATGGCGACGTAAAGTGCGAGAAGACATCCCTAACTCTGAGGAGATCGATTCTATTGATGGGTAACATCCAGGTCTCTCAAGAAGCATTTGAGAGACTTTCTCTTTCAGGCTGGTGGATGCACTGACTTTTGCCAACATGTCGTCACATGATTTAAGACACATCTGCAATGTGATGGTATTGGCGGTGGGAAGAGGTGAGTACAAGCTGGTTGCATCAAACTGCCATTCGAGGCGGTCACTATTGAATTCAACAGGGCAACGAAAAACTTCTGTATAAAGATCACCGTATTCTGGCTTCGGATAAGGGAAACGGATCACTTGTGATGGAAAGGGCTGTTGCAGCACTTCTTCACACAGGCTTTGAATCGCAGAGAACCAATATTCACAACAAAATGGCAGCACGGAGTCTAAGTCGATCAGCTGTTCTGCTCTGAAGTAACCAACGTTATCTTCGACCGACATGGTTTTTCTTAGCACCGGGCCAGCAAGTTGCAGGTATTTAAACCCAATCAGCAAAGCATCTAATAGCGTTTCGCTACTGAATACTGCATAACCTAGAACACCAAAGTCGCTAAAACGAGCTTGTTGGCCGACTCTTAGCCCTAAACCGCCTTCGTCACTGTTCGCCAATGCATTGCTAAACACCGCCAACTTTTGCGCCAACGTAATGTGCGTGTCTGGTGTATTGAGCTGAAGATCATCAATGTTACTGCCTT
Organism: Vibrio sp. Makdt; assembly: GCF_027587015.1. Classification (NCBI taxonomy): domain Bacteria; kingdom Pseudomonadati; phylum Pseudomonadota; class Gammaproteobacteria; order Vibrionales; family Vibrionaceae; genus Vibrio; species Vibrio sp. Makdt. Next base: position 85,368 of record NZ_JAPPTH010000002.1, read on the forward strand.
CCAACAACGCTTCGATACTGAGAGCCGGTGACAGGTAACGATGCAGTAGTTGAAGATCAAGAATACCGAATGCTTGCATATCGGGTTCGTAGACTGCGGTGTATTCCATAGGTTGCCTCTTGTTGAATATCGTCATCTTAACCGAACTTTTAACATTTGCGCCTGTTGCTTGTTCTCACTTTCCCAAGCTTGTTCAAATTTTTGCTTTATATGTACAAGGTTATACAAGGTCTGATTGAGCCATGTCCGAATATCACCGGTTTTTGTCTTTTTGAAACCTGTTAGGAATGTTATCAAAATGTTGTAATTTGATGGGTTGCACATTGGGGTGTCTCAAACATTTTGCTCAATACCTACTGTTTTGCTCAATAAACACTTTTACCTACATGACACGCCAATGTGCAGGCTCTGATAGCAACAAAGACAACACTTATTACAACGATTAAAACGTCTAAGGCGAATGTGACCGCTAGGTCTAGCCAAATAAGGAGATCATGGATGCACAATCTTGCTGTTAACTTGGAGCGTAGCGCTTCGCTGTTTCCAACGAAAGCCGCTCTGCGTATGGGCACGGATGAAGTCAGTTTTGCTCAGTTGGAACAACTTGCTGGGAAGGTAGCTGCCAATCTAGAACGACTTGGATTAAAAAAGGGCGATAAGGTCGCGCTGTCGTGTCCCAATGTGACTTATTTCCCCATTGCCTATTACGGCATTCTAAAAGCTGGCTGTGTAGTAGTACCTTTAAACGTGTTGTTTAAGGCTAGAGAGATCGCGTATCACCTCAATGACTCTGATGCGAAAGCTTATTTATGCTTTGAGGGCAGTGAAGAGCTACCCATTGGACGCTATGGATTACAAGGTTTTGCGCAGGCCGATAACTGCGAACATTTCGTGTCTATGCCAATACCAAACGGCGCAACATCTACGTTCTCAGAAAACCACGAGCAACAAGAAACGATTGCAGATTGGTTGGCACAACCTTTGGATTCATTTGAGTCTGTAGCGTGTCATGGCGATGATACCGCGGTAATTCTTTATACCTCCGGTACCACAGGTCAGCCAAAGGGCGCTGAGCTTTCACACACCAACATGCAAACCAATGCGATGTCGTCACAGTATCTGATGCGATTGGAATACAGTGATACCACAATGGCCACACTTCCTCTGTTTCACAGTTTCGGTCAAACCGTCATGATGAACGCGAGCGTGTTGACGGGGTCTACCATGGTCTTAATTCCACGCTTCGAGCCATCACTGGTGATCGAGCAGATCATTAGCCATAAAGTCAGTGTCTTTGCTGGCGTTCCTACCATGTATATCGCACTGCTCAGAGCAGGAGAAGAATCTCCTGATGCTTCTGAAAAAACAAGCAAGCGTTCTGAGCAGGTCAAACACAGCTTAAGGCTTGGTGTGTCTGGTGGTGCTTCGATGCCACTTGAGGTCATTCGTCAGTTTGAATCTCGCTTTGAATTACCGGTACTTGAAGGATACGGGCTATCTGAAACGGCACCAGTCGCGACTTTCAATCACATTGATGGTGATCGTCTCTCGGGCAGTGTTGGTCAGCCGCTGTGTGGTCACCTTATCAAGATTACGGATGTGCAAGGCAACTCGGTGGCAATGGGACAGTTGGGTGAAGTCTGTATTAAGAGCCCAAGCGTTATGAAAGGTTACTATCAACGACCTGAAGCAACGGCAGAAGCGATCCGAGATGGTTGGTTTTTAACAGGCGATATCGGACGTGTCGATGAGCACGGGAACTTGTTCATTGTTGACCGTGTGAAAGACATGATTATCCGAGGCGGTTACAACGTTTATCCGAGAGAAATCGAAGAAGTATTGATGTGTCACCCTGATGTGGAAATGGTGGCAGTAGTGGGTGAGCATCATGAGCAGCTAGGTGAAGAGATCCACGCCCACGTCGTGCTGCACGAGCATACACAATGTGACAGCAAAGCCTTAATGGCATGGTGTCGAGAACAACTGGCCGATTACAAATACCCTCGTAAAGTATTCATTCGTAGCGCGTTACCCATGACGGCAACAGGAAAAATCTTAAAGCGAGAGCTACATCCTTTAGAAGTTGCGGAGGCAATCAATGGATAACTATGACTTTATTATTGTAGGCGGTGGTTCTGCTGGGTGCGTGATGGCTTCTCGATTGTCAGAAGACCCAAATACTACTGTTTGTTTGCTCGAGGCTGGTGGCAAAGACACGAGCCCCTTTATTCATACTCCAGTTGGCGTTGTAGCGATGATGCCGACCAAACTCAATAACTGGGCTTTTGAGACGCTTGAACAGCCGGGCTTAAATGGTCGTAAAGGTTATCAGCCAAGAGGGAAGACGCTTGGTGGGTCGAGTTCTATTAACGCCATGATGTACGCGCGTGGGCATCGTTATGACTATGACACTTGGGAAAGTTTAGGTAATGCAGGGTGGAACTATAAATCGTGTTTACCTTATTTTAAGAAAGCAGAGAATAACGAAGTCCACCAAGATGAGTATCACGGCCAAGGCGGTCCTCTGAATGTGGCGAACCTTAGGTCGCCAAGCCCAATGTTGGAGCGCTATTTAACTGCGTGTGAATCGATTGGTGTCCCTCGCAATGAAGATATAAACGGTGCCGCTCAGTTCGGTGCAATGCCGACTCAGGTTACCCAGTTAAATGGTGAACGGTGCAGTGCTGCCAAGGCTTACTTGACGCCAAACCTATCGCGTCCCAACCTTACTGTCGTAACTAAAGCGACGACTCATAAAGTCTTATTTGAAGGCAAGAAAGCGGTTGGAGTTGAATACGGTTCTAACGGTAAGCGTTACCAGATCCGATGCAACAAGGAAGTCATTCTATCTGCAGGCGCTTTCGGATCTCCTCAACTGTTGTTGCTGTCAGGCGTGGGTGCTAAAGATGAGCTGGCGGAACATAGCATCGAGCAAGTCCATGAGCTGCCAGGAGTAGGTAAGAACCTGCAAGATCATATCGATTTGGTGCACTCTTATAAGTGCAGCGAAAAGCGAGAAACGTTCGGTATTTCGTTGCAAATGGCCGCTGAAATGACCAAAGCATTACCTCTGTGGCACAAAGAGCGCCGGGGGAAAATGAGCAGCAACTTTGCTGAGGGCATTGGTTTTCTTTGTTCTGAAGATCATATCGCCGTGCCAGATCTAGAGTTTGTATTTGTGGTTGCAGTTGTCGATGACCATGCGAGGAAAATTCATACCAGTCATGGGTTTACCTCACATGTCACTTTACTTAGGCCAAAAAGCCATGGCACCGTAACACTGAATAGCACCAATCCTTACGATCCGCCTAAGATCGATCCTGCGTTTTTCAGTCACCCTGAAGACATGGAAATAATGATTAAAGGGTGGAAAAAGCAGTATCAGATGCTAGAGAGTGAAGCGTTTGATGATATCCGTGGTGATGCTTTTTATCCTGTCGATGCTAGTGATGACAAGGCGATTGAACAAGATATCCGTAATCGTTCAGATACCCAGTACCACCCTGTGGGAACCTGCAAAATGGGACCTAGTAGTGATTCTTTAGCCGTGGTGGATAAAGATCTTAAAGTCCATGGTTTGAATAACTTAAGAGTCATTGATGCGTCGATTATGCCGACCTTAGTTGGGGCTAATACCAATGCGCCAACCATAATGATTGCTGAGAAAGTCGCTGATCAGATTAAAGATCAATATCGCTTGGTTAAGGAAGATGGTGCACACAAGCAAGGCGCGAATGAGAGCGCAAAACACGAAATGATTGGCTAGAAGAACATATTAGAGATAACAGGTGGATTACAATAGGTTAGGGAGCCTTATCCTTTAAGGTTCCTTAACCTATTTTGTTTGTTGATTACTGAAAGAATCGAAACAAACTTACTTAGCTAGAGCTTGATTAAGCCATTGATCAAATTGACCTTTTGGTAACGCGCCGTTGATCGTGTCGACACGTTTACCATCCTTAAATACCATCACAGTAGGAATGCTTCTGATTTGGTACATCGCGGCTAGCTGCTGCTGAGCTTCGGTATCGATCTTAACGAATCGAACATCTCCAGAACGTTCTTTGGCAACGTCGCTGAACACAGGGGCGAAGCCCACACAAGGGTTACACCATGTTGCCCAGAAATCGACAACCACAGGCTGTGAACTGTTCAAAATAGATTGGAAGTTCAATGACGTGCCTTCGATTGGCGCGCCATCTAGTAATGCGTTTTTGCATTTACCACAAGTTGGACTTTCTGAAATTCGTTCTGAAGGAACTCGGTTTACGCCACCACAAGAAGGGCAACGTGTGTTGAATGTAGACATAACTTTCTCTTTTTATTGCAACTCCGTGTCTAACGCGATTTACGAATCACGTACGGAACGCTTATACTGTTTAAAACAAGAATACGATACTTAAATAAAAACAAACAATAAACAGGTAAATGATGACAAAATTTTACGCCGAAATTACTGGCTGGGGAAAGTGTCTGCCACCAGCCGTGCTGTCCAATGATGATTTAAGCACTTTCATTGATACGTCTGACGAGTGGATTCGTACTCGAACTGGTATCGAAAACCGTCGTATCAGTCATGTAAATACCTCTGAACTAGCAACTGTTGCTGCTCAACACGCAATGGCGTGTGCTGGTTTAACAGCCGAAGATATCGATCTTGTGATCGTAGCGACGTGCAGTCCAGACTCTCTTATTCCAAATACTGCGTCTAAAGTTCAACAGAACCTAGGCATCAAGAGTGCAGCGGCTTTTGACCTTAATGCGGCGTGTACAGGCTTCATTTACGGTGTTGAAACTGCAACTCGATTGATTCAGGCGGGCAACTACCGCAATGCGATCGTTGTGGGCGCAGAGCGTCTATCATTCTTCATCGATTGGACCAAGCGTGATACAGCGGTTCTATTTGGTGATGGCGCTGGCGCTGTGGTTCTATCGCGTACTGAAGAGCAAGTTGGCCTACAAGAAGCGCAAATCGGTTGTGACGCCGAAGGTCGTGACATTCTAGCAGTACCAAAATTTGGTACTTCAATGGATCGTTTTGCGGCTGACAACGGCTACTGGGACTTTGATTTCGTAGGTAAAGAGATCTTCAAACGTGCGGTTAAGGGCATGGGCGCTGCAGCGCACACAGTGTTGAGCCGTACTGGCATCTCAACGGACAACATCGATGTTGTGATTCCACACCAAGCAAACATCCGAATTATTCAAACTCTGTGTGACATGGCAGGTATTGAGCGCGATAAGGCGTTTGTGAACATTCAAAACTATGGCAACACGTCGGCTGCGACTGTGCCAATTGCATTGTGTGAATCGTTAGAGCAAGGCTTTGTTAAACCGAACTCAAACATCCTTGTGGCGGCATTCGGTGCCGGTTTAACTTGGGGGGCAGGCCATATTAAGTGGGGTAGCCGTGTTGAGCCGTTAGGTCAATCGGACGCTAAGCTTCCAGAAGCAGATAGCTCGGCATTAGAACTTCTAGAGAGAGCCATTTTACACTGTAAAACGCGTCCTAATTCTGAGAATGAGTAGCAGCATGGTGCAAGTTCGTTTTATGACAGAAGCCGACCTCGATGGAGCAGCTTTAGTTCACCAAGCTACTTTTGTTCGACAGCAAAACTCAAAAAGTTGGTTACAATGTAACTTAAGTGCTGCGCCACGCTTTCTTAACTTTGTTGCTGAAAGCGATGGCGAGATTGTCGGCTACATTATTTGGGTTCAAAAGAGTGGGTTTAGGCCTGAAGCTGTTTTGGAGCTAGAACAACTTGCTGTGTTACCGAGTGCTCAGGGGCAAGGATTGGGCAAAAAGCTGATTCTAGACTCTTTGCCTCAAGTGAAGCAGAAGCTATCAGAGCAGGGCTCGACACTAAAACATGTATTAGTGACCACCAGAGCAGATAACTTTGCACAAAAGCTCTATCAGTCGACATTGGGCGCAGAAGTCGAAACCACGATTTCAAACCTTTACTCAGCCGATGAAGTGCTTATGATAGCTCGCAATGTTGGTGAACGAATCTGATCGCTGAGTTCTTAGAACCATTATTATCAGCGGCATAACTCGATTAACGTTTTATTAGGGGCTTCTGTGGCCCCTTTGTTATTTCTTAGGAAGTGTTTTGAAGAAAGTTTTAGCAATTGGCTACGTTTGGCCAGAACCGAATTCATCGGCGGCTGGCAGCCATATGATGTCACTTTTACGACTGTTCAAGAGACAAGGTTGGTCCGTTGAGTTCGCAACGCCAGCTCAAGAAACCGAGCATATGATTGATCTTTCTGAAGAGGGCATTACAAGCCAATCTATTCAGCTAAATTGCGATAGCTTTGACCAGTACATCGAAGAGCTGCAACCTGATGTTGTGATGTTTGACCGCTTTATGATGGAAGAGCAATTCGGCTGGCGCGTCGAGAAGGTATGTCCGAATGCCTTTAAGCTACTGGATACTGAAGATTTACAATTTCTACGCAATGCTCGACATGAAGCGGTTAAGAAAGAGACAGAGTTAACGAAAGAGCACCTGTACAGTGACTTGGCGAAACGTGAAATCGCTGCAATCCTGCGCTGTGATCTTTCGTTGATCATCTCAAGTTACGAGATGGAATTGCTCCAATCTGAGTTCAATATCGATCCAAAACTGTTACATCACCTGCCGTTCATGGTTGATCTCAACACGTTGCCTGAAAGTACGAAAAGCTTTGAAGAACGTAAGCATTTCATGACGATAGGTAATTTTAGACATGCGCCTAACTGGGATGCTGTGCTTCAGTTACAGAAGATTTGGCCGAAGATTCGTAAGCAGTTGCCTGATAGTGAACTTCATATTTACGGATCTTATCCGCCGCCGAAAGCAACCGCTTTGCATAATCCAAAAACCGGTTTCCATATCAAAGGTTGGGCTAAAGACGCTCAAGAAGTAATGGAACAGGCGCGTGTTTGTGTTGCGCCATTACGTTTTGGCGCTGGCATTAAAGGCAAGCTGCTTGATGCGATGAAGCTGCAAACTCCGAATGTAACCAGCGAGATCGGCAGTGAAGGCATGTTACCGCAAGGCGAACTACAATGGCCGGGTGCGGTTGCTGATGATATTGATGAGTTTGTTGAACAAGCTGTTGCTCTCTATAAAGATGAAGAGAGGTGGTTTAAGGCTCAAAGTCAGTGTCACTCAATTCTTGAAACACACTATGAACAGAATCAACTGGGCGACAAATTAATCGAGCGATTGATTGCACTAGATTCTGAGCTTAAATCTCATCGACTGAATAACTTCTTCGGTTCAATGCTCAAGCACCACAGCATGGCAAGCACTAAGTACATGTCACAGTGGATAGCTGAAAAGAATAAGACTAAGTAACTGATACAGCTCAAATGAAATCAAAAGCCCTTAGGTTAACGCCTAAGGGCTTTTTGGTTGTTAGGAGCTTACAGCTAGTTGAATGACAGGTGAAACAGTCATCGTTATAAATTGGTCAAGTTACATTAGCATTGACTAATTTGGGTTTATTAGTAAAATCTAATTTAAGGGTGTTGAGAATTAATGATGTTTGTGGATAGGAGAGGCCTGTGTTGAGTTTGATTCCTTGGGATGCGTTTTTCGGTGGCATGTTGTTAGGTGTGTCGGCCATTGTTTTAATGTTGGGCATTGGTCGAGTTGCAGGTATAAGTGGCATTGTTAGCCGTTTACTGCCAGTTCGCACTAGCAACAACGAAAGCAAAGGCGTGGATACTGATAAAACTGACAAGCATTGGCGTATCGCATTTATTGTTGGAATGGTCGTAAGTGGTTGGTTGTTGATTCCTACCGGTTACCAACTCCCTCAACTGGCAGAGATGAATCTCGTGGTGGTCGTTATTGCTGGTCTATTAGTCGGTTATGGCACCAAAACAGCGAATGGTTGTACTAGTGGACATGGCATTGTGGGCATGGCGCGTTTGTCTAAACGTTCGATTATCGCAACGTGTGTATTCATGGGGGTCGCAATGGCTACTGTGCTTGTTAAGAGCCTAATGGGTTTGGGGGCATAATGAAAAACTCTTCATTTACTATCGTTGTTGGTTTACTTGCTGGAGTCTTGTTTGGCTCGGGTATGATCATTTCAGGCATGGTCGATCCTAACAAGGTACTCGGCTTCTTAGATGTGACTGGCGATTGGGACATAAGCCTGGCATTCGTAATGGGCGGCGCACTGATGGTGTTTGCGCCGTTTTATCACCTAGTGATCAAAAAGCGCGATAAAGCGGTCAATGGTGAACGATTAGATAGCCGCAATAATCCGTTAATCGACAGAAAACTGATTGTGGGTTCTACAGCGTTTGGCTTAGGCTGGGGGATTGCAGGTTTTTGCCCGGGCCCTGCAGTAACCAGCCTTAGTGGCGGTAACCCAACCGTATGGGTATTTATGGTCAGCATGTTGGCAGGCATGTGGTTGGCAGGTCGAACGAATAAAACTTGCTAGAGTTAAACCTATCGTGTACTTGATAGGCTTGATATGAGCATTTGAGAGGTTGACTCGCTTTTGAGTAAAAAGCCAGTCAGCCTCTTTTTAGATCTATCTATTGTTTGATGGTCGTTGATACTGGGCAATGGTCGCTGAGTTTGTAGTCCAGCACATCTTGTGTTTTATATACCTGTTGTTTAGCAGGAGCTGCATTCAATGATTCACTCACCACAATATGGTCAATAACAGACCGGAATTGGTGTGTGCGGTGGTTATTACGATTTGAGCGAACCTTACAATCCGCACGGGTCTTTCTTGTCGCCAAACGAGCATCCGTGTTTTCAGTTAAATCCTTCCACATCCAATCTCTTGAGTAGGATAGGTTATGGTTGAAGTCGCCAAGAATGGCGTAGTCTTCGTTATTGCGCTCTCTTTGCTTTATCCACTTGTTCAGTTGCTGAGCTTGGTCTTTTAGGCGTGAACAATCGCGGTTGGACTTATAAGCACCACTGCATCCTGCCTTTAAATGAACAGAGAGCATGTGAATGGGTTTGGTCTCTGTTTCTATAACGATATAGCTGGCAAACCGAAGTTTACTGTTGGAAGTAGTTTCAAGCGGAAAGTCGGCATAGTCGGTGTGGGTTACCCCTTTACGAACTGCAAATCCAGTGTATTGGTTCACTTCTTTGAACCGGCGGTTACTGTTTTCTGGTAATGCTCGGTCAGACATCAATATCTTGTATTGATCACCAGCCACACGCTGAATGGCATTTACGTCATCGACTTCTTGAAACGCAACCACATCTGCGTTTAAGGATTGAAAATACGTTCCGAGTTTATCGAAGTCGGCTTGATCTCGTTTATCGGAAAACTTATTCACAGCCTCGTTGGTTGATAACCATTCGATATTCCAACTGGATATGGTTAAAGGTTCAGCAATTGCTTGGTTACCGATTAGGCAGCCTAACATTAACCACTTTTGTAGTCGTTTCATCCCAAATATCCCTAAATTTGTCGACCAATATTGATGAGCCGTTATCCTACAACACTTACCAAAAATTCAACTCTTTTTAGTAGTTTTTTTATTGTTACATTGTTTCTTTTCGAGTTGAGAACTAGCGTAATAATATTGAATTGATCTTAGTCAGCGTTCTCTTTTTATTGATCCAAATCAATACTCAAGTTTGGTGGTTCTCGTTAAATACGCCACAATATCTAGTGTTAGTTTAACGGTAAATCGCTCTATATAGTGTGTTTGTGGATAAGTCTGTGAATACCTCAAGAGTAAGGAGAAGTGGTGAAATCAATCGTAATCAAGCGTGATGGCTCAAGAGCTCCATTCAGTAGAGATCGCATCCAGGCTGCAGTGGAAGCAGCATCAGAGAAAACCGATAAGGAAATTGCTATTTATGCATTGAATGTGGCATTAGCAGTTGAGTTGAAGCTCGAAGACTACGATGAAGTTCATATCTCTGAAATTCAAACCATGGTCGAGAACGAGTTAATGCAGGGACCATATAAGTCTCTGGCACGCGCATACATCGAATATCGCCATGATCGCGATATCGCACGTGAAAAGCAAAGTGCGTTAACTCGTGAAATCGAAGGTTTGATCGAAGAAAGCAACGTTGATCTAATTAATGAAAACGCGAACAAAGATGGCAAAGTTATCCCAACTCAGCGTGACCTGTTGGCGGGTATCGTGGCTAAACACTATGCGAAAACTCACATTTTGCCACGTGATATCGTACATGCTCACGAATGTGGTGATATTCACTACCACGATCTAGACTACGCACCATTCTTCCCAATGTTTAACTGTATGCTTATCGATCTGAAAGGTATGTTAACGCATGGCTTCAAGATGGGTAACGCGGAAATTGATACGCCTAAGTCTATTTCTACAGCAACAGCGGTAACAGCGCAGATCATCGCACAAGTGGCGAGCCACATTTACGGCGGTACAACGATCAACCGCATCGACGAGGTTCTAGAACCTTACGTAATGGCGAGCTACGAGAAGCATTTATCGTTAGCGAAAGAGTGGGACATTCATAGCCCAGAAGCTTTTGCTATCTCTCGTACTGAGAAAGAGTGCTACGACGCATTCCAATCTCTTGAATACGAAGTAAACACGTTGCACACCGCTAATGGTCAAACACCATTCGTGACGTTTGGTTTTGGTTTAGGTGAAAGCTGGGGCTCGAAACTGATTCAGCAATCAATCTTGAAAAACCGCATTGCAGGTTTGGGTAAGAACCGTAAAACAGCGGTGTTCCCTAAACTGGTATTTGCAATCAAAGATGGCTTGAACCACAAGCCACAAGATCCAAACTACGATATCAAGCAACTGGCACTTGAGTGTGCGTCTAAACGTATGTACCCAGACATTCTTAACTACGACAAGGTAGTAGAAGTGACAGGGTCATTCAAAACACCTATGGGTTGTCGTAGCTTCTTGAATACATACGAAGAAAATGGTGAGCTTATTCATGAAGGTCGTAACAACTTAGGTGTTGTGAGCTTGAACTTGCCACGTATTGCGATCAACGCAAAACAAGATATGGCTAAGTTCTACGAGTTGCTTGATGAAAAACTAAAGCTTGCTCGTCGCGCATTAGAAACTCGTATTTCTCGTCTAGAAAATGTGAAGGCACGTGTTGCTCCAATCCTATACATGGAAGGTGCATGTGGTGTACGCTTGAAAGCTGATGATTCAATTGCAGATATCTTCAAGAACGGCCGTGCTTCTGTTTCTCTTGGTTACATTGGTATCCATGAAGCGATGACTGCACTTTACGGCACTGACGTTCACTTGTACGACGATGGCGAAATGCGTGCTAAAGCGCTTGAGCTGGTGGAGTACATGAAGCGTGAAGTCGAGTTTTGGACGAAAGAGACAGGTTACGCGTTCAGCCTTTACGGCACACCAAGTGAAAACCTATGTAGCCGCTTCTGCAGCATCGATACCAAAGAGTTTGGTGTGATTGATGGTGTAACAGACCGTGGTTACTACACAAACAGCTTCCACTTAGATGTGCAGAAGAAAGTGAACCCATACGACAAGATCGATTTCGAGATGCCTTATCCTGAAATTTCTAGCGGTGGTTTCATCTGTTACGGCGAATTCCCGAACATGCAGAAGAACATCGAAGCGCTAGAAAACGTATGGGATTACAGCTACACACGTGTTCCTTACTACGGTACCAACACACCGATTGATGAGTGTTACGAGTGTGGTTACAACGGTGAGTTTGACTGTACAAGCAAGGGCTTTACGTGTCCTAAGTGTGGCAACCATGACTCAACCAAAGTATCGGTAACACGCCGTGTTTGTGGTTACCTTGGTAGTCCAGACGCACGCCCATTTAACTTCGGTAAGCAAGAAGAAGTTAAACGCCGCGTGAAGCATCTTTAATAAGCCCTAAGATCAATAGCTAGCTTATTTAGAAGAGCTAAGTTTCGAAGAAATAAGATTGGTATCGGCGCTATGTCGATACCAATTCATTTGTTTCACTTCTCGCTATTTCTCGAGTTAAACCACTAAGCCATCACGAGTTATCAATACTGCCTTATGAATTATCATCAATATCACCCAATCGACGTTGTAAATGGCCCCGGAACACGTTGCACCTTGTTCGTATCGGGTTGTGTGCACCAGTGCCGTGGGTGTTATAACCAGTCGACGCAAAGGTTGGATTCTGGGCATTTGTTCACTCAAGAATTACAAGACCACATTATTGCCGATCTGAATGACCCGCGAATCAAACGTCGTGGCTTGTCGCTTTCTGGTGGTGATCCTCTGCATCCTGCGAATGTGTCTGAAGTGCTTAAGCTTGTTCAGCGTGTAAAAGCTGAATGCGAAGGCAAAGATATCTGGATGTGGACGGGCTACGAGCTAGACGAACTCGATGAAAAGCAGAAGCAAGTGCTGGAATATGTCGATACTTTGATTGATGGTCGCTTTGAGCAAGATAAAGCGGATCCGATGTTGGATTGGCGTGGTAGTTCAAACCAAATTATCCATCGATTCACTGATATCTAAGGCTGTCGTCACTTCGTATTGTTGTAAAACGAAAAAGGGCATCATGGTTAGCGCAATGCAATCAATCAGCCCTTGGGTGTGAGTTCTTTTCGTTTGTTCTAGTAGTTCAAATAAATATTAAGTGGTTAGTTGGTTAGGCTCTTCTATGAGGTTGTTTATCCATTTCTTAGAACGAATTCGCTGGCTAGTTAACGCGATCTTCGCCAGCTCCTCCAGTAACACAATCATCAACACCCACTCTAACGACCAACCAAGCACCAAAGCGGTGAAATAGGCGAGGGGAATACCAATGGCCCACTGGCCGAATATGTCGATAAAGATGCTGTAGTTGATGTCCCCACCACTCTTTAAAACACCTCCGATGCCAACCATGTTGAACACTCTCAATATCATCCCTGCCGCCATCACCAAGGCTACGTTGACCGCTGTATCTTTGAGTTCTAGGTGCGTTAAATCGATTAATTGAATAATGGCAGGCTTGGCGATAAAACACAGCAGTGCCAATAGTGTCGCAAGCGCACAGCTTACAAATACATAGCCCCAAGCGGTGTTTTCAACACGTTGATAGTTCTTAGCACCAATCTCATTACCAAGGATGATCGAAGCAGCGACGGCAAAACCTAAGAAGGCTGAAATTAAGATACTTTCCACTGGAGATAGCAGTGAGATAATCGCAAGTTCACTAACCCCGATCTGACCTACAATAACGTTGTAAATCAGTATTCCACCAGCCCATGCCGTGTCGTGAATCAGCATAGGAATCGCAATCTTGAAGTACTTCTTTCTGTGCTTAGGCAATATTGCATCACGCCAACTCTCAATCGTAGGGAATAGATGCGCGTAATGTTTTCTCGCCATAACAAGCAATGCAATCGTCTGAAAGAATCGAGAAGCCGTGGTGCCAATCGCTGCGCCAACCACGCCGAGTTCTGGAAAGCCAAATAGTCCGAAGATCAGCAGAGCATTGAGAATCGCATTGACGATGATTGCCCAAATACTGATCTTGGTGGGCAATTTGGCTTCACCAACCGATCGCAGTGCGCTTTCTAGCGGCACAACGATTGCCGTACCAATAAGGCTGGCTCCTGTTATCCAAAGGTAATCCGTTGCCAAGCGGATGTAATCAGGGTCTGAGGCCACCACAGACACGACTGATTCAGGTGCCAATGTGTAAATCAAAATAAAAGGGATGATGGCAAAGATAGACAAAGCCCAAGATTGCGACAAGACACGTCGAATCCCATTGAAATCGCCCGCACCAAAATATTGCGAAGCTAGCACACTGACTGCACCGCTGATTCCCGATACCATGATTAGGTTAAAGAAGAAGATACGGTTGCCAACACCAACTGCTGCGGTTGCCGCATCACCAAGCTGATTGACCATGAAAATATCGACGACGCCGAGCAATGAAAACAACATGGTTTGCAGAGACACAGGTAAACCGATGTGCAGTAACTTTTGCCAAAAATCTTTGTCTAAATGACGATATGTCGAGAGCATCGCATTTCCCCTGTGGTGAATATGCGAGAAGTGTATCGGCATTTGTTTTAGCTGTATTGTTCAGGTTAATCACAAACTTTTGCCAAACTATCTACTTTTATGGGTTGGCCAATTGAATGAGTTAACAGTGTTATGAGTGATAAACAAGAACGTTACGACATTTCTGAAAAGACCCATCAAGAGTTTGTCGATCAAAGCCATGTATTGGCATTTGAAGAGCTAGGTATCGTTCAATGTGGGACAGCATCGTGCCGCGATTTCTTTTCTGTTTATCGAAAGAACCAACAAAAACATATGCTGCTGTACACCGTAAGAGGCAAAGGGTGGCTCGAAAGTGAAGGGTGTCGATATATTCTAGAACCGGGGTCGTGCATTACTGTGCCAGCAGGACTTGAGAACGGTTTTGGTATTGAAGAAGAAACATGGCAGATAGCGTGGATCTTTCTATCGCCTGATAAACAATGGGAGAATGTCGTTACTGATGAGGTGAGTTACACGTTATCCCCAGCAGCAGAAGTCGTCTCATCTTGCATACATACGTTGCTAAGAAGTATTGCTTTGCCAATTGATTTAGGTGGAGCGATTGCCAATCACAGTGTGGCTCAAATCGAGTTCATGATTAACGCGCCGGTTCCGCAGCAACAATCAAGAAATTTGATTCGTTTGAGACGAGTGTTCGACAGCGTTCAAAAGCAGCTTCACAAAGAGTGGAACGTGCATGAACTTGCAAGCCTGTTTCCGTGTTCAGAACCGCATTTTCATCGCTTATGCCAGCGTTACTATTCGCATGCTCCTATGACACACATCATGCGAATGAGGATGGAGTACGCGGCTCGTTTGTTGAAATCCAGCGATTGGTCCATTCAACACATTGGCGAGATAGTTGGGTATCCGAACGCCGCCAATTTTAGTACACGATTTAAAGCGTGGTCGGGAATGACACCAAGGCAATTCAAACGTGGTGTCCACAATGAGAACTGAATCGATGCAGGTAGGCTTTAACTGGTAAAAGTACAAATGGTTGTTTGAAATTTGCGCTAATTATCGACGTAAAATGACCAAGCTCTGATTACTTATGGTAACTAAGCGCTTCTATTAAAAAATGTTTCTGATTTGACTACGATAATGTTAACGTGAAGTACATTACTTGAATTTCAAAGGGTTGTGACTTTCATGTTTTCACATCTACCAAAACCAACTTTAGATCCAATTCTATCTCTTTCAGTTGCTTACCGCGGCGATACTCGTACTGATAAAGTCGACTTAGGTATTGGCGTTTACAAAAATGACCAAGGCGAAACACCGATCATGAAAGCCGTCTCTATGGCTCAGGATATCGTTGTTGAAACGCAGAAAACCAAAGCTTACGTTGGCCTAGCGGGCTGTGAAGAGTTCAACCAAAGCATGGTTGATCTACTGCTTAAAGGGACTTCTGCAATGGATCGCGTTGCTGCGATTCAAACACCAGGTGCAAGTGGTGCACTGCGTATGTTGGGTGACTTAATGAAAGTTTCTCAACCAGACACCACAGTTTGGATCTCAAACCCAAGCTATGTGAACCACAAACCTGTAATGGAAGCGGCAGGCTTAAAAGTTCGATACTACAATTACTTCAGTCCTGAAACGAAGCAAGTTGATACTGCAAGAATGTTGGATGACCTTTCAAAAGCGGGTCCATCAGATGTGGTATTACTGCACGGTTGCTGTCATAACCCAACGGGTGCGGATATCGACTTTGAAGCGTGGCAGGAAATTACCAAACTATCACAGAGAAATGGCTTCTTGCCGTTCGTTGATATTGCTTACCAAGGCTTTGGTGACGGGCTAGAAGAAGATGCGAAAGGTCTTCAGCATATGGCGAACAACGTGGAAGAAATGTTGATTACCACCTCTTGCTCAAAGAACTTCGGTTTGTACCGAGAAAGAACGGGCGCGGCGATCGTGATTGGAAAGAACAGCGAACACGTTGGCAATGCTAAAGGTAAGCTACTGACGCTTGCTCGCTCAACTTACACGATGCCGCCAGATCACGGTGCAGCTTTGGTGAAAACAATACTTCAGAATCAAGAGCTAACAACGATTTGGAAGCAAGAGTTGAGTGAAATGCAGCAACGTTTGTTAAATCTGCGCCAAAGTTTATGTGATGAATTGCGAAATACTTATAACACGTCACAATTTGATTTCATTGAAAGCCATAAAGGTATGTTTACTGTACTAGGCTTTAAAGAAACTCAAATGAATCAATTACGTGAAGAATATGGCATCTACGGTGTTGGTGATGGACGCATCAATATTGCAGGCCTTTCTGAATCCCACATTCCTTACGTAGCAAAAGCGATAGCCAACGTATCAAAATAGAAGGTGACTGAATGTATAATTGGAAAGCGATTATAATCCTAATGTTAAGTGGCGGTCTGTTTGCTTGTTCAACTACGACTCAAGCGCCAGTTGAACCAGAGCAAAAGCCTCAGGTCGAACAACCAGTAGTTGATGACTCTTCTAAGCCTGACGCAACTGAAGGCGACAAAGTAACGGAACCTACTGAGAAGCCAGAAGAAGTAAAACCAGCTGAACCAGAAGCAAAGCCAAAACCTGAAGAAAAGCCGGTAGCGAAACCTACAAAAACCAGTGATGGTAAATTGATTCTTGGTGAAGAAGAGTGGGTATTTGTGCCAGGTTTGAAAGAAGCGTTTAAAGCACGTGTCGATACTGGTGCGACAACGTCTTCAATCAGTGCGGTTGATATCGTCGATTTTGAGCGTGACGGAAAAGACTGGGTTAAATTCAAGATTGAACATGATGGCATCACAACAGAAGAGATCAGCCTACCTGTAGAGCGTTGGGTGAAGATCAAACAATCTAGCGCTGAAGGCACACAACGTCGTGCCGTGGTTGTAGCTTCTATCCAAATTGGTGACCTGAAAGACAAAACTGAATTTACACTTGCAGATCGAACGCATCTTTCTTTCCCACTTCTTTTGGGAAGAAGCTTCTTTAGAGATGTTGCGGTTGTCGATGTAAGCCAGAAGTACGTTCAGAAGAAAGTGACTAAATAGACTTAGCTTCTGTTGATTCAGACTTGTTCTGAGACTTTCTCTTTTGGAAAATTGAATCCCTGCTAATTGAATTAGCGGGGATTTTTTCGTTTTACGGTCTAAAATCTTAGTAAATATCGTTAATTCGGCTCTGTTCGTCATCAGGTTACTGTTTAGCCTCGACAACGTGATCCAGATCTCTATATAATCCGCGCTTCGTTTTTGTTTAATCCATACTTTCGTAGTCCTTATTTTGGTTTATTCAGTGACCTAATAACGATCTATCGAGTACACGCTTAGGAATTACTTCTTTGATATCTACCGCGAACATCACAATGCAATTTGGCGCAGAGCCTTTGTTTGAGAACATCTCCGCTAAATTTGGTAACGGCAATCGCTATGGTTTGATCGGCGCCAATGGTTGCGGCAAATCGACGTTCATGAAAATCCTAAGTGGCACATTAACGCCAAGCTCGGGCAACGTTTCAATCACTCCAGGAGAAAAACTGGGCGTATTGAGCCAAGATCAGTTTGCTTTTGAGCAGTACAGCGTAATCGACGTTGTGATCATGGGCGACAGAAAGTTATGGGAAGTAAAACAAGAGCGTGACCGTATTTACTCTTTGCCTGAAATGAGCGAAGAAGACGGTATGAAAGTGGCAGAGCTTGAAAGCGAGTTCGCTGAAATGGATGGCTATACAGCGGAAAGTCGTGCTGGCGATATTCTTATTCAAGCGGGTATTGAAGAAGAGCTTCATTTTGGCCTGATGCAGCAAGTGGCTCCAGGTTGGAAACTGCGTGTGCTTTTGGCGCAAGCATTGTTTGCGAACCCAGACATTCTGTTACTTGATGAACCGACCAACAACTTGGACATTCACACCATCAACTGGCTTGCTGAAGAGCTAAACCAGCGTAAATGTACAATGATCATCATTTCGCACGATAGACACTTCCTGAACTCGGTATGTACGCACATGGCGGACATCGATTACGGTGAACTTCGCATCTACCCAGGTAACTACGAGTACTTCCTAGAAGCATCGGGTTTACGTCGTGAACAACTTCTGGCTTCTAATGCGAAGAAAACGGCAGAAATAAACGAACTGCAAGACTTCGTAAACCGTTTTGGTGCCAATGCATCAAAAGCGAAGCAAGCGAGTTCTCGTGCCAAGAAGATGGAAAAGATCACCCTTGATGAAGTGAAGTCTTCGAGCCGTATGAGCCCATCAATTAACTTCGGTGAAGGTAAAAAGCTGCATCGTCAAGCGCTTGAGCTTCAAGAGCTAGGCCACGGTTTCGAAGGCGAGACGCTATTTGCTGGTGGTAATTTGTTACTTGAGGCGGGTACGCGCCTTGCGGTTATCGGTGAGAACGGCGTAGGTAAAACCACTTTACTACGCTGTCTAGTTGGTGAATTGGAGCAAAACCAAGGTATCGTAAAATGGTCTGAAAACGCATCAGTCGGCTACTGCCCGCAAGATAGTAGCGCGGACTTTGACAACGACTTGAGCATATTCGATTGGATTTCACAGTGGCGTACAGCGAAGCACGATGACTTAATGGTACGTGGCATTCTAGGTCGTCTGCTGTTTACTGCTGATGATGCAAACAAGAAAGCACGTAACTGTTCTGGTGGTGAGAAGAACCGTCTGTTATTTGGCAAGCTAATGATGCAAGACATTAATGTTCTTGTGATGGACGAACCGACGAACCACATGGATATGGAAGCGATCCAAGCGCTAAATGATGCGCTGAAGGTTTATCCAGGTACGCTTATTTTTGTGAGTCACGACCGTGAGTTTGTATCTTCACTGGCAACACACATCATTGATGTGAAAGACCAACAACTGGTGAGCTTCCAAGGTACTTATGAAGAGTACCTAGATCACCAGAAAAAGATGCTGATGGTTAACCTGTAGCTATCACTATGCGAGACAAGTTGAGGTAGGTGAACTGACACTAATGGTTCACCACCAGAAGAAAACAAAGCCCCCGAGCACTGCTGTGGTCGGGGGCTTTTTGTTGGCTTCTGGCCAATAATCTTATTAGTACTTGAACAACTGAACTTGGGTATTCAATTGTTGGGCGATGCCACGTAATTCTTCTGAAAGGTGACGCGAGTTATCGGCTTCCGTCGACATCTTGTCTGACACATCATTAACTAATTAGATGTTTTTGCTTACTTCGCCAGTCACGGTTCTTTGCTCAGATGCCGCATTCGAGATGTGTGACGCCATATCAGAGATCTGCTGGATCGATGTTGCGATCTCTTCAAGCGCTGTGGTGGCATTGTTCGCATCATCAACACTAGATTGAGCTAAGTCTTGGCTACGCTGCATTGATTCAACGGCACTAACACTGTTTTTCTGCAGAGTCTCAATCATTTCACGAATCTCATCAGTAGAGCTGTGAGTGCGTTGAGATAGCACGCGTACTTCATCTGCAACCACTGCGAAACCACGACCTTGTTCACCAGCACGTGCCGCTTCAATCGCTGCATTAAGTGCAAGTAGGTTAGTTTGCTCTGCGATGTCTGAAATTGTTGAAAGGATCGCGTTAATGTCTAGGGCATTCTTTTCAAGCTCTTGAATGATGCCCGATGCATTTTCTACCTGTTGTGCAAGGTTAGTGATTGAATCTTGATTACGAATAATCACACGCTTGCCTTGCTCACAGTTTTCAGTAGAACTGATCGCTGAATCTGCTGTCATCTGTGCGTTGTTTGCCACTTCCTCAGCCGTTGCCGACATCTCGTGAACTGCGGTTGCGATTTGCGAGATCTCATGCAGTTGAACTGTTAGGCCATCGCTCGTTTGGCGAGCAACATTGGTACTGACTTCAGATTGCTCGTTCAATTGGCTAGAAGAGTCTGCGATATCACGGACAATTTCTTGTAGCTTAGCGATGAACGCATTCACGTGATGAGCAAGTGTGCCAATTTCGTCCTTGCTGTTGACGGTAATACGTTGGGTTAAATCACCATCGCCTTTAGATAGTGCTTCCATTGCTGAACTTAACGTTGTTAGGGGTGCGAGTGCTTTCTTAATGACAAACATTGCCACAAATGCAATAACGGCAAGCTGAATCAGGCCAAAGATGGCCGATTGGCGAAGCAACGAGCGGTAAGAAGCAAAAGATTGGGATTTATCGATAACGACAGTGAAGTACCAGTCGGTATGAGGAACTTTTTTCGCTGAAAGCAGAGACTCCGCGCCGTCGATGCATCTCCTCAAAACCCGGATCTTGAGATAGCGATTTGATCTTATTCGCAGTGAGGTTTTGTGAGACGTTAGCAACTGATTTAAGCGTAAGGTCACGGTCTCTGTGGGCAACAATTTTACCATTTCCATCGACAAGGAATGCGTAAACGCCTGGCTGCTCAATGCTTACAACATCGTTAATCAGCGTATTTAGGTTAAGATCTGCACCAATAACACCTGAATACCCGTTGGTATTGAAAGGGCTGGCAATGGTCACGACAAGGTCATTGGTTGCCACATCGACGTAGGGTTCAGTTACGACTGTTTTGCCTGTAGACATTGGCACTTTGTACCAGTCGCGAGTGCGAGGGTCATAACCTTCGGGTACGGGCAAATCGACACCTTGTAGGAAACGGCCGTCAGAAAGTCCAGCATACGCAATTTGGAATCGACCTGCGTTAGTACTTTGGGTGAAATAGCTTATTGGATCGTCCGTGTATTTGAACGCGTCTTTCGCTGCATTTACAACGTTAATACGACCTTCTATCCACTTTTCAATTCCAGAAACATTGGCCTCGGTAAGCGTGGTCGAATACTGTTGGATAGAGCGGTAAGTTTCGTTCAACAGTTGCTTGCCAGTGATATAAGTTTGAATCATCGTCATGGCGAAGATAATGACAACAAACATCAATGTTAGTTTGTTCTTAATAGAAATGCTGCTTACACCCATTAAGGTACTCCATTTTAAGCAAAATTTTCGCAAAGAGTATAAGTACGGCATACTGCTGCAAAGCTGCTTTATCAATTGTCATTTATTAATAATTTAATTGTATAAAAGGTACTAGAGCGGGTGTGATTGGATGGCCCAAATCAAGAACAGAATGCAGCGTGTCGTGAAGCTGTTTGTATAAAACTGATGGTAAAGGATGAGAACGAAAAAAGGCTAACAGATAAAGAACCTATTAGCCTTAAAAATCATGCTGTAAATGAATAATCAATAAGAATTAGCCACTTACATTAGGGGGTATAGTGAGCTTAGAAGCCGAATCGAGCAGACATTAACAGCTGATGTCCGTATGTACCGTTATTGCGCATATCTAGACCAACAGACAGTTGTTCTGTTGAATGGAAACGGGCACCAATACCCACGATTGAGCGAGTATCATCATTGTCGATCAGTTGTCCAAGGCGAGCGTTAACTTCAACGTTTGCCATTAACCATGCTCTTAAGCCTAGGTTAATTTCAGTCTTGATGTGGTTGTCGTCATTGCGCTCAATGTTGTGAAGTAGCATTTGGCCAGTCACATCAGCAAATTGACTAATTGGACCGTTAAAACCCATACCGACAGCAGCATCCCAATCGCTTTCAAATTCTGAATCGATGCGAGCTACAAAGTGTGAGTTCTGAGTAAACATGGTTGTGACTTCACCACCGAAAGTACTAGGGCTGGTACCCATGCGCAGCTCGAATGTGTTGTAGTTAAAGTTGTTTGCAGACGCAGAGAATGAACACAGTGCAGCTAGTCCTAAAAGGACAGTCTTGTTAGTGCAACCTAGCATGGTGACTCCATATAAATGTATTTTGCGGCAGTATAATACAAAAAAGCCTGCAATATGCAGGCCAATTTATTTGAAGTCGTTAGTTTTATATTTGTCGGTTATAGAATTTGGATGTGGTCAACCTCGATTTCCGGTGTTTTGCCACCTTCGTATTCACCGAAGATACGTACTTTAGTATCTGCTGTTAACGGTTGTGCTAGACGGATATCGTCGTCCAGTTCAATTTGAATTTCGCTCTGGCCGTCAGAGAAGATAAATGTGTCGTTCTTAAGTTGACGAACAATCCTGCCGTCTACAATCGCGTCTTGCTCAGAAAACATGCTTGTGTCTGCAAGCAGGGTCGCGACAGAAACGGTTTCAATAGGTCCTGTGTAAGCAATAGAGCTCTCGTGCTTATTGTCTTTGTGGTCACCAGCCATTGCGAAAGTTGGAGCAAGGATAATAGTGGTTGCGATAGCTAATACAGTTTTGTTCATGGTGAATCCCTTAATGTTGTTTGTTAGTTGAAACGTTTTGTTTCGATGAGGCTATTAAACAACACTCGGTTTGAATCTAGAGTGAGTAACACATTCATTTTCCATTCATTTTATTGAGCATCGAGTCGCCATTGACGTTAAGATGGTTAAAGAGAAGTATTGCCTGCGGGCTGAGAAATTAAGGATTTAAGTACGAATGCGAGCACCATTGAACGCCCTTATGGTTCAAGGAACCACGTCAGATGCCGGAAAAAGTGTATTGGTGGCAGGTTTATGCCGTGTTTTGGCTAGGAAAGGCATTAAAGTGGCACCTTTTAAGCCACAGAACATGGCTTTGAATAGTGCCGTGACCAAAGACGGCGGCGAAATTGGCCGCGCTCAAGCCGTTCAGGCACAAGCTTGTAATATTGAACCTTCAGTGCACATGAACCCTGTATTGCTTAAACCCAATTCTGATACTGGCGCTCAAGTGATTCTGCAAGGGCGCGCATTAAGCAACATGGAGGCTACGGGCTACCATGATTATAAGAAAGTCGCGATGAATACAGTAATCGATTCTTTTGATCGACTTTTGGATGAATACAAAAGCGTGATGATCGAAGGGGCGGGAAGTCCTGCAGAAATCAACCTTCGCGAGAATGATATCGCGAACATGGGATTCGCTGAAAAGGCAGATATCCCAGTGATTATTGTGGCTGATATTGACCGTGGTGGTGTATTTGCGCACCTGTATGGCACATTAGCTCTGTTATCTGAATCTGAACAAGCTCGTGTAAAAGGGTTTGTGATTAACCGTTTTAGAGGCGATATCGCGTTGCTTCAGTCGGGCCTTGATTGGCTAGAAGAGAAAACGGGCAAGCCTGTAATAGGTGTGTTGCCATATCTGCATGGCTTTAATTTGGAAGCTGAAGATGCCATTACCTCCGCTCAAGAATCCGTTGGAGAGGCTAAGCTAAAAGTCGTGGTACCTGTTCTAACACGAATCAGCAACCATACGGACTTTGACGCGTTGAGACTTAATCCTTCGATTGATCTTCGTTACGTCGGTAAAGGTGAGCGTTTGAACAACGCTGATTTGATCATCTTACCGGGTACTAAGTCAGTAAGAGCCGATTTGGATTATTTGAAGCAGCAAGGTTGGGACAAAGACATTCAGCGTCACCTGCGTTTAGGTGGCAAAGTGATGGGCATATGTGGTGGTTATCAGATGCTCGGTAATCTTATCCACGATCCTGATGGTGTTGAAGGCGAGCCGGGAAGCAGCGAAGGGTTAGGGTATCTTGATGCTGAAACCACGTTAACACAACAGAAAACGTTAACGAACGTGTTTGGGAATTTAAGCTTAAATGGAAAGTCAGCACCAGTAAAAGGGTATGAAATTCACGTAGGTAGGACTGATGTCAATGAAATGGCATTACCGGTTCAGTTAGAATCTGGCAGCCTTGATGGCGCGATAAACTCTGACAACTCGATATTTGGTACTTACTTGCACGGTGTATTGGATAACAGCGATGCGTTATCACTGATTTGTGAATGGGCAGGTGCTAATGAAGTAGCAGCGATTGACCACGAACAACTGAAAGAGTTGGGTATTAATCGAATCGCCGATGCCATCGAAGAGCACTTAAATCTTGACCTGCTTTGGCCTGAGCTGAAACAAACTGACCAAGAAATTAAAAGAACAACAGATAAGTGAGAGCAATGAAAAAACTAGTCACTCTTTTAGCGGTAGCGTTAACCACCTCATTGAGTTCTGCTCATGCTTTGGCTGCCGAGAAACTCCGTGTCTATGCGGCATCGTCTATGACTAATGCGGTGAATCTGTTAGTTGAAGAGTTTGAGAAAAAACATTCTGTTGACGTGATTCCTGTCTATGCCAGCACATCTTCATTAGTACGACAGATCGAAAGAGGTGCACCAGCAGACATCTTTATCTCGGCAAATGAAAAATGGATGACTCATCTTGTCGATCGAAACTATGTTTCTAGTGACAATGTCACAAATCTTTGTGAGAACGAGCTTGTGCTAATCTCTCCAAAGGAAGATTCAATTTCATTTGATATTTCAAAAGGTGATCAGTGGTCTAAACTTCTTGATAATGAAAGGCTTGCGGTTGGCAACACCATGTCGGTTCCTGCGGGCATCTATGCAAAAGAAGCATTAGAATCGCTCGGTGTTTGGGATAATGTGAGCAGTCGATTGGCACCAAGTAACAATGTTCGTATGGCTCTGGCTTTAGTTGAACGCAGTGAAGCTAAACTCGGAATTGTTTACAAAACGGATGCGCTGTTATCTAAGGAAGTGAGTCTTGTTTCGACGTTCCCGGCAGATTTGCACACACCAATACGTTACCCTGTAGCGAAATTGAGTGATCAAGCGGTTGCTCAGGAGTTCTATACTTTCCTTAGCAGCGAGCAAGCGAAGGAAATTTTGAACAGTTTTGGTTTTGAAGTGCGTTAAATGATGTACCTATCGGAATACGAATACCAAGCTTTAATGCTTAGCTTGAAAGTGGCTGGATTTGCCATCCTATGGCTGATCCCAATCGGGATTGGCCTCGCGTGGCTGCTTGCTAAAAAGCAGTTTGTGGGAAAAAGCATTCTAGAGAGTATTGTTCACCTACCTTTGGTGTTGCCTCCAGTGGTGATTGGCTATTTGTTGCTGGTGATGATGGGTAGACAAGGCATTATCGGCTCTTGGCTGAATGAGGTGTTTGGTATCGTATTCAGCTTTAGTTGGAAAGGCGCGGCATTAGCCTGCGTCGTAGTTGCACTACCATTAATGGTTCGTTCAATTCGTTTAAGCTTAGAAACCGTCGATAGTAAATTGGAAGAGGCGGCCGCCACATTAGGTGCTTCACCAGTCAGAGTATTCTTTACTATCACCTTGCCTTTAATGATCCCTGGGATCATTACGGGAACCATGCTTTCATTTGCGCGAAGCCTTGGTGAGTTTGGTGCTACGATCAGCTTTGTATCCAATATCCCGGGTGAAACTCAAACCATTCCACTGGCTATGTACACGTTTATTGAAACTCCAGGTGCTGAAATGGAAGCCGCACGCCTGTGTGCGATTTCTATTGTGATAGCGCTGGGTTCATTGATGTTGTCTGAATGGTTAAACAGAAAGTCGGCACAACGCTTGGGAGGTAATGCATGAGTGCTTTGATCCTCCAATACCAACAGCAGCTTGGTGAAACCTTCTTCGATATCGACTTAGAACTGCCAAGCCGTGGTATCACGGCGATCTTTGGTCGCTCTGGCGCGGGTAAAACCTCTTTAATCAATGCCATTAGTGGCCTTAAACAGCCAGACAAAGGTTTGATCAGTGTGTCGGGGACAACCTTGTTCGACAGTGTACAAGGGATAAACTTGCCAACGCATAAGCGCAATGTCGGCTATGTATTCCAAGAGTCAAGGCTGTTCCCTCATATGAAAGTATCGGCGAATCTTAAATACGGTGTTAAAGGCACAGATAAAGCGCACTTTGATCAGATCGTGTCGCTGCTTTCATTAAACTCGTTGCTAGATCGTTATCCGGCTCGTTTATCTGGCGGAGAGAAGCAGCGTGTGGCAATTGGCCGAGCTCTGTTATCTAAGCCAAACATTTTGTTGATGGATGAGCCATTGGCATCTCTTGATTTACCTAGAAAGCGTGAAGTGATGCCGTTTCTGGAGAACTTATCCGAGACCGTACAAATTCCGATTATTTACGTCACTCACAGCCTCAACGAAATTTTACGATTAGCGAATCACTTGGTCATCATTGACCAAGGTAAGGTAGTGTCGTCTGGTGTGACCGAACAGGTATGGGCGTCACGTGCGATGCAGCCTTGGCAGTCTTTCTCAGAGCAAAGCTCACTGTTTGAAGCGAAACTGGCAGAGCACAACGACGATTACGCTTTGTCTCGTTTAATGCTCGGAGAGTCGACGTCTTTGTGGGTTCAGAAAGTGTCGAGTGAGATTGGGGCTACCGTAAGGCTTCAGGTCAGGGCAAATGATGTCTCAATCACGCTAGAGGAGCCAAAAGGCACTTCAATCCGTAACATTCTTCCTGTGTCGATTAAAAGCGCAGAGACGCATCAACAAGGGAGCAATAAGCAGAGTGTGGCGGTTGAGTTGGAATTGGAGTCTGGCTGTTATCTATGGGCAACCATTACTTCTTGGGCATTGGATGAGCTTGACCTTAAAGTCGGCCAGCAAGTATTTGCCCAGATTAAGGGCGTGAGTGTAGCTCAAAGAGACATTGCCGTTACTCATTAAAAGTTAACGCGACTTGCCTGCTTTGAAGTTCTTGTTTGAAGTTATTGGCTTTAGATTGGGTAAAACTCGATCTTGATTCCATGAATGGGAACATGCGTCATTTTTATACGGTATAAACTTCGGTTTTGAGCCACACTGTATGAGTGCAAATTCATATTATTTGCACAGCGAAAGAGCGGCGTGAAGTATTGATGAGTCGCAGATAAGCGACCAATAGAAAAAGTAGTGGGTATAAAAAAGCCGCTTGTTTAAAGCAACAGGCGGCTTAGTATCAGTATCACTGTTTGCGTTCAACCTGATTTAAGGTTGAGCAATGGCTTACTTAGTGAAAACTTCTTTAAAATCACGCTTCAAGATAGCATCACGACGAGCTTTCTTGATTTGTTTAACCATGTCTTTTACACAGTTGTGTAGAACTTGGTCTAGTAGTTGAGCGCGGTACTCTTCTTTTTCTTCGTCAGTCATGCCTTCTGGAAGTTTAAGAGTAGGGAACTCTTCCATCACGTTAACACCAGCGAAAGCTTGGCTAACCGTGATTAGAGCGTGGAACTGCTCGAAGTTGTCCAAAACATTTTGTGCGCTTGCTGGCAGGCTGTCCCAAGCTTCGCGTACTGCTTCTTCAGACACTTCATGAATAGAAGTAACCATAAAGTGCATCTCTTTTGGCACTTCATCAAATTCGATAACTTGGCGAAGTTCAGGAGAGATTGTGGTTAAATCGATTTCTTGTTGCTCTGTGTTTGTAGCGTCTGACATAGTATTTCTCTTTAAAAAGAAACAATGCTAAAAAGATCTGTAAAAAAGTCAATATAATATAGAGATTAGGGCATGATTTAAGCCCAAAAATGAGCTACTTTGAATATTCAACACTCGATAAAGGTGATGCGATGATAGAAAAGGGATCTTCGATGCGCATATTGCTGGTTGACGATGTTCAGCTAGACAGAATGCAACTTGCTATTCGACTAAAACAATTAGGTCATATTGTTGAAGCTGTCGGCAGCGGTAAAGAAGCCCTGAACGTTTATTCTGGTTTTGATCCAGAGCTCGTCTTGCTTGATATTAGTATGCCTGAAATGGATGGCTTTGAAGTAGCGAACGAGATCCGTGAACGATTTCCTGAATGGGTACCTATTATCTTTCTGAGCGGTCACGAAGAGCCTGAGATGATAGCCAAGGCCATTGATGCGGGTGGTGACGACTATTTGATCAAGCCGGTAAATAAAGTCGTACTCAATTCTAAACTGATTGCCATGCAGCGCATCGCCTACATGAGGCGTGAGCTGAAGCAAAGTACCGCCAAGTTAGAAGAGCTCAACATCCTCTTGCAACAGCAAGCCAATGAAGATGGCCTCACCAAATTGTACAACCGTCGATATATGGATACTAAGCTTGAAGAGAGCATTGCGTGGCACGGAAGACGTAATATATCCATGACGGTGATTCTACTCGATGTAGACTTCTTCAAGCCTTACAACGATAATTACGGGCACATTCAAGGAGATAAGTGCTTACAAGGCCTTGCTAATACCCTAAAGGTACTGTTTGTAAGAGCTGGAGAGTTTGTCGGCCGTTATGGCGGTGAAGAGTTTGTGCTTATCTTGAGTGATACCGACAGTGATGCTGCAGAACAGCAGGCGATTCGTATCAAAGAAGCGCTTTATGATATGAACTACGCACATGAGTATTCTACGATTTCAGACAGAGTGACAGCGTCACAAGGGGTGTTGTCGTTTGTGCCTAATGGCGATGAGTCTTTAGCCTCCATCTATGAGAAGGTCGACCAAGCGCTGTATCAAGCAAAACAAAGCGGTAGAAACACCTATATCCAGTGCAACATTTTAGAGCATACATGATAGCTGTTGAGCTCTTTTAGTAATTTGAATTTATAATCCTAGTAGCGTTTGAACTAGGAAGTGTTTTAAGTGATAAACGACATGCCACAATCAAAGTCATTTTCTATGGCTAATTCGCGTTGGACACTGATTGTCCCTGCGCTTTGTTTGATTACCTCTCCTACGGTTTCAGCCAACGCTTTGTCAGATGCATTTCGCAAGGAGCTAGAGCAGCGTTTTGCCACCAGTGTATTACTCAACGATACCGATGTTTTTACTTTTGGTATTAATAATTTCGATCCAAATGAAGTTTTTAGTTTAGACAATGAAGATATTGGCTCGAATGATTCGGTAAGTCGCCGTCAAAACATCACATCTCTCAGTCTTCCTTACACCTTCGAGCTGCCCAACTACATTGAAGACAACCATCAAGAGATAACGTTGCGCTTATCAGCATTGCGTATCGAGAACGACGTTGAATATGCAGCGACGATAAAAAGCGATTATCAAAAAGAGTCTGTGGTTTCTGGTTACGTCGAGTTTGCTAATGTCTCTCAATTAAATGAGTACTGGAGCTTTCATTCAGGTATTGGTAATCATATCTCTTATTATCGCAACGACTTTGAATACCGCTCGTCACTACTTGAGCCTATTCAGGACCAATTGGATGGACTTTATTACAACACAGATGCGTGGGCATATATCATAGAGCCGAAAATTAAGCTGATTTTTGAAGATAAAAATCATTGGGGGAGATACAAACTGAGTACCAGTTGGCACTATTTTAATGGTGTTGGTTGGGGAGAAGCTAACAACGGTGATGTAGGGAACCCGGAAGGTTGGTATATCGCTAACGAAGCTAAGATCTTCTACGATCTCGTGCGTTGGGATAAAAACATTACATCGATGTATTCGAGCATTAGAAGAATTGATATCGGTGGGGACACCGTGGAGTCGATGGGGACGACCTCGTATTATGAGGGTAGTGTAGGTTGGTTGCTGAACCCCAACTTATTCAATGAATGGGTTGATAATGTAGGCATCGGTTTTACGATCAACTACGGGAGTAGCTTAAAAGGTGGTAGCCTCGTTCTGTTCTTCAACCAAGACTAGTTGCTTGCTGTTTAAAGCGAACTGCATTTAGCACCAAATATCTAATTAACCAAAGAATCATAGCCAAGCATGTATAGAGCTTGGCTTTTGTTTTTTTAGCTATGAATACAGAGTCTGTTTCGGCCCGTCTTTTTGGCTTTGTACAATGCTTGATCGGCAAGCTTCAATACTTCTTCAGGGTGCTTGGTGGTTGTACTGTCTGCCAATCCAATACTCACTGACACATTGACAATTTCAGATGCTTGACCATTTTTACCACGCTTTTTGATGCCTTCATCATGATCATCAGGTCGCTCTTTTGTGTTACGAATCGTCATATCGTAGTCGTGCACTTGTGAAACGAGCGATTGCAGGTGTTCTTTGACTTGTTCGGTATGTTTACCTTTGAAGATGATCGTGAATTCCTCTCCACCATAACGATAAGCTCGAGCGCCACCTGTCGTCTCTTTTAAGATGCTCGCCACTAATTTCAACACGTCATCGCCAATGTCGTGCCCGTACGTGTCATTGAACTTCTTAAAGTGGTCGATATCGACCATCGCCATTGAATACTTGCGCCCTAGATGCTTCATATCGACTTCTAAGGCGTGACGCCCTGGAATGTTTGTCAGTTGGTCATTAAATGCCATATCGTGGCTTGCAGACATCACATAAACAATGATTAAAGTGCCTGACAAAGAAAACATCGTGCTCGATATGTACTGAACATCGAAAAAGATAAAGGTACTCGACGCCAGCAGGATCGCACTATACACAACCACATCGATTGAACGGTTGTAGACCAGAACTAAAATCGCAGTTAAACCCAATAAACACAGACTATATAAGACTAAAACGAAAGGCAGTTTAGAAAAGTCTCTGACGGTGAAGAGGATACCTTCGCTCCATGATTCAAAACCTCCGGCATGAAAATGAGAAACGATAAGTTGCGCCCACACCACAAATAACACCAATACCAGAGCATACAAGAACATCGACTTAGAATTTACGCCTGTATCAGGGAAGGCGTACACAAGTAGGCAGGTGACAGGCACTAATGCCGCGAGTAGAGAGAGCTCTAATAGTGTCGTTCCGGTATTTAACGGGGTTTGCAAACGAACTTGGATAACAAGATAGGCGACAAGCATGGTCACTGACACCATGGCCATGCGCCCTTGCCTGAATGTATGGCATAGCAATACCGCAACGCTTAATAGAATGTACGGAAGGTTGCTAGCAAACCCTAAGTTTGAATCCGTCACCAGAATGACGTTGTTCATACCTGCAAGTAAAATTGCTAGAAGGAGTAAAGGGAAGCAAAATCGAAACATGCTCGACGTTACAAAAGAAGATGCCATTTATGTGGTGAGCCTAACTATAATGATGATCTTATTAATTAATACTATACGTAGGATACGGTTAAACAAGCGATTGCCAAGCATTTTGCTTAAACGAGAGTGAAAACATAGTCATAGGTCGCTATTGGTGCAACCGCTTTTATATGTATTCAGGTTGCTATTAACCACAGAACGAACTACACAGTATATATGAGAAATTAATTAGTCGTTATAGATACTTAACAAAACCTATGTGGTTAATGCTTAAGGGGCATATTCGATTTTAAAACGGTTTAATATTTGTTTTAAAATTGACCGATATAATGCTTTAACAGCCAAAACCAACCAGGTTGGCATAACGTCTAAGACAAGGTTGAAGATTAGATCTTACATAGAGCTACAAACGGAGGTGTAGTATGCAAATTAGTGTGGATGTACATAACTATATGGAGACGCTGGTGGGCCATGTATTGTCTACCGAAGAATACGTGTCTAGTTATACAAACGAGCAGTTGGCTGATCTCGCATGTTTAGCATTAGGTCAGTTAAAACCTATCTATATTCGCTTTGATATCGATTTCCTTTCGGCCTTACCAGAAGATAAATTGGTTCTGTACAAAAGGAATAGTGAGATCGCGGTCAAAAATGCAGAAAGTATGATTATTGACGACAGACGACGCGATCGTAAGGACAATGTGCCCGTGATCTTCAGTCAACACAATTTTGATGATGACGTAGAATTGCAATGGTATGAAAAGCCATTGTTGAACCGTAAACAGTCATGATAGGTTAGTATCAGTAACGTCATTTAAGGAGTAAAAAAACGTGGGATTCTTTTCTAGATTATTTGGTGGCAAAGAAAAAACCGAACAAAAAGTAGAGATTGAGCCAGTCGAATATAAAGGGTTCAATATCTATCAAGATGCCATTGCTGAATCTGGTCAATACCGTGTTGCTGGGCGTATCGAGAAAGAAATTGATGGTGAGATTAAAAGTCATCGTTTTATTCGTTCAGATGTTGTTTCAAACAAAGAAGACGCCAACGAATTGATGCTCAAGAAGTCGCAAATGTTCATCGACCAAATGGGCGATAGCATATTTAGCTAACCAATTAGGGTTAGATTTGATGCTAGTCATAATTTAGAGAGCTTTCAGTGTATATGCTGAAAGCTCTTTTTAGTTTTAGGGACAAAGAGCAGCTAGTCGGTTGTTATTAAAAGGATTATTGGCAAGTGGTTTGACCTCTTTATTCGAGAGGGGCATCATTTATCTAAATTAAGTGCTCAAATTCCATCCAAATCGTTATAAGTAATAACTTTTGCTGTTCTTTGAACAAAACGCTTGAAGTATTAGTTGTCGTTAGATACAAACGAATAAGTCATTGTACCAATTGTTAAAGTATCGCTATGCAAATTGGTGTAGCCAAGTGCGCTTACGATCTCTTTAATTTGCCTTTGGTAAGAATAATAATCACAAATTGATACACAAGGAGTCTAATTTGTTGATAGGTGTACCAAGAGAAACGCTCGCTGGTGAAACGCGAGTCGCTGCATCGCCGAAATCGGTCGAACAGCTTCTAAAGTTAGGATTTGAAGTTTGTGTTGAATCACAAGCAGGTGCGCTAGCAAGTTTTGAAGATTCAGCTTACGAACAAGCTGGTGCAAAAGTTGTAAGCGCAGATGAAGCTTGGAAATCCGATATTATCTTTAAAGTTAACGCTCCAATCGTTGATGATACTAAGAATGAAATCGACCTACTTAAAGATGGCGCAACATTGGTCAGCTTTATTTGGCCGGCTCAAAACCCGGAATTAATGGAGCAGCTGTCGAGCCGTAACATTAATGTGATGGCAATGGACTCTGTGCCTCGTATTTCAAGAGCTCAAGCGCTCGATGCACTAAGTTCTATGGCCAATATCGCGGGTTATCGTGCTGTTGTTGAAGCGGCGCACGAATTTGGTCGATTCTTCACGGGTCAAATTACAGCGGCAGGTAAAGTACCACCAGCGAAAGTATTGGTTGCTGGTGCGGGTGTTGCTGGCTTGGCGGCAATTGGTGCAGCTGGTAGTTTAGGTGCCATTGTTCGTTCATTCGATGTTCGTCCTGAAGTTAAAGAGCAAGTGGAGTCGATGGGCGCTGAGTTCTTGGAAGTGGATTTTCAGGAAGATACAGGCGCTGGTGATGGCTACGCAAAAGAGATGTCTGACGCGTTCAACAAGAAAGCGGAAGAGCTTTACGCGGCTCAAGCAAAAGACGTTGATATCATTATTACCACAGCACTGATTCCGGGTCGTCCTGCGCCTAAACTTATCACCAAAGAGATGGTCGATAGCATGAGCCCAGGCAGCGTAATTGTGGACCTTGCGGCAGCAAATGGTGGTAACTGTGAATACACGGTTGCGGATCAAGTGATCACAACAGCGAATGGTGTGAAGGTTGTCGGTTACACCGATATGGTTGGTCGTCTACCTACTCAGTCTTCCCAACTGTACGCGACTAACCTAGTGAACTTACTGAAACTACTTTGCAAAGAGAAAGACGGTAACATCAATATCGACTTTGAAGATGTTGTACTTCGTGGTGTCACAGTCGTTAAAGAGGGCGAAGTCACTTGGCCAGCTCCACCAATTCAAGTTTCTGCTCAACCTCAACAGGCTAAGCCAAAAGCAACGAAACCTGAGCCAAAAGTTGAAGAGCCTACTTCTCCAGTTAAAAAAGCGGCAGGTATGGCAATCGCGGTTGGTGCATTCGCTTGGATAGCTTCGGTGGCTCCTGCTGCGTTCTTATCTCACTTTACCGTTTTTGTTCTCGCTTGTGTGGTGGGTTATTACGTAGTTTGGAATGTTAGCCATTCTCTTCATACGCCTTTGATGTCTGTAACGAACGCGATTTCAGGGATCATTGTGGTGGGTGCGCTATTACAGATTGGACAGGGAAGCGGCGTCGTGACTTTCCTATCGTTTATTGCCGTTTTAATTGCAAGTATCAATATCTTTGGTGGCTTTACCGTGACCAAACGTATGCTTGAAATGTTCCGTAAAGACTAAGGAGTAACAGATGTCTGAAGGATTAGTACAAGCAGCTTATATTGTTGCTGCTGTATTCTTTATTATGAGCTTGGCTGGATTATCGAAGCAGGAATCTGCACGTGCAGGTAACTATTACGGTATCACGGGTATGGCAATCGCGTTGATCGCTACGATCTTTGGCCCTCACTCTGCAGGTATTGTGTGGATCATCATTGCAATGGTGATCGGTGGTGGTATTGGTATCCACTACGCAAGAAAAGTAGAAATGACTGAAATGCCAGAGCTGGTGGCAATTCTGCACAGCTTCGTAGGTATGGCTGCGGTACTTGTGGGTTACAACAGCTACATCGATCCACCGGCGGCTGTGTCACTTAACCCTGCTGATATTCATGCAGAGCACGTTATCCACCTAGTGGAAGTGTTCCTTGGCGTATTTATCGGTGCTGTGACGTTCACAGGTTCGATTGTTGCGTTTGGTAAGCTTCGCGGCGTTATCTCTTCGTCTGCACTGAACATTCCTCACAAGCACAAATGGAACCTAGCGGCTATCGTGGTTTCAACACTACTTATGATCATGTTCGTTAAAGCAGATGGCAGCATGTTCGCACTGATGGTGATGACACTTATCGCGTTCGCATTCGGTTACCACTTAGTGGCGTCGATCGGCGGTGCAGATATGCCAGTGGTTGTTTCTATGTTGAACTCGTACTCTGGTTGGGCTGCTGCGGCGGCAGGTTTCATGCTTGCAAACGACCTGCTTATCGTAACTGGTGCATTGGTTGGTTCGTCGGGTGCGATTCTGTCTTATATCATGTGTAAAGCAATGAACCGCTCGTTCATTAGTGTTATTGCTGGTGGTTTCGGTCAGGAAGTACAAGTGTCTGAAGGCGATGAAGATCAAGGTGAACACCGTGAAACTTCAGCGGAAGACGTGGCTGAAATGCTTAAGAACTCTAAGTCAGTAATCATTACTCCTGGATACGGCATGGCAGTAGCTCAAGCTCAGTACCCAGTACATGAAATTACTGAGAAATTGCGTGCACAAGGCGTAAACGTTCGCTTTGGTATCCACCCAGTTGCCGGTAGGTTACCGGGTCACATGAATGTACTGCTTGCTGAAGCTAAAGTCCCTTACGATATCGTTCTTGAAATGGACGAGATCAATGATGACTTTGACGAGACAGATACTGTATTGGTTATTGGTGCGAATGACACCGTAAACCCAGCAGCTCTGGAAGATCCAAACAGCCCAATCGCTGGCATGCCAGTGCTTGAAGTTTGGAACGCTCAAAACGTTATCGTGTTCAAGCGTTCTATGAACACGGGTTACGCAGGCGTACAAAACCCATTGTTCTTTAAAGACAACACACAGATGCTGTTTGGCGATGCTAAACAAAGCTGTCTAGGTATTCTAGAGCACCTATAGAGGTCGGTTCTAGAAACAAAAGTAAGGAGCTCAATTGAGCTCCTTTTTTGTGCCTACAGAGTGGGGGAAAATAGTGCGAATGCGAGAGAACATGAGCGCACTAATTGCTTCCCATAGCGACGATGAAATGGCTTAGCTCTAATGCGTTAGACTAGTACCTCCGCTCGCTTTGAGCGCAATCAAGTCAATTTAATGACAGTTAGTCGTCATTCTTGCTGTTTTTCATGCGGTTAAAATTTATCTTTGAAAGCGAATGGTATATATTTGTTTGATCTATATGAATTTGCGCTGGTTTGTGATCATCAAAAGAACATTTACTCTTCTTATCGCTACGTTATCAGTATCAGTAAACGCGTTTGCTGATTCTTTGCCTGAGCGTATCGATAATTTCACCAAACTATTTGATCATGAAACGGCAATCGAATCTTATGATATTCGATTGCTTCAGGCTGATTATCCGACACGTTTGATCACGCCTTCTTCAATGCTGCCGCAAACAGCAGAGTACCCATTAAAAGATATTCAACGCTTATACCAGTTATCAAAAACCTGTAGCGGTAAATTGCCGTTAAGCCCATTGATAACGGAGCCTTTGGTGTTTACACGTGCGATGTGTAAAGGCACTAAGCTATCTGACCGTTGGTTTAGCCGTAGCGGTCTGATTCACCCAGGTGGTGGCTCTTATGCAGCACGTTACGTTGAGAAATACCCAGAAAAGTTCGATGCGCTAAAACGCTTTATGCACATCCAAGAGCGTCCAAATACTGAACACGATGAACTGCTATCTCGTTTGCAGCAGATGGACAATGAAGCCATTACCGCGCTTTTGGCTGGTGCAAGCATGTTTGTTGAGCTCGACGAAATGTGGGTCAAACGTGGCGACAGATATTACCTATATAAAGAGTCTGACTGGCATGAAAACGCGACGGTAGCAGGGTTGTCGTTCAGCTTATCTTCAGAAGGTAAGAGCTGCTTCGTCCAACGTGGTAATGTGTGTTGGGAAATTGAAGATCACTCTGAACTGCTTCAGGTCGCAATGTTCATCTTGGTGATTGCCAACATCATGCTTGTGCTAGGTTGGGCGATATACCGTTGGAACAGTAAGAAACAGGAATTGAAGAGTCGTATGTTGGTTCTTCAGATCTTAACGCACGAACTGAGAACACCGATCGCGAGCTTATCATTGACCGTTGAAGGCTTCAGACGTGAGTTCGAACACTTACCTGAATCGGTATATGATGAGTTCCGTCGACTGTGTGAAGACACGCGTCGTTTAAGGCAGCTAGCAGAAGCAAGTAAAGACTACCTTCAGTCGGACAACCAACCACTCGCGACTGAGTGGGTGCCAAGTGTCCAAGAGTGGTTAGAGTACAAAGTTGAAGAAGATTTTGCGCCGGGTATTGAACTGCGCATCAACCAAGATATCGCTGCAAAAGTGAACGTATATTGGTTAGGAACCTGTATCGATAACCTGATCAGGAACGCTGTTAAATACGGTGTCGCACCAGTGATACTAGAACTGAATACTTCTGACAAGAAGCTGACATTCAAAGTTATAGATAATGGAGACTTGTCCCGCAAAGACTGGGGGCAACTAAGAAAGCCATTCGTTAGTAAGAGTGGACTTGGTTTAGGTCTGACGATAGTAGAATCTATGGTCGGAAAAATGGGCGGTCACATGACGCTAATCGGCCCCCCGACAACATTTATTTTGGAGATACCTTGTGAAACAGACATTGCTTCTCGTTGAAGATGATAAAAATTTAGCTGATGGCCTATTAGTTAGCCTTGAGCAAGCTGGGTATGAATGTTTACATGCTGAACTGATCTCTGAAGTTGAAGGCTATTGGGAACAAGCGGATCTAGTTATTCTAGACCGTCAACTTCCTGATGGTGACTCAGTAGACTCACTTCCAAGCTGGAAGAAAAAGAAAGATATTCCTGTAATCTTGCTGACTGCACTGGTTACGGTAAAAGACAAAGTAGCGGGCCTAGATTCAGGCGCTAACGACTACCTAACGAAGCCATTCGCAGAAGCAGAGTTGTTTGCTCGTATCCGTGCTCAACTTCGCCTACCAGATGCTGAAGAGCAAGACGCGTCAAAAGTTATCGCTCAAAACCTTGTTATCGACAAGGCAACACGTGAAGTGTTTTTCAATGAGCAAGAAGTCACGTTAACACGTACTGAGTTTGATCTTCTGCTGTTCTTGGCAAGCAATCTTGGCCGCGTATTTACACGCGACGAACTGCTTGACCACGTTTGGGGTTACAACCACTTCCCAACAACACGTACAGTAGACACGCACGTTCTTCAGTTAAGACAGAAACTGCCAGGTCTAGAGATCGAAACGCTACGTGGCGTTGGCTACAAGATGAAAGCGTAATGAAAAAAGCCTTACTTCCACTATTAATACTGTCGAGCGTGGTTAACACGGCGTACGCCACAGATTGGTTTAAGAGCAGCGATGCTCTCACTCAAGTGCATAAACATTTGTTGGATAATGATCTACCGCAGATGTTTGATTCTCTAGTGGAAGTTTGGCAAATCAATGTTTCTCAATCTCGAGAAGAGCACCTCAATGAACTGTTCGACCAAGCGTTGAACAAAGATTGTGGTAAAACCCTCACTAAGAAAACGCTACCGGACTGGATTAGCTCGGTTGTTGTTAAGAGACACATCATCCAAAGCCCAGGTCGAGACACATTTCGGGTTTCAATTGATGTCGAATCTGAACAAGAAATCCAAAACATCACCTTCGAAAAGTGGGTAGATAAAGTCGTTTCTTCCGATAGCGAGTTTACGAAAGAAAGTGAAGTGGTTAACAACGCCTCGGTCAGTTTGTACCGCAAGCGCTATAACTTAGCGTCACAGCTCGATTCTGGCTTGTATCGCCTGAACGTGAAGGGCGAAGGGGGCAACTCTTGGAGCACATGGATCATTTTGGGTGAAGTTGCCATGCGTCAGCAAGTACGCTGGGCTTCAAAAGATACGTGGCGAATAGATAAGAAAGACCTGCTTAACCCATACTGTCCGCTTCCTAAGCTAGAAATCGGTTTGTACGATTATGTCGACGAGCACTATGAACAAGTGTGGGGTAAGAGCTATGAATCGGATTACCCGATGAACCTGACAGGCGAAGATCTGCCCAATGACCGTTATGTTCTGGCGGTTTCTATGGTGCATTCGCGTTGGCAAGGTGACATAGCGATAGAACAAGCACAAACTATCAGTAAAACTTATGATATTTCTAGCGAAGAAGAGTTAAAGTAATTTAAAATTGTGCCGTTAACTATGTAAGGGATCTAACAAAGATAAACGGCATGAAAAAAACTACTAAACTACTCGCAGCGTCAATTGCATTCGCCAGTCTTCCTATTTCAGCAGCAAACTACGCCATTGAAGCGCGTGGTGATGCAATGGGTGGTGTTGGTGTTGTTTCTGCAAACTTCCTAACCGCTCCATTCTATAACCCAGCATTGGTTGCCATTTACCGTCGCAATGATGATATGGGTATGATTACGCCTAGCTTTGGTGGTAATTATAATGATCCTAACGATATGAAATCAAATATCGATAGTGTCATTGACGCTTCAAATACTGCAGACTTAGATGCCGCTCTTAACAAACTTGATGGTAACCAGGCGAACGTAGAGCTTGGTGGTGTTGTGGCGTTCGCGCTACCTAACCAATTTGTTGCTGCAAACCTATTTGCTAAAGCCTACACAGAATCTTTTGCGACACCTGATGTTTACACAACCGGTTCCGATACGGACAAAGTTGAGTTGTCTACCGTTGAAGCGGTTTCAATTGGTGTAGCTGAAGTTGGTCTTTCTCTTGCTAAATACCAAACCTTTATGGGCCAACACATCTCTTTTGGTATTACTCCTAAGATTCAACGCATCTACACATACAACTACATTGCATCGGTTAACGATTACGATCTCTCTGACGTAAGAGAAAACAGCAATGGTGAAACTGCATTTAACATGGATGCAGGTGCGCTTTGGTTCTTCGGACCGTTCCGAGTAGGTGTTGCTGCGACCAACTTGTTCTCAAGAGATATTGAGACGAAAGATACAACCCGAACGTTAACTAGCAGCACAAGTGGTGCCACTCACCAAGTTGGTGGTAAATACGCTTATCAGCTTGAGCCAGTTTACACTGTAGGTGCGGGTATCGTGTCTGATTACTTCTCGTTAAGTGTCGATTACGATTTGAATGAAACTGAAAAGTTTACTTCGTTTGAAGACAATGAGCAGATGATTCGTGTTGGTACTGAAGTTGACCTATTGCGTCAAATGCAGCTAAGGGCAGGGTACTACAAGAACCTTGCTTACTCTGATTCAGAAGGGA
The DNA here is from genome assembly GCF_027587015.1 of Vibrio sp. Makdt. Lineage (NCBI taxonomy): Bacteria > Pseudomonadati > Pseudomonadota > Gammaproteobacteria > Vibrionales > Vibrionaceae > Vibrio > Vibrio sp. Makdt. The sequence continues at coordinate 124,951 of NZ_JAPPTH010000002.1, forward strand.
CCATCACAGCGGGTATCGGTTTGTCGCCTCTTAACTTGTTTCAGTTAGATCTAAGTGCTAACTACACAAACGAAAATGCAATGGGTGCATCTATCAATTTCCTTGCTAGTTACTAACAGTCCTTATATAGTTCTGCTCCTAAACAAAGGAGCAGAGCATGCTAAACGACTTACCAACCCTTTCTCACGAAGAGCAACAGAAAGCTGTTGAGCGAATTCAAGAAATGATGACCCAAGGTGTCAGCACAGCACAAGCTATCAAAATCGTTGCTGAGCAAATTCGTGAAGAAATGAGTAATAAAGAAGAGTAGGGCATTAGCCCTTCTTTTTTACCCATCTAATGCACTATAACTAAATATATTACCCTCTAGTATATTCTCTCGTTCATACCAACACTTTATTCGTCCTCAGTTTTGACCTATCCAAAACGCTTAAGTTAAGTTTATTCAGTAAGTTACATCAGAGTAATCAACTTTAAGGGCTTTTTTTGGTATCTATTTGTAATTAAATTACAGCAAGATCTGAAAGTTAAACAGCTGGCATTTCTGGTGTCAGTATTCATGTCACTAGGCATAAGTTGTTCAATATTCGGGCTTTTTAAACGATCGTGACGCTGTGACTTCAATTCTTAGCTAATAGATTAAGGTAAGCCTCATGAGTAAGGTTTTGTGGTTTGAGTGTGGGAGTGTTCGTTACAAGCACCGATATTAAGATACTCAGCGACAGATCTGTGCATCTAACGCTGTTTAGACTTAAATACGCATACTTCAAGTGCAGCAGAACGCATTAGCTGAGGGGGCTTTGGTGCGGCAAATACAAGGTTTGTGTTGAGGTGGATAGTGATTTATTTAAGTGTGTGGCTTGAACTTAAAACAAGTTGATTCACAGCCACTAGAGTGAGCTGGTAGATTAGAAGACTTGCCATGCAAAAGTGGCGAGCATTAAGGGACTTAGTTGGCTGGGCGCAATCTTACAGGGACTTAGAGACGCGCAGGTGAAAAACGAAGAGGTGGAATCAAAACGTCACGACTTGGTTTCGTCCGTTATTCTTTGCTTCATACAGCGCTTTGTCTGCACGTTTAATCGCAGAACGTATCGACTCATTTTGCTTAAGCTGCGTTACACCAGTAGAAGTCGTTACGGTAAGCTTATTAGGCCATGCAGTTTTGTCCATGGCCAAGTACAGATCATCGATTGATTCGTGACACTGTAGCGTTGTTTGTTCTAGGCAAACGAGTAGAAATTCCTCACCACCCCAGCGATAAAGCAAATAATGCTCGCCAAGTGTTTCATTTGCGGTAGTAACAAATTGGATGAGAACCTTATCACCAACTTCATGGCCATACTGGTCGTTAATCTGTTTGAAATGGTCTAAGTCAAACAACGCGACGTGAATCATTTTTCCTTGTTGTGCTAACCATTCGAAATCATAGAAGGTATCTAGCGCTTCGGTTCTGTTTCTACAGCCAGTCAACGGATCTGTTGTGGCCTTTACCTTTAACTCTTCAATCTCTTGGGTTAGATGGCGTTGTTGCTGTGCTAAGCGCCTTTTGTTTCGTCGAGCGATATGTAGAGCACAACAGACATAGTAGACGGCATATATTACCCATAGCCCAACTAAGAGCTCACCGAGTAAAGCCTTGCTGATGATTTTACCGTGGAACACAATGCTCGAGATATTAAGTGAATGATGTCCAGCAAGCGTGCTAGCACCAAGCCCGAGTTCAACAGATACCGCATTCGTGATGTCTACCGCGCTATCAGAGACAGGGCGGTTATAATGATCAATCCACCAGAAAGGGACATTGAAGTAGCCTAAGTCAATGTGGCTTGCGTCAGGTAGCGAGAAGTCTAAGCGATTGAACTTGTTAGACATGGCATCGCCTTTCACACTATAACCTTCGTCGTAGTTCCGAATGTAGAAGCGAAATCTTGGGTTTTCTTGTCCTTTGTAATCCATGTTAATGGTTACCGAGTCGTACGTAGAGAGATCTAACCCTTTTCCTTCTTTCGATATAACGAATTCAACCTCACAGAAAGGCTTGCTGTAGGTTCGCTTAAAGTCACACTGTAACTCAATTCCGCTATTTGATTGGTATAATGAGGCCACCGTACCGCCATCATGATCTCTGTCTGTATTGGCGAGTGTAGGGTATTTGTCTGGACTAATGACGTAGCTCTTGTTCATTAGTTTATCAAAAGAGACTAGCGACAATAGGGTGATTGCCAAGCAAAAAATCGAGAGGAATATGTTGAGTTTGCGGAATGCTTTGTCGCTCATGATGTTAATCCGTACACGTGATTCGAACCTAATACGAAATGCCTTAGAGTTGGCGTAATCGAAGATTAGAGTATTAGTATCGTTGGAATTGCTATACCTAAAACTGTTCTAGAAGTGACGGTTATACAGCAAACTGCGCCATTAGACCAAGATGAAGTTTAAAAATTGAACGCAGAGCATTGATTTTGAATGTAATTTACTCAGTAAGTACCGTTTTTACGGGTAGATAAATTTAACTGTATAAATATACAGTTAAATTTTAAGTGGATCTGTTCGTCGTGATTAGAGCGAATCTACGTCCTTTATAAGCTCGCCAAGTAGCGGGCCATCAGCAAACTGTTCATTAGTTCTAATTCAACAATGTTGCACTGTCACTTTTAAGGTGTGTGACTTTAGTGAGTAAGTAGAACGTATGAAGATAACCACTAAACAAACACCTGAATTGTTGGCACTTATACACGATCGGAGCCCGATTTTTGTAGATTTGAGCGCTGGTCACGTTGAACATAGAGCTAATAGCTAGTGATACACGAGATCTGGTAATGGCTAGGTTAAAGATCTTAAGTCTCCACAGGTTCATAGGCACGGGTACTACGAAGCGCAGTTTGCCAAAGAGTGTGCTCAAACCTATAGACTCAAATGTGCTCGTAGATAGCTTTGGTATAGGCGTCTCCGCTGTTAAAGCTTGAAACAACCAAGCGCAGGAAGCATTGCATCACAATGGATAAAATTAAGTACGTAGATTTTGTTATGTAGTTGAAGCATTCGCGTATGTGAAATCTGAAAGCACAACAGCAGGATAACTTACAAAGTTTACACACAGGAATCTTTAGCCATTGTTGTAAGTTAGGTGGAATTGAACGTTTTAAAATTCAGTGGTTAACATCAGATGAGAATTTCTTTTTCGTGAACAAAGCAATGCAATGGTTCTAACATTAGAAATTGGGGTAAATGCGACTTGAACAGGTGCGCTGGGTTTAGAGCCTATAAGTTTGTTTTACTGGCGTAATGAAAATGGCGTGAATTATATGGAGCTAACGTGTATCCAAATTAAAAAAGTGCTTAAACGAATGAAATTAAGCAGCGCGTATGTAAAATCTGACAGGAATAAGGCTAATAAGTCTCCCAGATTTCAATGTCCGTAACTGCGTATTATGTCTGATTATGTTTAATGGTGCATATCTTATCAATTCAGTGCAACCTCTTGTATTTAGAGGTTTTATCATTGAAGTATCGCGAAATGAGTAAGAATTACATTTTTCGAGAGTTAGAGTGCCAAATGACAAAGGAAGAGGTCGCTGAACTGTGTTTTAAATCTGTGAGAACTGTCACAGGTTGGGATGAGGGAAACCCAATCCCGCCCGAGTGTAAACGGCTTATGAGAATGGTAAAAGGTCGAGAACTAAGCATTAGTGAAGACTGGATACAGTTCAAAATGCTATACGACAGGATGGAGCTGCCGACTGGCCAAGTAGTGAGGCCACAACAAATATTGGCAGGGATTGCACTATTAGGGATTCAGTCAGAATTAGAAATCAAGACATCAACACACCTATTAGGGCTTGCTAGAGCTATAGCTAATATAAAGAAATGAGTATTACAAAAGAATGGTTTTCCTAAAGTGACTTCAAAGAGCAATTGGTTTTGGGTTATATGATGTGATTGATGTTGATAAGGTGGACTTGACTGGCACGGCAACATTCCTTTGTTTAAGTACTGGTTCTCCTTTTTGGTCATATCAAGGATCATTAAGCCGGACTCATTGAGTTCGGCTTTTTTACTTATCGTCCCGTTTGTTACTCTTGTTTAATTCTTTTAAATCGTTTTCTCTCATCCGTAGATATTTAACTGTGAAATAGCCACCAAGTACAATAGATATAAAAAGTAGAGTCGATAATAAAATTGTTACATGTGAATTCATATAGTTATCTCCAGTAATGTCTATTAGATACTATAGAACATGCTATGCATTTTTATGTGTTTTTTTTCAGTTCGCAGTGAAGAGAATGTGAACAAAGTGCTGATGCTTAGGTCGAATTTACCCCCGTGATACAACACGGGGGTTGGCTTCCTCCCGCCGCGCTCGTCCTCCTCAGTCTTCGTCGTCCTCACTTGTTGTCCGTCAGCACTGAAAAGAGATCCTTTTCGGCACTCAAATGAGCTTAAAGAAAGCCAGTGAACACAAAAAAGCCTTACCGATGTGGTAAGGCTTTCAAGAGCGATTCTGGCAGGATGAGGGAGGGTGCGGCTCAATAGGCATTGGCAGTTAGAAACACTCGCCAGTTGAGACATACGGACTAATAAACTCTACGGTGTGGCTCGGTGCATCGTTCGCGCTTCGCACTCTCTTATCCCTGCGGGGCTATTCAACGACAGACTGTAATCCTTTCAAAGCATCAAGGTAGTCATTTACCGCAAGCTCATTATCGTAGAGCTTCCGCTTTAGCTTCTCATTCAGTATTCGTTCTTTGTGATACAACTCTTGATACTTAAGTGCGTCATAGCCACCTTGAACTAGAGCTTTAGACATGGTCGATGTCTTCGTCAATTCTTTTAGCTTGGATAGCATTTCTTCATGCTTCTCAGTATCTCGAATAGTAATAGCCATCATTTTTCCTTAATGCCGGTTTGTCCTGGTTTAATTATGATAGCATTTTTTGAGGTTTGTTCCTGGCTAAATATACGGATTTGATAGCATTTTCACGTTATCGATCCGATTGCCGGTTTGTGTTTTGATAGCATTAGACGATTGACTAAAACAAACTTACTTCCGCTTGTCTAACTTCTGGTAAAGCAACCGCAGCTGAGTAGGGCTTGCATGTTATTAACTTGGTTAGCTCGCCTCTGTTTAACTTCAACAAGCAATCATCAATACGGTCAAACGTAATGTCGTAAGCTTTGAGGAAGCTTTCGTTTACTGAGTAGAAGCCGTCAAGAGCTTCCACCTCAATGCTAACATGTCTTTCAATCGTGCCATTTTTGATTGCGAAATTCACACCCGTGACAAAAGCTTTCTTGATGCCCTCAAACGGCAGCACCTCGGCTATAGGAACATGAGTAACATCATTTTTGTGATTACCTTTACTGCTATCCCCACTAGAACGTACATCCCCAGAAGCTTCATTATCTTGGCTAGGTTGTGTTTCACTTTGCTTAGGAGCGGCAGCTGTAGACGTTGTTTGTCTCGCTTCCTCCACCGTCTCAGTAGTTTCAAAAAAACGATTGGATAAGTCATAAATTATGTACCCGAAACAGAATATGGATAGTAGGAAAATCAAAATAGCTTTAGGGCTACGAAACAGCGTATTCATGGCAAGTTGTTGTTTGGCGCTGCCTGTCCCCGTTGATTTGTAGAGTAGGAAAGAGTCTAGGGGGATTTTTTGATTGGTTAAGTTGACGTCCTTTTTCTTAGGAATGGCTGGCGTTGTTACTGCTTTGTCGTGCTTCCAAATGTAAGGGTTGCGCTTAGTCCAAAAGAACTGGTCACGGCCTTTATGAAAAAAGTTCTGGTTAGCACATGCCTTGATACCTGAATCGATTTGCTTCCAATCAGGGGAAAGTAACTCGATGTCCCAATCGTACTTTCGATGCCTCATGAAGCCTTCATTAAAGCTGTGTGGATAGATGATTCGTCCTTCAGAATCGTATTCAGCAATTCCGCGATCATCTATCTCTGAGTCTTTCAACGCGTCCATATTGGCAGGCGTGTAACGAGAGTTAAAAAAGCGCTCGTAATCTTTAGGGAGTAGCCCGTCTTGTGGTGATTGAGTGATGAAATCAGAGAGCGGTTTATACTTCACTTTGCGTATATCAAAACCCACGTTCTTAGAAAAGATATCCTGGCACTCATCAATGACAATCAGCGCGCCAATAGGGCACCAACAGAAGAAATGAGTCCAGAGGTGAACCCCTGATTCATCTCTAGAGCTAACACGAAAGAGTTTAGCTGTGCTTGGAAACTTAATATCAAAGCGCTCTTCGATGACAGCTAAGGGCTGCATACCTTCCATGTTGGTAACAACGGTTCGTCCTGCCTTTAGAGCTTGATAGATGGAGAAATAAGCAGTGTAAGCCGACTTGTAAGAGCCATTTGCTCCCGTTCTAATCGTGATCGCCATTATCTAGAGAGCCTCATAACCAAAGCTGTAGTGAAGAAGTTGGCCCATACGGAAAGGGCTTGAGGAACGCCAAACTTAAACGCATAGAACCTCAATTCATCAGGTAAAGCGTTAAAAGCATGAGAGAGAATTTCATTGAAGCCGATTTCCTGTAATAGGATTTTTGCTGAGTTATAAGAGAGCTTGATGAACTCTAATTCGGCCTTTAATTTCATCTTAATCATGAAGATTTGAATGTATGAAAATAGGTCTAGTGTCATCTGCGGAATGGCTTTAAAGAAGTCAGTGATAAATGACATCTGTAAGCTGATCCAATCGATAAAAGAGTAGATGTAATCCATGACTAATCCTTACCTAACATTTTGATGCCAGACACAACAAACAAAAACATAATAACGGCTGCAATGAATGACGCGTTATCGAGTAACGCCTCGAAGACACCCGATTTAAAAGAGCGCTCTGCGTGGTTTACGTTAAGATTCAAAGAGTGCTCTTTATAGGTACCGTTGTTAAAAGAACTGGTATCGATAGAGAAGAGCGTTTTGAACTTTTCATATTCATCTGCCATCTCTTGTTTGATCTCTAAAACCTCATTTTGAGCTTCAGCGATTTGAGTTGGAGTGATGATGAAGTCTTCGCCGTTGAATCCGTAATTGGGTTCATCAAAGTTATTGGTATTGGTTACACTATCGATAAGGTCTGTTAATTTGTTTTCGACACCCGACATGTCACCAGTTTCAAGCCCGTCTAACTTTGTGGATAGGTCCGAAAGACTGGCTTCAACGCCGGACAAATCAGGAGTACCTAAAGAATCTATTTTTGAATTAACGTCTTCGAACTCATAGTAAAGACCGTCAATCATAGTGTTATTGCTTAAAACCTTTTCTTCGATATTTGAGAGACGGGCAACATCAGGGGACATGGCTTTTAAGAGCTTGTTGTTAAGGTTTGCTTTTGCTGCGTTCCTTATTTGAATTTTTTGTAGATCAGTAAGGCCACCGCCAGAAACCTCCAAAGCTTGAATCTTACTGGCCAAATCGCGATTCAAAGTGACCATCAAATCTCGCTCGGTTTTTTGTCCGGCAATGAGTTGGTCATTTTTAGTCATATTGCTAACACTGTTTCGAACAGAGTCTAAGAGCCAATTGCTTTGAGCGCCAGTGAGAGCGCCGCCATCGCCAGCAGGGAAATCGGAAATGGAGTGTATTATGGATTGAGTGTTGCGCTTAACAATCGCGACTTCTTCATCTAGATCATCAAATCTATGAAAGGTCTGTTTATAACGATCCTCCAAACGATTTTTGATGTCTTGTCTCGCAGCAAAAACACTATCTCTAACGGTGTTTTCTAATCCACCTTGAGCGGCCGTTAAAGCGTCTATCTTGTGAGAAAAAGATAAATCATTGGTCTTTTGCGTATTGATTAATTCAGCAACCGCTCGATTAAAATCTTCTTTGGTTAAATTGCGTCTACTTAAATCAGAAACTATTCCTATTAACTTAGAGTTATTATTATTCAAATCATCCATAACATAACGGTAATGGAGGCAATCTCTATTATCATCGTCGACAAAACAATTATTAACAGTTTGTGCTTCCTCTAGACGTTCATAAAATTCGTCTAAATTATCAGGAACATTGTTACCATCAGAATCCGCAACCTGATTGTCATTGCTATAAGGGTTAGGGTCTTCACCGTTTTTAATGCCATCGCCATCCCAATCCTCTAAGTCATCTTGAACGCCATTTTGGTTAACATCACCTTCAAATGGAAAGAGCTCAGGAACGTCACCAGAATAACGGTTGATTTGGTCAAAGCCACAAGTAGAGCCCGTGTAGTAAAACTTATTGGTCCAACGTCCCGCTTCAACAGAAACTGACACCGTACTCGGAGCCATGTTGCAGGCTGCACCAGTAGACCGATCACCAATACAGTAAGAGCGGGGATTATCCCCCCAAATGTATGAGTCCCACGTTAAGTTTTTTCCGCTTCCCTTAAGTATCTTACAAGAACTCACGCAAACGCCATCAACCTCAACTTCACCCGCGCCACACTGCAAAGCATTTGAATTGAAAGCGATAAGAGCCAAAGAAAGCGAGAGATATTGTCGATATCGTTTCACTGTAAAACCCTAGATAAGAAAACGCCTCCAAGCTAGGAGGCATTGATACCCGTATATACGCCATATACGAATGACATCGCCATAACCACCCCAAATAGGATGGTTACAACTTGAGAGACAATCTCTCCCATTAGTTCCCCATAGAGTTGACGATAGCGCGGAGACCAAAGCCAAGTGCAGCAAGACCAATCAAGCCAACGACAACAAGACCGTAGTTAGATTGACCAGTACTTACCGCTTCATTGATTGCGGTTGTGATAGGTGAAGTATCAGCGAATGATGAAGCCGATACAAGAGCTGTAGAACCTAGAACCAATAGACGTTTTTTCATGATATTTCCTTTTTTAAGAGTGTGTTACTAAACGTTGACTCTTAGCCTTTGCCAAGAGTTTTTAAGATTCGTCCGAGCACATGGCCTGAAACGAAAGATAATAAAACCCAACCTGAAACAGTTGTGTATAGCTCTGAATCGATAGTTAGAGACTGCGCCCCAGAGACTAATTTGTTGTATTCGCTGTCGCTAAGCATTACGAGCTGACAGTCAAAGTCGGTTGACGTTCTTAAGTAACCTTGTTGAGTGGTCGTAATGCAGTTCATTGTTAAGCCTTACTTGAAGCGCTTTTTTGACGATTAAGAGAGCCAATTTCAGACAAAAGAAAGTCTCTTTTAGCCTCTAAATCACGGATAGTTCTTGTCAGAAGCAAGCGGTCAATCCAATCAATTACAAAGGAGCAAACACGACCAAATAGTGAAAGTACGACCATGGTCATGACTAGAGCTTCAATCAGTGAATGCACATCATCGCCAGTTAATTGATAAATTACCGTTTCCATGATTAAGCCTTATTTGCTTTCATGAAGTTATCGAAGTGCTTTTTGATTTCTTCATCGACAGGCACAAGCTTGTTTACCAAGATATCGAGCGGGTCATTTTGGTTAGCACCAAAGCTCAGCTCGTATTCACGGTTAGCTACAAAAGCGCGCGATTGGATAAGCTGACGTGCGTATTCCACATCAATTTTCAGTGCTTGCTTGTTGTATGGAATGTCAGTTGAAAAGCCGATGCCCGTTTGTTGAAACTTCTCGTTATCGACTTCTTCAACGGCACGAAGTACAGACAGCTCCGCGAACTCCATACCAGATTTAGGGAAACGCTTGATTGAGATACCAGTTATTGTAGGCATATTCTTGACTCCAAAATTTCGATTTTCTGTTTCGTGTATTCGTCAGGAATCCCCAACGAGCTATTAAAGTTAGCGCGTCTATGATGCGAAGGAATGAGCATCCCAAACGCTTCACCCAAATCACCCTCAGTCATAGAAACGACCTCAGCAAGAGCCTTACCACATTGACGACGAACCCAAGCGATACGCGCCATGAATTCGAGTCCGGCTTTCTTCTTGTTCAGTTCAATTCTCATTGGTTCAGCAGGGTCTATACTGGCTGCGAAATCACAAAGACCAGCAAAGGCCGAAGCAGGCGAGGCGAGTAGCGATAAATCACACTTCTTCAATTCCACTTCGTTGCGATACCAAATCACCTCGGGGTCAGCGATGTTTTGTTCGAACTTCTTGTTGTAGATACGCCAGTAAACTGAAGACGTACGAGAACCAACCAAAACCGCTTCTTCTGATAGTTCACCAGACTGTGAAACGCGCTTATGAGGAACCATTGTGGGACCACGTCCACGTGGAGCAGTGCGAAATGCTCCCTCATAAAAACATTTCTCAGCATACTGACAGTCAAAAATTCCGGTGTAGTCATCAACACACAAATCAAGGCGGGCTAGGCGAGTGATACCCAACAGAGACAGCCACCAATGCACCTTCTTGTGTGTCGTGAACTCAAACAGCTTCGCGCAGCCTGTGCCATTGATTTGCACATAAACGGTGTCATTGTTGCCACCAACACCGACCAAGCCACATTCAACCGTTCCGGTAGAGTCATAAATCACCATCGAATCTTCATAGCCATGCAAGCCACGACCACGCATAGGAGACAAGCGGAAGTTAAAAACTTTCGCCATGAACTCGTTGAACCTATCAGCTAAAACCTTACGACACTTGTTACGGTGTAACTCCATGGATTTTTCGATAGCTTCCGGTGAATCAAGACGGCCTTTAACAGTCTGCTTTTTGAACTCAGGAAACTGCATATTGATAAAGTCTTGTTCGTTGGAGCTATCCAAATGCCTAAGAGAGCCATAAGAAAACGAAAAGGCTAGGTGATCGACTTGAACCGGACGAATTTCGTCATGGAACTTATGTGGTTTCTTAGATGGCACTGAACACACCCTTAACCAAAAGCTCTTGGTAGTTTTCATCCGTGATTTCAACAACCTGAAAAGACACCATTCCATAATGCGACTCAATGAACTGGAAGAAATCGCGTGGAGTCTTAAAGAAGTTATGACCCCAAGGAAAATAGGCATTGATACCGTGATTAGGTTCGTTGTCGAAGTAGATAGAATCCATGACTAAGCCTTAACCAGTTTCAACAAAGGCCAAGCCGGAAGCAGTCTGTTGAACGCGTCTTTTGCATCAGCATCCGTCAGAGGCATAGCCTTAGATTTGTGAATGGTGATAACAGGAGTTAGACCAGTTTCCGTGATTTGATAATGAGCGAGATAGCGAGGAAGAATCCCAGAGCACACTTGAACGATATACATAACAACCACCTTGACTGATTATTGAGAGTTAGAGTGACCGTCTAAGCCGAGCTGAAAGCGTCAAGGGCAAACAGCCCAGACCTAGACAGTCAAATGAGTAACCAATGTTGGGTACTATAGTCACCAAGATTGGAGACCACAAGTCACAAAAATTGGTCACTAATAAGCTATGATTAGGAAAACGGAGGATTTGCCATGTACCAAAATGAACTGTTAGACGCCTACAAAAAGGCGCATAACTACGTACAAGACAAGCAAATAGCGCACGATATGAACGTGCCAAAGCAACGAATCAGTGATTTTCGCAAAGGTCGTCGCTATCTAACTGATTCTCAAGCGGTTTTTCTGGCGGAAAATTCAAAATTAGACCCACAGGTCGCTTTGATAGGTTTACACGCTGATCGCAACGATAATCCACAGATAAAACAGCTATGGGAACACATGGCAAAAAAGTTTGATGGGATTGGATTGTCAAGCATTTCAATGGCTTGCGGAGGTTTTGCGTTATGGATGATGCAGACTAAAGATGCGATAGCCAACTGCGTATTATGTACGTTATGTTAAATTGGATTTGTTGTTTATAAGGCAGGACTCTTTGTGTGATGCCCTGCCTTTGTATTGTGTCGATGCTCTCTGAATTATACTGTGTATTTAACCATAATGGTTATTTACCATAAAATACCTAATATCCAGTGATAATAATCTTCGATTTTAACCCTGGTATTAGTTAGAGATTAACCGCCAGCAAATTTAACTTTGTAGCCTTTCTTTTCAAGGTGCGCTTTGATCTTGTCACGCGCGTCGCCTTGAATTTCGATGTTGCCATCTTTTACTGAGCCACCACAGCCGCAAACTTTCTTAAGTTCTGCTGCCATTAGTTTTAATGGTGCGTCATCTAGATCTAAGCCAGTTACGACAGAAACGCCTTTGCCTTTACGGCCTTTGGTTTCTTTTTGGATTCGAACGATACCATCGCCTTTAGGACGTTGGACTTTCTCTTCTTCAGGTTTGATACGACCTGTTTCTGTTGAATATACTAGGCTCATAATTTATTTCTTTTGTTGCTCTGCTTTTTGTTTAGCAAGTAAGTAAGCTTCTATATGACGCTGTATTGCAATCTTTCCGCCTTTAATAAGGCGTCCGTTAAACATGCAGTACCACGCATTCGGCTCACCAGTGTCATTTTTGATTTGGTAGCCATTGAAATTTTCAGTTTGGCCACCGGTCCCTCTAGACTTACTTAACGCTGTGAACTCTTTTGGGTCAATAATAGATGCAGTATCAATCCACCAATCGATACTCTTTTTCACGGCAGCTAAGTTACCTTGAATAACGTGGTTTTTTAACTTGGTACGCCAAATTGTGTTCGTGGCATCCGTCGATTGGAGATGGATCCCTCGGTAAATTGAATTAGCCATATCTATTGATCATCTTTTTGTTTTCACTGCATTAATCATAAGTATACTAATAATGATAGCAAGCATAATATGGCAAAAACACCTGTCGAGGTACGGTAATTTGAGAAAAAAAGTCCCTATTTTAACCGACTCTGTGATAATTAATTCGTTTGTTGAAAAATTAAACAGCAACGTTACCGTTGAAATTATCGATGAGCTAACAGGTTTCCAGTATTCTCATAATTCACTGTTGGGTATCTACAGTGATTGGAATCGCTACCACGCTTTTTGTACCAAACATCGAATCAATACACTCCCTGCCTCTATTACGGCTGTTCGTCGTTTTCTTGAGACGGAGTCTAGTGAACGAAAGTATGCATCGTTAAAACGTTACACTGCAACGCTTAGCTTGTTGCACACTGTACTCAACTTCGCCAACCCTATCAAGCATAGACAAGTTCGCTTTACCCTGCTCCATCTGCAAGCTCGAATGGTTGGTGATGCTAAGCAGACAAACGCGATGACTTCTTCACACCTTACTCAATTGAACTCGTTACTTTCACATGACAAAGCGACACTAAAAGAGATCCGCGACATAGCGATTTATAACGTAATGTTCGAATGTGCGTTGAAGCGCTCTGAACTCAAGTCTTTATCAGCGAGTGATGTGGAAAGTATTGTTCATGACTATCAAATCACAATCAAGGGCTTGGTCTACAAGCTTTCACCAGTTGCAAGTTCTGCTCTTGAACGCTGGCTGAGCTTTACTGGTTTGGAAGAGGAATTACCTGTATTTCGGGCGATTGATAAGCACGAAAACATCGGCCTACAACCATTAGATGATTCGTCGATCTATCGGATTTTAAGGCGTGCAAGTGACTTACTTGGTTTAGCCGACAATCACCATTTTTCAGGTAATTCGATTCGAGTTGGCGCGGCGCAAGAGCTTTCAAAACAAGGGCTTAAAGTGAGAGAAATACAAGACTTCGGACGTTGGCTTAGCCCTGCGATGCCAGCCCAATACGTTGGATATGCTGGTACGGCAGAGAGCGAGAAAATGAAGTTCAAAGCGTTAACACCGTGGCAATAAGCCATATTAGGTCGGCAGTAGACTAAAAACATCGCAAACAAAAAAAGCGGCTTGGAGAAATCCGAGCCGCTTTTTAGAGTTAATCTGTTATACAAAAATTTAGAAAATACCCTTAAGAAAGGCTGGTTCTTACGCAGTTTTCTAGGAACTGAGCGAACTTATGCCCGTCGTGTTCTACCATTTTTGGGAACATCGAGATTGGTGTCATACCTGGGAAGGTATTCACTTCGTTTAAGTAGATTTCGTTATCTTGTGTTAAGAAGAAGTCGATGCGAGACAAATGGCGAAGCTTCATCTGTGTAAACACTTTGCGAGCGCTTTCTGCAATCAGTTCACGCTGCTCATCAGTGAGGTTACTTGCTTCAACTTCTGTTATTGAGTGGCTGTCTGCGCTGTATTTCTCTTCGTAAGAGTAGAATGCGCCGTTCGGTGCAATCACCTCTCCCGGCTTGCTGATGTGCAGCTGGCCGTCTATTTCGTAAGCAGCAACTTCTAATTCTCTCGGTACCACTGACTTTTCAACAAGTACTTGATCTGAATACGTAAATGCTTTGTTGATCGCTTCACTCAAGTCTGCAATTTGATTGACTTGATAACAGCCAACTGATGAGCCTTGACGAGCCGCTTTCACGAATACTTTACCCCACTTTTCAAAAGCTTGAGTTGCTTGTGAATGTGCTTCGTCTGTATTGTCAGATAGGAATAGATATGGCGTGTTTGGAATCCCCAGTGCGTCATACCAAAGCTTTGACGTAATTTTGTTGAAGCTGTTATTGCTAGCTTCAGAACCACAGCCTAAGTACGGGATTTTCGCCATTTCGAACAGTGATTGGATATCACCGGTTTCACCTGGGAAACCATGAATACATGGAACGATGAAGTCGACTTTTGACTCTAGGTTGTCGCCACGCAGCGTTTGATCATTGATATCAAGATAGACCAACTCGCCCGAATCTAGACACCAGCCTTCGTTCTTAATCTCAACTCTCACAACGTTAAAGTCGTCAACGCTCCTAAGCTGATCAAAAAGGTAATTGGCTGAAACTAAAGACACTTCGTGCTCTGAAGATCCACCGCCGCATAGTAGAAGAATGTTTGTGGTGTTCATGGGTAAATTCGGTCCTTGAAACGAGGAGTACTGACTTCAATGATAAACAAAAGTCGAGATAGGTACAGTGTTTTGATTGTTAAAATTGCGTCCGAAAGGTCGAGCGATTAACTATTAGACAAAACGGTTCGTCATAAAACAAAAGAAGGAGCATTTGCTCCTTCTTTATGATTTAAAACTTAGTTTAACTTGTTAAGCGTTGGGTATTCAGAGTTCTTGATGTCATCAATACTCTTCACGAATGGCTTCAAGTTTTTAAGTGAACTAGGCAGTGTTGAGATAGCTTTTTTCGCTTCTAGGCGTGTCGCGTAGTCACCGTAAAGTACTGTGAACCACTTTGTGCCGTTAACCATTTTGTAGTTTTCCCAAACTGGTTGAGAAGTCGTCGGTAGCATTTTCACGAAAGAGTCGACTTTACTTTGGCTCCCAACCGCAACAACTTGAACTGTGTAACCAAAACGCTGGTTCATGTCTTGTTGCTTCTTAGTTGGACCTTTCACTGCCGCAACGGGTTTAGCTTGAGTTGTTTGAGTGACTTTCTGCTCAACAGGTTCTGTTCTGATAACGTTAACTACATTCTCTTCAACAACGCCTGATTGCTGTGATTGAGACACAACCGGAGCTTCAACTTTGGCAGTTTTGTACTCTTCTTGATAACTGTCTGAAGTCACATCCGTGATGTAGTTTTCAGATACACATGCAGCCAAGAGCAGTGGCAAAGTCGCAATTGCAATTTTTTTCATGGAAAGCTCTATATCCTTAATAATAATTACTATAAATCATGCCGATACGTCGGTTTAGAATCAAGTTAACTTTGAGATTATACACCATTAGTGGGTGACCTATTTCACAAACTTAATGCAGTGTTTGCTTATTCATCTGAATTCGGTGAATTTGCCATCAACCTGTCATCGAAAAGTAAGTTACGATGAACTTACGTGCATTGCTAGGATATGTCTATGAATCATCTTGATCCCCTACTTAAACCCCGTTCGATAGCCGTTGTTGGTGCTTCTCAGCGTGAGAATCGAGCGGGATACATCGTTATGAATAATTTGTTGCACGGGGATTTTAAAGGCGCGGTAATGCCGGTTACGCCAAAATACGATTCTGTAGCGGGCGTACTCTCATACAAAAACATTTTGTCGTTACCTATTGTTCCTGACCTGGCGATTCTTTGCACTAACGCGACTCGGAACATAGCAGTCTTTGAGGAGTTAGCGGAGAAAGGCATTGCGTCTGTCATTGTTCTGTCTTCGGATATGCAGCAGCCGAGTGAAAACGGCGAAACGTACGACTCAAGATGCCTAGCGATTGCGAAAAAGCACAATATACGAATGCTGGGATCAAACAGTTTAGGTGTGATCATACCTTGGCTGAATCTCAATGCTTCCTTTTCTCCTGTTACCGCACTCCCCGGTAAGATTGCCTTTATTTCTCAATCTGCAGCGGTGTGCACGACGATACTTGATTGGGCGAACGACAAAGAGATCGGTTTCTCTGCGTTTATCTCTATCGGAAACGGCACAGACATCGAATTCTCGGAACTGTTGGATTATTTGAGCACCGACTCCCACACGGAAGCAATATTGCTTTATGTCGATAGCATTAAAGACGCAAGGCGTTTCATTTCGGCAGCACGAGCTGCGTCACGCAACCGGAGAATATTGGTCTTAAAAGGCGGCAGGACTGCAAAAGGCAGAGCTGCGGCAATGGCACATACCGGCGGCGCAGACACTTTAGATATTATTTATGACTCGGCTATTCGTCGTAGTGGTATGCTGCGAGTTAAGAACTTACATGAACTGTTTGCTGCCGTAGAAACTTTAACTCACTCTGTCCCATTACGCGGAGAGCGACTGGCCATTGTCACGAATGGTGGTGGGCCTGCGATTATGGCAGTAGATACGCTTTTTGAGCGCGGTGGTAAACTCGCTGAATTATCGGAAGAGACGCTCGAAAAGCTTAATAAGGTGCTACCTTCAAGTTGGTCACATAGCAATCCTATCGATATTGTGGGTGATGCAGGTGATCAACGTTATATTGATACGATCAACACCCTGCTCGATGGTGATGAGGCAGATGCTATTCTCATCATGCATAGCCCTTCTGCTATCGCACACTCTGCTCAAACTGCTGAGCGCATCATCGAAGCGATTAAAAAGCACCCTCGCCATAAGCGATTCAATATTCTTACCAATTGGTCTGGTGAGCTTACGGCAAGGCCTGCTAGAAAGCTGTTCACTGAAGCTGGTATTCCAACCTATCGAACACCAGAGAGCTCAGTGGTCGCATTCATGCACTTGGTCGAGTACCGACGCAACCAACGTCAGCTTATGGAGACGCCAACCACGGCTGAGAAAGTCCATATTGAAGATTTAGCCGATGCCAGAAATTGGATAGAACGCCAATTACTGGATAAAGATACAGTTAGCCTTGATACCCATCAAAACAGTCAGTTTTTCAAACACTTCAACCTAGATGTGCTGCCTACTTGGATCGCTTCAGATCCTAGTGAAGCGGTACATATTGCAGAAACGATTGGTTATCCTGTCGCAGTTAAACTCCGCTCTCCAGATATCGCGCATAAATCTGACGTTCAAGGCGTAATGCTTAATTTAAGAAACTGCAGTGAAGTCGCAAATGCGGCTCAAGCGATTCTTGATCGCTCTCAACTGTCGTTTCCTACAGCACATATCCATGGCTTGCTGGTACAAGGCATGGCGAAGCTTGCTGGCGGACAAGAGCTTCGCGTGAAAGTCACAACCGATGAAACATTCGGTCCTATTATTCTACTCGGTCAAGGTGGTTCGGAATGGGATGAGTCGATTGATGCGGCTGCAGCGTTCCCACCACTGAATATGACACTGGCTCGCTACTTGATTATTCGAGCGATAAAGAGTGGCAAGATTCGTCTACAGAAGCTTCCTAACCCTATCGACATAGAAGGCTTGTCGGAGTTGCTGGTTCGTATCTCACAAATGGTGGTTGATTGCCCAGAAATACATGACCTGGATATACATCCAGTGCTTGCGAATGGCGATAAGTTCACGATATTGGATGCAGATATTGTATTGAAAGCCTACGAAGGTGATCCGCAAGAAAGGCTGGCGATTCGCCCATACCCCGTGGAGCTTGAAGAACGCATCCAGTTAAAAGATGGTACAGAAGTGTTGCTACGCCCTATTCTTCCTGAAGATGAACCACTTCATGCCGACTTTATTAACCGAGTGTCTAAAGAGGATCTCTACAAACGCTTCTTTAGTGATGTGGGTGAATTCAATCATGAAGCGTTAGCTAATTTTACTCAGATTGATTTTGATAGAGAGATTGCTTTTGTTGTGGTGCGTGAAGAACAAGGTGTACCTGCAATCATTGGCGTATCTCGGGCTCTGATTAACCCAGAGAATACGGATGCCGAATTCGCGATATTGATTCGCTCTGATCTCAAAGGCGTTGGTTTAGGTCGAATTCTGATGACTAAGGTTATTGATTACTGCCGTGCCAAGCAAACTAAACAGATGTCGGGAATGACAATGCCAACCAACAGAGGAATGCTGACACTAGCTCAAAAACTTGGTTTCAAGCTAGATATCTGTTTTGAAGACGGCACGGCAGATATGGTGCTTCCGTTACTTGAGTGACCATGTTTTTTTAAGGTGTTGAATACACCAAGATTTGGCGTCGCCCATTTTGTTGCGTCGCCAAGCCATCACAATGTCGATCGGTTGCGGCTCCGTCCCTGCAATCTGTTTTAAAACACCAGATTCGATCAAAGGTTTAGCAACGCTACACGGCAAGGTACCAATGCCGAGCCCACTAGTTAAAGCTTCTACTTTTGCTGGGAAGCTCGTCACCGTTAAGCGCGGTTGTTTCTCTAAAATATTGATGCTTAATGCTGGCTGATCGCGTGCAGTATCTGCAATTGCGATCACCCTGTAACTTTCTCTAGCCTTTTGATCGAAATCTCCAGAGCGCTTATGTACGTAGTGGTTGGATGCTGCTACCCAAACCATTTTCATTCTTCCTATTACGTCACTTTTCATGTCATTGGGAATGGTATCTACCTTTGGGCAAACCAGTAAGTCAGCTCGACCATCTGACAGCGATTCCCAGCACCCCGCCAAAATTTCCTCTTGTAAACGTACACGCGTTTTACTGATTTTTCCTAGTTCATCAACAAGTGGGAAGAAATTAGCAATTGGGATAATGCCATCAAAAGCGATGGTTAAATCCAACTCCCATCCATTAGCTAGAATGCTGGCTTCGTTGACGAGCCTTTCTGTCGCACCAAGGATCACCCTACCTTGTTCAAGTATCAACTGACCGGCCTCTGTGAAGTTTGCGCGATGGCCAGAACGGTCAAAAATCATGATATCTAAGTCTTGTTCAAGCTTTTGAATTTGATAGCTGAGTGATGATGGCGCGCGGTCCATTTCGTTGGCCGCAGCTGCGAAACTCCCACGTCTGTCGATGGCGTCTAGGATGTGTAACGCTTCAAGTGTTATTGGGCTATGCATCAGTTTCCTACTTTGTAAATGAGAGGTTGGTCACAAAAATGGAAGCATTCACCAGATAAATGGAACCATTAAAGGTCTTTTAATACAATGAGTTATACGGTTTAAGTGAGCTTTTAATGACAAAACTACAAATAAATTGAAATGCAAATAATAGTAATTATCATTTAGATCCAATATTATCTTTCGCGAAATCAAGATAATACTATGGAATTAAGGTAACTATCAGATGTATAAGCAATCCCTACTCTCTGCTTCAATCGTTTTAGCGCTTTCATCAACCTCAGCCTTAGCTGAAGATTATGCCCTATTTGACGAGGTTGTTGTATCTTCGACTCGTACGAATCAAACACTTATCAATACTGCAGCTTCAGTCACCGTAATCTCTGATAAGCAAATCGAAGAGAATATGGCAAAAGATGTCGACGAGATTTTCGAGTACACGCCTGGTGTAACGATGAACTCAAGCTCACGCCAAGGTGCACAAACTATCAACATCCGAGGCATGGAAGGAAAACGCGTTAAGATTCTAGTCGACGGTTCATCGCAACCTGGTTCATTTGACGGTGGTCCTTATGCATTTATCAATTCTAGTGGTATTTCTATCGACCCTGATATGTTGAAGAGTGTCGAAATCATCAAAGGTGCTGCTTCAAGTTTACACGGAAGTGACGCCATTGGCGGTGTTGTGGCGTTTGAAACTAAAGATCCCTCTGACTTCTTAAAAGATGGTGAAGACTTCGGTGGTCAAGCTAAACTGTCTTACTCTTCTGAAGATAACTCGTTCAGCGAACATGTTGCATTAGCTAATCGTTTTGGAGATTTAGAAACTCTGGTTGCTTACACTCGCCGTGATGGTGAAGAGCTTCAAAACTTCCGTAACTCGGGTGATTTAGAGAACTACGCAGTAGAAAATCAAGACACATCAGCAGATAATCTATTGGTTAAACTTCAATACCAATTGAATGAAAGCCATCGCATTGAGTTTCTAGCAGAGCTCATTAAAGATACCTCTGATTCAGACATCTACCACTCTAGTTATGATAGCTACACTGGTGAAGATGACACGAAACAAAACCGATTCGCAATCAAGCACATTTGGTTTGCAGACGGCGCGATTGCTGACACAGTGACGAGTAAAGTGTCGTACATTTCTAAAGAAGAGAACGGTGTTACGAAACGCTTTAAGCCTGCAGGCCCAGGTTTCCCTCCTTACGTTCCTGCTAATAACGACAACCTTCAAACCAAAGATTATGATTACACCGAAGATAAGCTTGAAATAGAGACGCAACTAGACAAAGAGATTAACAATCACTACCTAGTTTATGGTGCGACTTATACACATAGTGACATCAGCAACACCAATATGGAGTACAACTCAGATCCAGCGACTGACGATCAGCTTTACGTGTACACGCCTGATGCGAAAGAGCAGAAGTTTGGTTTGTTTGTTCAAGACGAAATCAGCCTAATGAACAATAAGCTGGTTGTGACTCCTGGTGTTCGCTTCGACTACTTCTCTACAGACCCTGGTAAAAACACTGGCGAATCTCTAACTGACTTCTCAGATTCTGCAGTAACAGGTCGTTTAGGTACAACGTACAAACTAACAGACACAGGTACTGTATTTGGTCAAATTAGCCAAGGCTTTAGAGCCCCTTCATTTGATGAACTCTACTACACATACGACAACCCTGGTCACGGCTACGTAAATGATCCGAATCCTGACCTTAAGTCAGAAACAAGTATCTCGTACGAGCTTGGTTACCGTCACAACACGCAAGCTTCATCGTCTGAGATTGCAGCTTACTACAGTGATTACGATGATTTCATTGAAACTGTAGTAACGAAAAAAACCGGCGGTACGACACACTACTCTAACGTTAACTTAGAGTCAGCGACAATCAAGGGTGTTGAGTTCTCGAATACGTTACTTTGGGATGTGTTAGTGGGTGCGCCAGAGGGTATTTCTACTCATTTCGTGGCATCTTACACTGAGGGTGAAGATGGAAACGGTAATGCACTAAACAGTGTTAACCCATGGAACGCTGTGTTCGGTCTGAACTACGATGCACCGAACCAAAATTGGGGTACAAGCCTTAAGTTAAATTACACGGCTGATAAATCTGGCTCAGACATCAACTTTGATGACGAGAATGGCGGTAATGCTGGTCAAGCTGAACTTCCAAGTGCAACGGTTGTTGACTTAACTGCTTACTACAAACCAATGAAAGATTTGACTATTCGTGGTGGTGTGTTCAACTTAACTAACGAAGAGTACTACCGTTGGAATGATATTCGCGGCGATGATGAGCTTTACAAAGAGAACTCTCAAGCTGAAAGAAACTACGGTATTTCAGCTAAGTACGAATTCTAATTCGTTACAAACCTAAATTGCAGAAACTAAAAAGCCAGCTTTATGCTGGCTTTTATCTATTTCACTAAAAATTGTATCAAAAAGGAATAAGTGAAATTACTTCTCTGCCATTTCTTTCTTTACCATTACCGCAGCAGCAATGATGAAAGTGATGATTAGGCCTAGTTCCATGATTAACTCCAAAGAAAATTAACATTAAACATATAATTCGCGTGCATAGTAACACAATGAATACAGAATGATACTTTTTAACCACTAATTTACTTTTTATTCGATTTAGATCAAAAAAGATGCCCTAAAGCATCTTTTTATAAGTTAATCATTCATGAAACAACTAGATCAGCCAGGGAAACCATTAGGATTTGTTGACTGCCAGCGCCATGTATCTTCGGTCATTTCAGTCAGTGTGCGGGTTGCGTTCCAACCTAATTCTTTCTGAGCTTTTGCCGGATCTGCCCAACATTCTGCGATGTCACCAGCACGTCGCTCAACAAGTTTATATGGGATTTGTTTGCCGCTTGCTTGTTCAAACGCCTTAACCATGTCTAAAACACTAGAACCGTTGCCTGTACCCAGGTTGTAGATGTGCAGACCATCTTTGCGCCCTACTTTATCAAGTGCTGCAATGTGGCCATCCGACAGGTCCATAACGTGAATGTAATCACGAACGCCCGTGCCATCTTTAGTTGGATAGTCACTACCAAATACAGATAAGAATTCGCGTCGGCCAACGGCAACTTGAGAAACAAACGGCATCAAGTTGTTTGGAATGCCTTGTGGATCTTCACCTAGTTCGCCACTTGGGTGTGAACCTACTGGGTTAAAGTAACGAAGTAGCGTGATGCTCCAATCTGGATTCGCTTTTTGGAAATCGGTGAGACACTCTTCGACCATTAATTTACTGCGACCATAAGGGTTGGTTGCGCTAGTCGGGAAATCTTCAGTGATAGGCACACTTGCAGGGTCACCATATACTGTTGCTGATGAGCTGAATACTAACGTTTTAACATTCGCTTCGCGCATTGCATCAACGAGAACCAAAGTGCCGTTTACATTGTTGTCATAGTATTCAAGAGGCTTCTCAACTGATTCACCCACAGCTTTTAAGCCAGCAAAGTGAATAACGGCTTCGATGTCGTGTTGCTTCAATGTTTCAGTTAACAGTGCTTTATTACGAATGTCACCTTCAACGAATATAGGACGAACGCCAGACACTTTTTCAATTCGCTCTAGAACGCTTGGCTTACTGTTGTACAAGTTATCAAAAATTACAGGTGTCATACCTGCGTTGATCATTTGGATACTTGTATGACTGCCGATATAGCCCATGCCACCGGTTACTAAAACATTCATGTTTAGACCTTTTAATTATGAATACTCAATCTATCGCTTATGATACAACAACTTAGTGCGAGGTCACACCCCACAGAGCAATCAAACATCACTTGAGAACACAAATTGCCCTTTCCCTCGGTGTTTCGCGTGATACATGGCTTCATCAGCCATTTGTAAGATTACGTCGATATTACTTTCAGAACCTTTGACTAAATGAATTCCAAGACTCGCGCCTACGTGCAGTTCGCGCTGTTTATAACTCACTTGCTGTTCAATAAGCCTCAACAAGCGCTCGGCCAATTTGCCAAGCAAGATCTTGTCGGTTTGTTTAATAATAAGAACAAATTCGTCACCCGACAAACGAGCAACAAGATCGCCGGCTCTTACTTGAGATAACAGCCTATTTGAGACTTCTTTAAGGATTTCGTCACCCGCGTCATGCCCATAGGTATCATTTACGTGTTTAAATCCATCTAAATCCAAATAAATGACCGCAAAATGCTTGTTTGAATACTGGTTCGATGAGACAGCATCATCAAGAAATTTATACAGTTGCGCTCTGTTCGCGAGGCCTGTCAATGCATCGTGATGAGCTAAATGCTCAAGCCTTTCCATCTCTTTGACATTGGATAAGTCAGATAGTGTCAACACCATATCGAACGCGCCTTTGTTGTTGTCTGACGTGACTCGGTTAACCTTTATGAACATCGGAACTAAGGTGCCTGAAACGTTTTTCTCCGATACTTCTCCCTGCCATTGACCATAATTCTCTAGTGAGGTGCGAATAGTTGGCATCAACGACGAGAATTGTTGCCAAGAAAAAACTTCGAACGGAGTTTTACCCACCAGCAGATCCGCGTGATAACCAAGCATCTGAGTGACGGCGGGGTTAACCATGGTAATGACATTGGATGAATTAACTACGATGAGTCCATCTTTACTGTTTTCAAATACACCGGCTGCGATACGTTGGCGACTCATCGCTGTTTCAATGTCGGTCACATCTTGGATCGCGAACAAGGTGTTGCCATTCTTTGATAAAGATCGGCTGCTGATCTGTAGCCATTGCTTATTATGAAATAGATCAGTTGCTTCAATTAACTCGTCATTCAGCTCAATATTGGAATCGATAACTCCTTTCAAGAACCCCTGTTGCTTGGTTTGAATAAGCTCTTGTATGGATAGGCTTTCGAGAAATGCTTCGCTGCATTTGAAGATATCGCGAGTTGCCATGTTGGCATGTACGATCGCCCCTTTGCTATCGACCACCAGCAAAGAGTGTTGCACCGTTTCGATCACTTCATTCGCAAATGCTTTCTCTTCTTGTAATTTATCAAGCGTAAAATGAACCTGGCTGTCGCGCTGCTTTAATCGTTGTAGCATGGTGTTAAATGCACGAACCAACTCACCTATTTCATCATTGTTCGAAGTAACCAATCTTGGCTGCTCAGCACGCCTTTCCACAAACGCTTGCATTGCTTCGTTGAGTTCAAACATTGGGTCGATGATAAAGCGTTGAATTAATTTAACGAGCACAGCGCCCAAAATAACCAGCAGTACGAAATAGATCCCAGCGACCTTAATAATATTGGTTAAGATCTTCTCAAATGTTTTCTTTGAAATGGTGACACGTAGATTCGCGATGATTTCGTTGTCGAGAACCACAGGAACTAATAAATAGATGTACTGCTTTGAAATCGCAAATTGTTGAGATGCGATATCTTCACGCTCTTCGCTGGTGGGCCTAGGAATATTCGAGTCCCCTATTTGATAACTGGCAAAGAGCTGTTCTTGAGTGTCGAATAGCTTTACTCGAACGATATCTTCGTCTGCGACAAATGCGGATAAGATTTCGTTAGCTGACGCTTTGTCTTCGAACAATATTGCAGCTTGCAGGTTATACGCAACCCCTTGAGCAAGCACTTTAACACGTTGTATCAGGTTCTGTGTCTCTCGCTCGAACGTGACAGTGTAATTTATTGATTGAATAGTAACAAAGGCAACCGATACAAACAGAATGATCGGTAAGATAAGCTTGTTTTTTATCGAGATATTATTGATGAAAGACAGCATTATTTACCCTCCACTACAGAAATACGAAGGAGGTTTGAGCCTATGATGTAATTACCTTTTTTAGCATTGGTGAGATTGATTTTAGGCTTAAGTTTGTTGTCAACGTGCATAAGCTCGATCACGCCGCCCATTTGGGTGAAATCGCCGTCATCGCTAATAGTGACCATATTCGGTGAGTAAATCTGTTCATTTAGCTGACCATTCACATCAGACAAATAAGTGATATTGCACCGTGGCGTTAGCGTTTGGTGGACTTGGATTGGCAGTGAACGGAGCGTCTTTTGGTTAGTAATGGAAACAAGCGCATCGTTTATTTTTTGGTTCCCAAGTACACAGAAGTGAACCGTATCCATCAAGTTTTCATCATTCCACTGAATAAAGTTGGCAATTCTGAAGAGGTAGACCGCTTTCACTTCATAAGGCTTGAAGCCTGCAGCCCCGATATTGAGAGCAGTGAATAAGGGAAATACAAGAGCGATACACGAAACGACTCGCTTGGCTGAGCGTCTAAAATTCATGAGAAACCCTCACATAAACAGACTCTTGATTAACACTCTTTGGTGAAGTGAGCTCAGCCTGGTAGCCACTGCCTTTTCCAATGTTTTCAATCACTACTTCAACTAATGGCGCGGCATGAGATTTTTTCCATGCTAGACGTGCATCAAAGACGAGTTCATGTGGGTAAGATTGCCATGAGTATTGAGTGCCATCTTCCGCAACCCAGTAATCTGGGTAGTTCACGTTGATGTATTGCCCAATAACATCAAATTGCCAACTGTCGGTAATGCTCCACATGAGTTGTACTGTGGCTAAATGTTGATTGTCGATATCGTAATAGACACTGGTTTGAGCGCTTGAGTTCGGATCATCGCCTTTACGCTTACCTTCTAGTGTCGAATAGGCATATCCGAAATAGCTGCTGAGGTCTGGTGCTAATTGATATGACGCACCGACCTCTAACCCATAAGTTGTCGCTTGGTAATCATCCGATAGCGTGCCGACATAAACATGATTAGCTGGAATGTCGCTCGGATCATAACTATGGAAACGAAGGTTATCGTGTTCACTCAAGTAAATGGTCGCATCGAGCTCAAAATCACAGTTATTCGTATATCGATATCCCATTTCTATTGTGACAACATCTTCATTATTTAATTGGTTGTTTGGCTTAAACAAATCCAAATAGCTAACTCCGGTCTCTGGATAGTAGCTGTTAAAGTAATAGGCTGAATTGCTGTCCATATAAGATGGTGCAACTACCGCTTTACTTACCCCTGCCCAAAGTGAATGGCGAAGATTCAACTTGTATAACCCACGCACTTGAGGTGAAACCTCTGTTGAGTCATTTTGAGTGAAATGCTCTAACTTTGCACCAAGGGTAACGGAAAGTGCTTCAGTCCATTGTACCTGTGATTGTATAAATGCATTGGCGATGTAATCGTTGGCGCTCTCTACGTCATAGGCACGCCCGTAGTAATCAGGATTGTACCAATCAACCTCGTTAACCTGACTCGACGAAAAATCTAGATACAGGTATCGCAACCCACCACCAACAGTGATTTGATGAGTCGCCGACAGTTGCTTGATAAGCGTCGAATCAAAATCGACCGTGGTATAACTCCCAGGTGCATCCGGTGCATTATCTTCATTGTATTCCCCCCACAACGAATATGAGAAGGTCGAGGTATCGCTTATGCTTCGTGAGTCGTTAAATTGCAGATAAAAAGAGTGGCTTTCATTATCAAAATCATTAGCTTGGTAATCAACGAGCGTACCAGAGCTATCGTATTGAACTGAATACAACTCTGATTCGGAAAAGCTCTTTTCACCGCCGATTCTTAGTGACCATTGTTGATCACTGTCGCTTGGTTGAAACACCATACCAGCGGACTGCGCTTTCCATTTCTCGGATTCATTAGAACGATACGTTGGCTCTTCTCGGTATTTATAGAAGGCTCTCGCATTGACACTAGCGTTAAAGCTAAGCCCTTGCCTAACACTGAACTCATAATTGTCAGTATTCGAGGCAAGACCTGAGATATAAGTACCTTGGGTTTCACTGGCTGATTTCGTGATAATGTTAACGACGCCATTAGCCGCATTACCACCCCAAATTGTTCCTCCAGGCCCTTTTAATACTTCAATTCGTTCAATGTCGGCAAGAACATAGTCAACGTCGCTCCAATACGTACCGCCATACACTGGGCTAAATAAACTTCGTCCATCCATCATTACTAGCATTTTGTTGTATAAGCCATCATGAAAGCCACGAGCAGATACAAACCATGAAGTTTCGTTGAACTTAGTGACTTTTAGACCCGGCACGAGCTTCAACGCTTCCGCAATGGTCTTAGCACCGCTACGTTGAATACGCTCATTCGAAAGCACATACACGGACGACGGAATGTCCGTGAGCTTTTGAGTCACTTTTGACGCCGTTTCCATCTCAACGTCTAACATCGACAATTCTTCAAGGCTCATCGACATGAGTTGATCTAAAGAGTTCTCCTGAGCCACCACACAGGCCGATGTGGTTAATGCTAGTCCTAAGCTAATTGGGCGGGAAATCATGCGTTCACCTAATATAAAGATAAAAATGGTTCTTCTTTGTTGATGGATGAACTATATATGAAATGGCGTACTAATAAATGTACAGTAGCAAAACTTTGAATCAGGTCACTGTTTCATTTCGTCATTTGTACGAGTGTCGTTAGATATCTAAACCTAAAGGAATGACGGCAAGTGACAACGAAGATATTGCTTAATTGCGACATGGGAGAAAGTTTCGGCAATTGGAAGATGGGCGATGATGAATCGGTCATGGAATGGGTAGATATGGCCAACATTGCCTGTGGCTTTCATGCGTCCGATCCACACGTCATGTCGAAAACGATAAAGCTTGCTCAGCACTACCATACTCAAATTGGTGCTCATCCGGGTTATCAAGATCTTGTCGGATTCGGTCGTAGATCTATCCCCCATACTATGGAGCAGATCAGTGAGCTCGTTTGTTATCAAGTGGGCGCATTACAAGCCCTGTGCCGTTATCACCATACTACCGTTGGTTACGTAAAGCCTCATGGTGCGCTTTATAACGATATGATGTCGAGCACCGATATTTTTAATGCGGTGGCGCAAGCGGTAGCTGAATTTAATATCCCACTGATGATCCTCTCTTCCTCTGACAACCAACAATATCTAGATATTGCCGACGACCACGATCTCCCCCTTTTATTCGAAGCGTTTGCAGATCGTGCATACCTAAATAACGGCCACCTCGCACCACGAACACAAAAAGGTTCGGTGTACGTGAATCAAGACGATATCTATAACCAAGTGATGCAAATCGTCAATTACGGCTCGGTAACGACTATCGAAGGTGAAAGACTACCTATTGAAGCCGATACGATTTGCGTCCATGGTGATAACCCCCAATCCATCGCATTAATTAGGAAAATTCGCCAAGACCTTAACGCATTTAATTAGTATCAGTGTGGCGTGAGTGTGCTTCTGCTCGTTGACTGAGACAAGTCGACATTCTCATGCCTCGCTAAACACGGACGTTGAAATAGAACGTATGGAAAGGAAATGACGAATAATCAGATAGAATTTAATATCACGCCCGTCGCTGAGTGCAGCGTACTTGTTACGTTACTGCCTTCAGGAAATCGTTCAAGCGTGGTTAGCGCTCAATACATGGCACATTTTTCAAAGGTGATTCGCGAAGAACTGACCACAGTGTTGATGAATGTCACGCCCGCCTATAACACGTTACTGATCGATTACTTACCCTATCGAATCTCCGAGCAACACTTCATTGCTCAACTCAATTCGATGCTGAAAGAGGCAGTTGCTACGTTTTCGATAACGAGTAATACGCGTAATGCAATCGAACTTCCTGCTTACTACTCTACTGACACTGCCCTTGATTTAGATAAGTACCAAGCGAAAGGCTTATCGCTGGGCGATATCATTGAATATCATACCTCTCAGATCTACAGTGTTAGCGCTATCGGATTCATTCCTGGATTTGCATTCATGTCAGATGTTGTTGAGCCGTTGGTATTACCTCGTCAATCCACTCCACGGTTAAGTGTGCCCAAAGGCAGTATCGGGATAGCAGACTCAAAAACTGCGGTTTACCCATCTGACTCACCAGGTGGCTGGAACATTATTGGTAACTGCCCTTTGTCATTGTTTGATCATAGCCAG
This sequence comes from Vibrio sp. Makdt, assembly GCF_027587015.1. Classification (NCBI taxonomy): domain Bacteria; kingdom Pseudomonadati; phylum Pseudomonadota; class Gammaproteobacteria; order Vibrionales; family Vibrionaceae; genus Vibrio; species Vibrio sp. Makdt. The sequence goes on from NZ_JAPPTH010000002.1 coordinate 154,247, forward strand.
CTCGACGGTAGCCAACAGCATGGTTCACATAATCCACAAGGACAACTCTCGTTACTCAATGTAGGTGATTCTGTTCGTTTTAAAGCAATTTCAAGGCAAGAATTCATTGAACTTGGAGGAGATGTCGATAATGGCTAAATCAATCAATAAGGCGACACTCACCGTTATTAAACCGGGACCTTTAAGTTTGATTCAAGATTTCGGACGTTTTGGCGTTTCTCATCTAGGTTTAACACAAGGTGGACCCGTAGATGATTATTCCTACAGTTGGGCTAATCATTTATTAGCAAATCCTGTTAATCGAGCAGCTTTAGAAATCACTCTTGGCCAATGCACGCTAAAGGTTAATGACGATTGCGAGATGGCGATTTGCGGTGGTGATCTACAGGCGACTTTGGATGGAAAACCGCTGGCCAACTGGAGTACATTTCAAGCGTTTAAAGGGCAAATGCTTTCGTTTGGCTTACCAAAGAATGGATTAAGAGCTTATCTCGCAATTAAAGGGGGCTTTGATGTTCCCGTCGTACTCAACAGTTGTGCAACGGTAACTCGTGAAAAAATAGGTGGATTAACTCGAGACGGTGAAGCGTGCCAATCTGGGTACCAATTAGGCTTCACTAAGCACCCTCTTGCAAAGCACTTTAGACCTCTCTGTGTAACTTTTCGATACACACCAGATTACAACCTACCGGTCAATTTGAGAGTGATTGAAGGCTATCAGAGCGAACAATTTTCTGAATTAGCTAAAGAGACACTTTATAGCTCTCTTTATACTGTGGACCAAAACTCCAATCGAATGGGTTATCGTCTTAGTGGTGAATCGGTTCACTCTCCAGAGATCTCACTGTTATCCGAAGGCATTGCGCTGGGTGCTATTCAGGTACCACAAGATGGGCAACCTATTGTTCTGCTTAATGATAGGCAGACCATTGGCGGTTATCCAAAGATCGGGTGTGTTGCAAGAATTGACTTGCCACGTTTAGCGCAAGCAAAACCTGGGCATCAGATTTCATTTAGTAAGGGGGATCGCTTGGGGTTGCAAGATGTGTGGTGTCAGTGGGCGCGATTCTTCGGTTATTGATAATGAGCTTTCAGCCACCGTTCACAGTGGTGATTGTCAAAGGATAAAAAATCGGCTTACCTAAGTAAGCCGATTTTTCGTTTTAGTGGTGGTCTTGGCCTGAAACTTTCGCCAGTGCATTTGGGTATCCACGCTCTTGGGTCAACCCTATCGCTTTATTTTCAATATCGTTTAACTTAAGTGACATTGTCACTGAGTGTGTATCTTCAATCGAGTCAGACTCGGGAATATCGAACCAGTGTTGAGCCACCTTTTGCGCTGCTTCTAATGTTGAAGACGCCTTTACTACCTCAAGCCTTGCATAACGCTCGCCGCAGAAAGAGACATCTGAAGCGCGTAGGCTTGGGTCGGTCCCCGGAATTTGCTGCGCTCCAAATAGAGGCTTACCACCAACTTGTGCAGAGCTAAAGCTTGGTATGAACTGAGACATGTGGGTAATCGCCGCAAGTGTTCTTAGCTCTAGTTGTTCTTCACTCCAACCAGATACGATTTTCTTCAGTAGCTTAGAAGGTAGCTGAGGCTGTGAAGAGCCTGTAGAAGATGAAACCAAGCCGCCTTCAAACAGAGTGATCCCTTCCGTCATACCATGAAGCTGGAATACTCCATCGGCGTATGGTGTTAATTGAGCCATACCTTGTGGTGTGCCTCGTGGGCCATGAAAGATAACCTCGGGCCACTCTTCCTTACATTCTTGGGAATATGGCCACTCCGTCACATAAGCGGCTTTAAACTCAACAAGTCGTTGCTGTTTCGAACCTACAAAGTCATCCACGATGCCGGTTTCAAAGCCGCTGGCATTAATCAAATAATCGGTGGTTAGTGTGCGGCTTTTGTTATCGATGTCCGTGTAGGTTAATGACCAACCTTGTCCCGTAGATTGAACCGATTGTAAGCGGCTGTTGGTCAACACTGTACAATTTGGCTGTTGCTCCAACGATAGTTGAGCCGTCGCAGACAGTCGGAATACACTCCAACCATACTCTTGAACCATGACAACGGGATATTTAAGCGTTTCTAAATCAGTATGTTTGGCGAAAGGAATACACCACTCATCAAGCGTTGTTGGCTTTAGTGGCTGCGTTAGTTTAGCTAGCGCCAATAACTCATCTTTGTCATAAAGCTTGTAGTACTCTTCAGGGGCCCCAAGTACTTGATTGTTTTTGTCTTGCTTAACGAGTTCAGCATAAGCGTCTTTTATTATCTTGAGACGAGGAAGCAAGTCCAATGGCTCCCCACCATCGCTGTGTGGAACGGCTATGACGGTTGGACGAATATTGATCGTGTGAGGGAACAAACGGACGGTGTCAATTGATTGTGTGAGCAATTGAAGACACTGCTCTACAGAAATATCTCGATACAAATTGCCGCCAGCATGTAGGTGGCAAATCGGTGGACCATTAACCAAACTTGGCCCTTTTTCCAATATAGTGACCTTAAAACCCAACTCACTGAAGTGAATAGCGCTTGTTGTTCCGGCTATACCACCGCCAACAATGGCAATAGAAGCTTGATTTGTATCCGTTTTGTTGTGGTTCATCGTGTTCTGTAGAATAAGATTAACTGCCACTATTCTACTTTTGTTCGACGATGAATTAAAACACATTTTTATCAAGGTCTTAGCTTGGTGGTTCGTTGAACTTATGTAAAAAACTTAAATAATCTCTTGACTCATTAACTTCCGATACTGTTTTCGAGGTTATTCTAACAGTCAAATTTGTCCTAAGTGACGCCACACAAAGGCTGCCTCAGTACTCTTAAAACAAAGATGTTAACTTATCCCTAAAGTTATCCACCGTTTTTGTGGATAACTGTTGATAACGTTCATGCTAAGTTGCGCAAACCCTTTGTTTACAGGGACTAACCGCTGTTCATTAAATCGACACAAATACACAATACGTTTCAAAAAATGCTAAAAAATGTCAATTTTAAAGTGCTAAATGCCTAAGTTGTGCTGGCCGTTGGTCAAATAAAAAACGGTCTAACCGTGAATTCTATAAATAGCTTTCGCCCTAGTATAAAAATTCACAATCAGACCGTTTCAATAAGCGAATAAAAGCTTACGGCTTTACATCACGAATACTCAAGAGAGTTAACTAAAATCCTTGTTTACAGGAGCCAATAGACGCTTAATTAAGCTGTTCACAACAGCGGCTAGTGTGATAAAGGTCAGCACAGGTAAAACAACCCACAACATCGGATGAAGCGAAGGCGCGAGTTCAAAGCCGAAACTCATCACACCTGCCACGCTCATTTCAGAACCCAGCGCAGCAATTGAGCCTGCTACCAGTGCCATTAGCCCATATTCACACCAGATAGTGTTAAGGATGCGTTTCTTGCTTGCCCCTAACGTACGATACAAACGTATCTCTTGTTGCCTTTGAGATAAGCTAAGACGTAAGAGCGTAAAAATAAGCAATAATCCTGCAACGACGCCAAGTGCTGCCAACACGGTAATCGACCAAACAATCTGTTTAAGCAGCTCTTGGATCTTGCTGCCCATTACACGGATATCCATTAAACTAACGGTTGGATGATTCCGTGAGAGTTCGTTGAGCATTTGGTTGTGCTGATCTTCGACTCTAAAGCTCACTAACCAAGTTGAAGGAATTGAGCTCAAGACGTCTGGAGTAAAGATGAAGTAGAAGTTTGGCTTCATTTCACGCCATTCTACTTTACGGATACTGTTAACCTTCGCTGATACCTTTTGACTATTGATGGTGAAAGCGAGCTCATCTCCAATTTCCAAACCTAGCTGTTCTGCTACATCAGATTCAACAGACACGCCCTGCTCTTTCGTCCAAGTGCCTTCAAGCACTTCATTGTACTCTGGTAATGAGTCGCTCCACGTGAAGTTGATTTCACGGCTTAGCGCATCAGTTCGTTCAGATGTCTCGCTATATTCAGATGCTTCGACACCATTGATTGTTGTCAGTCGCCCACGAATGATCGGGAAAGCTTGAGTACGCTCGACTCCGTTAGCATCAATGGTTTCCAAATAGCTCTCTTTCTCATAACTGGCGATATTCAGTGCAAATGCATTGGGCGCATTCTCAGGCAGGGTTTGTTGCCAGTCTGACAACAGATCGCTTCTCACCAACCAGATAATCGATAGCAACATCAACGAAAGCGCTAACGAGCCAAATTGTATGCCCGTTGCAAGCGGTGTACGATTAATTCGACTTAAAGCTAAGCGCATTGATGTCGATGTCGGAAGCTTGCCAAACAGGCGCAGTACAAACGTACTAACCAGGGCTAGGACTAAAAATAGGCACGCAATACCGGCTAAAACAATCCACACCAATAGATTGTCACCATACATCAACATCATTGGGATGATAGGCACCAACAGCAAAGCGAATTTCTTATAGCTATCGCGCGTCTTATGGCTTGATTGAATCACGCTAATCGCAGAGGTATTTACCAACCCAATCAACGGAATGCCAAGTGCAGGCACACCAATTAAAACACTGGATAAGATTGCAAGAATCGCAGGTTCGATACCGTAGCTTGGAAGCGGCGATGGCAGTAAATCACCAAGCGGAATACGTAAAAGAAACTCTAAACCGATACCAATCGCAATACCGAGTACGGCACCAATAACGACAAGTAATGATACTTGTACCGCTAGCCACTTAATGATCCACGGTTTGCTCGCCCCCAAGCTTTTTAGCATAGCAATGGTTTTTCTACGGCTCGCGACATAATGTTGGCACGTTAAGACCAAAGTGGTCGCCGCCATGATCACAACAATTGCAACAGTTAACGATAGGTATTGCGTGGTGCTTTCAAACATGTCGTTGGTACGGCTTGCTGAGTCTTGTGTACGCCAACGATCACTCGGGGTTAGTTCGATACTGTCTTGAGCGGTTTTGAGTTTTGCATCATCACCGTTTAAGAACAGTCTGAAACTTACACGACTTCCCGGTTGAATGGCACCTGTCGAATCAATGTCGTCATTGTGTATCAGTACCGCAGGCATTTGTTGGAATGGGTTGAAACTTAACCCTGGCTCTTGGGTGATTCGTCCTGTAATGGTTAAGTCGGCATCGCCGATAGTGACATTGTCACCTATCTCTACTTCCAACTGCGCGAAAATGCGTTCGTCGAGCCACAGCTCACCGGGCTTAACGTGATTACTCGATGCATTGTCTGCACCTTCTAGTAGCATTTCACCACGCAATGGATAGTTACTCTCCACCGCTTTAACTGTCACCAACTGCATCGAGTTATCGCTAAATGCCATGGTTGAAAAGCGAGTTAATTGAGAGCTTTCTAACTGCTCAACTTGAGTGACATCTAACAATGCTTGCGGGATTGGGTTTGCTGAGATGAACACGCTGTCAGCAGTGAGTGCATCTTTCCCCTGTTTTACGATGACCTGTTCCATGCGCTCAGCCAATGCTGATAGTGCGAAAACACAGGCAATGATCAGTGTTAAAGCGATCGATACCGGCCATAGTTGACCATGTCGAATCTCTTCAATGCTCCATGAAAACAGGCGTTTGTTCAGTCCGTTTGATGAATTCAATTTAGACTTCCTCTATCTGTCCGACATGCATCTTAAGCGTTCTTTGACATCGTTGTGCTAGCTTAGGATCGTGTGTCACCAGTACTAGTGTGGTGCCGTGAGAAGAGTTCAGTTCGAACAGTAGCTCGACGATTTTGGCCGCGGTTTGTTGGTCCAGGTTACCAGTTGGCTCGTCAGCAAATAGGATTTTGGGCTTGATCATGAACGCACGAGCCAAAGCAACACGCTGTTGTTCTCCACCTGATAATTGAGATGGTAGATGATCGAGCCTGTCTTTTAAGCCAACCGACTCAAGTAACGCAGTTGCGCGTTCAATGTCTTCATCTTCGCCTTTTAGTAAGCATGGTAGTGTCACGTTTTGCAGCGCTGATAAGCTCGGAATCAATAAGAAACTTTGAAAAACAAATCCTACCGATTCACTTCGGATTTTCGCCCTAGCTTCATCATCTAGCTGTGAAAGTGGTTGTCCCAATAAATGGATTTCGCCTTTGGTAGGGACATCAAGGCCAGCCAGCAGTGTCATCAAGGTCGATTTACCTGCCCCAGATGTACCGACAATCGCGACTGTTTCACCTTCACGAATATCAATATCGACGTGCTCTAGGATTGTTAAATGTTCTTGATTAGTAGACACTGTCTTGGAAACAGCTTCTGCTTTAATGATGGATGTATGCATGACTCGACTAATTTCCTTTTTATTATTTATATTCTTTTCTACCGCTTCTTTGGCTCAAGGCTCTGCGTCAGCTCAAGATTCGAAGTTACTGATACTTGGTGACAGCTTGAGTGCTGGTTACAACATGGATATCAAACAGAGTTGGCCAAGTTTGTTACCAGATGCGTTAGCGAAACATGATAAAGCGGTTGCCGTGGTCAACGGCAGTATCTCTGGCGACACAACAGGTAACGGTTTAGCTCGTTTACCCCAACTACTAGAAGAACACGCTCCAGACACAGTCCTTATTGAGCTTGGAGCCAATGATGGTCTTCGTGGCTTCCCACCTAAGCTAATGTCTTCAAACTTAGATCAAATCATCGAGCAGATAAAAGCGGCGGGTGCAAAACCAATTATGATGCAAATTAAAATCCCACCTAACTATGGCAAGCGTTACAACCAGCAGTTTGAATACGTATTTGCAGCGTTGGCTGATCAACAAAATGTACCCCTGCTTCCATTTTTCCTAGAGCACATCATCCTAAAACCGGAGTGGATGATGAACGATGGTTTGCATCCTAAACCAGAAGCTCAACCTTGGATTGCTGAATTTGTCGCCGAAGAATTATATCAGTATCTTTAGGTTTTAATGGTCTAGCTCAATAAATTTTACACAGCTTTACGTTAGCCTGAGTGCATATCACCGTTAACTGTAAGGTTATTTATGCTGATCGAACCTATTATCAAGGGTGTGGTAGCAAAAAGCGCTCACCCTCTTGGCTGTCAAGAAGCCGTAAAGCAACAAATTAGATTCGTTAAGAGTGCGCCGCAAATCAAAGATGGCCCTAAACGAGTATTGATCATCGGCGCTTCTTCAGGCTTTGGCCTTGCCGCTCGTATCGCCCTTACCTTTGGCGGTGCTCAAGCCGACACCATTGGCGTTTCATTCGAACGTGGCCCAAACGAAAAATCTCTTGGTAGTGCCGGCTGGTACAACAACATCTACTTCAAAAAAGAAGCGGAACGCGAACAGCGCACAGCTATAAATATCGTAGGTGATGCCTTCTCTAAAGAAACACGCGCTCAAGTTGTAGAAGCGATAGAAACTTACTTCGAAGGTGAAGTTGATCTTGTTATTTATAGCTTGGCTGCTGGCCTTCGCCCTAAACCTGATTCCGATGAGTTTTGGCGTTCTGCGATTAAACCTATTGGTGAAAGCGTAACTGGCGCAACCATTTCTCTTGAGCACGATAATTGGGTGACCAACACGCTTGAAGCTGCCACTGAAGAGGAAGCAGAAAGCACACTCAAAGTGATGGGGGGCGAAGATTGGGAAAGTTGGATCGACGAACTCATCAATGCCGAATCTATCGCTCCCGGCTGTAAGACTATCGCCTTCTCTTATGTTGGCCCTGAAGTAACACACCCTATCTATCTCGATGGTACACTAGGTCGTGCAAAAATCGATCTTCATCAAACCAGTCATGCGCTTAACCTTGAATTAGCTAACTTTGAAGGCAACGCTTATGTGACTGTGTGTAAGGCGTTGGTTACCAAAGCAAGTGTATTCATCCCGGGCTTAAGCCCCTACTTGCTTGCGTTGTACAAAGTGATGAAAGAAAAACAGACACATGAAGGCTGTATCGAGCAAATGCAGCGCCTGTTTAGCACTAAGCTGTACGGTCAATCTAAAGTACCACTTGATGGCGAACGGTTGATACGAATGGACGACTGGGAACTAGACCCAGAGACACAAGCCCATGTGACAGAGTTGCTCAATAAGATGGATGAAAACAACTTCCAAACTCTGGGCGATTACCAAGGATTTAAAAATGAATTCTTGCAACTAAACGGCTTTGCACAACTATCGGTAGACTACAATAAGAAATTGAATAGCGAAGACTTTATAAAATTAAAGCCCTAGTCGAAATTTATCTCATTACTGAGACCCGTATTCACATTTGAAAACCTCTGCAAAATTGCCGAGGTTTTTTTGTGCAACATTTCTTATACTTAATTAACTTAAGATTCACAGTTTATTTGGTTCATCATAATTAACACAGGATGTGTTGATGCATTTAGCATAATTGACTCGGAGTCATATGAAGAAAATAAAAACTCTCGATTTAGATATTCCAGACGATATGGAGCACGGTTGGCAGAACATCGTTGATCTGTTGGCTCAAATAACGCAAGTGCCAGCAGCACTTATTATGCGTGTTCATTCCAATTACATCGAAGTCTTCTCCACCAGTCGTAGTGAGAACAACCCATACAATAAGGGCGATTCTGAAACATTAGGCAACGGGCTGTATTGTGAAACCGTTATGGAATCTCAGCGGCAACTTCTTGTCCCCAACGCTCTCGCTGACCCGGCATGGGAAAGTAACCCTGACATCAAGCTAGGGTTGATATCCTATTGTGGTATCCCTCTGCTTTGGCCGAATGGTGAGCTTTTCGGCACCATTTGTATCTTGGACTCTAAAGAAAATCACTACACGCCGACTTACATTAAACTCCTGGAAAGCTTTCGGACCTCAATAGAGTCCCAGCTTAAAACCCTCTTTCAGCACGCCAAACTGACTCAAATGAATCGTGACCTCAAAAACCGGGTTTATACACGAACCAAAGATCTCGCCAGTTTGAATTACTCCTTGAATCAAGAAATAGATAAGCGAAAAGCCGCTGAACAAAAAATCAATTTCCAAAAGAACCATGACCTAGGAACTGGCTTTTTAAATCGTAGTGCATTTGAGTCGCGTTTAAACCACAAACTCTCTTCTCAACGCAGGCTGACGGATTGCTCATTTGCTGTCATTCACATCGGTTTTACCAACGGCAGGCGTATACAAGCTCGATACGGCTATACAGCACTGGACCAAGTATTAGTTGAATACCGAAAACGTATCGATAGCATTGCCGATATTGAGGTGTTAACCGCGCGCCCTACTTCTGTGGATCTGGTGTTAGCGTTCAGTGTTAAAGATTTGCATAATCGCCTCGAAGAGCTTTGCCAAACTCTAGTAAAAGTCGGTCATTCTGAATTTGCTATCGAAAATGATAAGGTTCACCTGCACGCATTTATCGGAATTGCTACTACTAATAACGAAGACGATGCAGAAAGTATTCTTCAGAAATCGTCAGAGGCTATGCTGGCCTGCAAGGATTCCGGGCAAAAGTTTGCTTATTACTCCCAATCTCACACTGAAGAGCAAAGTCATATCAATAAGATCGAAGGTTACTTGCTGCAAGCGGTACGTAACGATGACTTAATGCTCTACTTCCAACCCAAAGTATGCCCGCTAACCCATCGTTGGGTCGGTGCTGAAGCATTGCTCCGCTGGCGCCACCCCGTTTTGGGAGACATATCCAATGAAACCTTGATTCACATGGCCGAGCAAAACGGATTGATTTTCGAAGTGGGCAGCTTTGTCCTGCGCAACGCGATTGAGAAAGCCAAAGAATGGTCTGAATATGTTGAGGACTTCAAGATGGCGGTCAATGTGTCTGCGGTGCAACTCAAAAACGCGCATTTTGCAGAGCAAGTGGTTCATTTGCTAGAAACCTACCACCTTGAGCCTCATTTCTTGGAGCTTGAAGTGACAGAAAGCGGATTGATTGCAGATGAAGTGGTCGCAAAGAACACCTTAGAATCGCTACATGATATTGGTGTTACATTGTCACTGGATGACTTTGGGACCGGCTATGCCTCTTTCAGCTATCTCAAGAAATTTCCATTCGATGCAATTAAGATTGATAAGAGCTTCATAGACCAAATGCTCAACTCAAGTGAAGATTCAGAAATTGTTCGCTCCATCGTTCAGATAGCGAAAAAGTTAGATCTAAAAGTGACGATCGAAGGCATTGAATCAGAAGTTCAGGAGAAATTTATCATTGATGAAGGTTGTGACGTAGGACAAGGTTACCTTTATGGCAGACCGATGCCATGCCAAGAATTCGAGCATAGCTTAGTCAATCAAAACTATTTAGGGACAACTCGTTACGCTTAAAGCAGAAAAGCACAGTTAGTTTTGGATTTAGGCCTAGTTTCTCTTTACTCTATAGGTGGTGATTTTTATAATCGCCGCCTTTCTGTTTTTATCTTCCCCTTTATATAGGCATTCCTCGTTATGGATCAGTTGACTGCAAAGCTTAAAAAGCTCGAAAAACAAAACTACCGTGCATATCAACAAATTAAAGGTCAATACGACTTTGCTGATTTCGAATTACACATCGACCACATTCAAGGTGACCCGTACGCGTCAGCCTCTCGTTTTCGTGCAACACGCGCGTGGTCGTTGACTGGGTTAGATTGGCTGAAAGAAAAATCTTACGAATACCAAGTAGCAGCTCGTGATTTTATTGCTCGCAGCTTTGCTGAGTTCGCAAAACAAGAAGCGACCGTTTCTATCGCATTAACGGGTCAAACAGTACTCGACAACACTGCAGTCGTGTTTACTGAGCACGGTATCGAAATTCGTTTCCGTATTAACCTGCCTGCTGATGGTCGTAGCATTCTTGCGAAGAAAGCGAACAACATCATCACCTTCTACCTGCCGAAGTTTATCCGTCGCGCAACGCTTGAGCGTGAGCTAAACATAGACGCAATGATCAAGCACTGTGAAACAATCGAAGACCAAGAAGCGCTACGTGCACAGCTAGATGAGCACAACCTATCGGCATTTGTGGCAAATGGCAGTGTATTACCACGTATCGCCGGTAACTGTGATCTTCCAATGAAAGATGCGGTTCCATTTACAGCACCAGAATCACTGAGCGTTACGTTAAACACGCCAAACCAAGGCGATGTAACAGGCTTGGGAATTCCTAAAGGGATTACATTGATCGTTGGTGGTGGTTTCCACGGTAAATCGACACTATTGAATGCGGTTGAACGCTCTATCTACAATCATATTCCTGGTGATGGCCGTGAAGGCATCGTGACTGCCATTGATACAATGAAGATTCGCGCTGAAGATGGTCGATGTGTGCACAGCTTAAATCTGTCAAACTACATCAATCATCTTCCAATGAAGAAAGATACCTCTGATTTCAGTACCCAAGATGCTTCGGGCTCTACTTCTCAAGCGGCTTGGTTACAAGAGTCGATTGAAGCCGGTGTTCAAACCCTATTGATTGATGAAGATACGTCAGCGACTAACTTCATGATCCGTGATGAGCGTATGCAGGCATTGGTTTCAAAAGGTGACGAGCCAATTACTCCGCTTGTTGACCGTATTGGCCAGCTACGTGATGAAATGGAAATCTCTACTATCGTCGTTATGGGTGGCTCGGGTGATTACCTAGATGTAGCAGACACCGTGATCCAAATGCATGATTACCAAGCGGTAGATGTGACAGAGAAAGCAAAAGATGTTATTGCTCAGCACCCTACCCAACGTACTAACGAGTGCGAAACACCGTTGGAGATGTTTGTTCCTCGCTCACTGAACCGTGCATCACTAATGAACATTCTTACTGATGGAAAGTTCCGCGTGAGTGCTAAAGGTAAGGAATCTCTGCGTTTTGGTAAAGAGTTTGCCGACCTGTCTGCTCTTGAGCAGCTAGAGTCAACTTCTGAAGTCAACGCGATTGGTTGGGCTTGGTTCCAGTTTGCACAAACGCCTGGTTGGTCAAATAATCCAGCAAAAGAGTTTAACGCGATCCTAGCTAACGATTGGCACCAAAATATGCCTAACTACGGTGACCTAGCGAAACCAAGAACGTTGGATGTTATGGCAGCTCTTAACCGCATGCGCAAATCTCAGTTCAAGCCTTCGAACTAAGTTTTACTCAACCAAATACAACTTTTCGGCCCCACAAATGGGGCCGTTTTTATTTCTACTCGTCCTAGAAAGCGCTCTATCGAACCACAAATGTTAAGTCACGAGCTTTGTGCACGATAAATAAGCTGGTTATCGCCCTTCACTTCCTTTCCCATAATTTATATAACTCTGGTTATCTTTGAGAAGCTCATAAAACATGACATTGTTTTTACGAAGCTATGGTAAAGTCCGCCTAAACAAGTGTAACTAAATGTAACAGGCTAAGATTTGATGTACCACAAACGCGTAAAAATGCGTGATCATAAAAGTGAAGTAAACCTGTTTAGAAACCGTGTTATTGTCGCATTCATAGGTATTCTGCTTTTCACTCTCGTCTTAGTCGGTAACCTATACCGACTCCAAGTTCAAAACTTTGATAGCTACCAAACCCGCGCCGACGGGAACCGAATTAAAGTGCTCCCGATCGCCCCTACGCGAGGGTTAATTTACGACAGAAATGGTGTGTTGCTGGCTGAAAACAAACTGGTCTTTTCTCTCACCATGATCCCAGAGCAAACAAAAGATGTGGATGAGATGCTCAGCAAACTCAACGAGTACATCCCGCTGAATAAAGAACAAATTACGCGTTTTAAAAAGCGTTACCGCAATACCCGCCGCTTTATGTCCGTTACGCTATTAGAGAACCTGACGGAAAAAGAGATCGCAAAATTCTCTGTTCACCAATACTTATTCCCCGGGTTATCTATCGATACCAGCTTAAAACGATTTTACCCTAATGGTGAGGTACTGACTCATGTACTAGGATACGTTGCTCATATCAATGATAACGATTTAAGAAAACTGGAAGAACAAGGCAAAGAAGCGAATTATCAAGCGACGACTATCATTGGGAAGCTCGGCGTTGAGCGATACTACGAAGACATACTTCATGGACAAAAAGGCTATCAAGAGGTTGAGGTAAATAGCCGAGGCCGCATCGTCAGAACGATAAAATACGTTCCGCCTGTGGCTGGTAAAGATATCGTACTCAACATTGACCTTGAACTGCAAAAGTATGTGTTCGAACAACTTGATCATCGCACTGGCAGTGCTGTTGTCCTAGACCCGAAAGACAACAGTGTTTTGGCTATGGCATCAAGCCCGAGTTACGACCCGAACCTATTCGTTGATGGCATTTCTAGCAAGAATTACCAAACACTTCTCAATGACCCTGCTCATCCATTGGTAAACAGAGCGACGTTAGGTGTTTATCCGCCCGCTTCTACTGTTAAGCCATTTATGGCTGTTGCGGGCTTGGAAGAACATGTTATTTCTGAAAATACCATTCGTAATGACCACGGCGTATGGCGCATTCCTGGGTCTAAATCTAACTCTAAAGCCTGGCGCGACTGGAAGCGTTGGGGGCACGGTCCTGTTGATGTGACACAAGCGATTGAAGAGTCGGTCGATTCCTTTTTCTATCAAATGGCTTTCGACCTAGGCATCGACCGTATTAGCACGTGGATGAACCGTTTTGGTTTTGGTAAACCATCGGGCATCGACATCTACGAAGAGAGTAACGCCAACATGCCGACACGAGATTGGAAGATGATGCGCTACCGCACGCCTTGGTATCAAGGTGACACGGTACCGATCGGTATTGGACAAGGATACTGGACCTCGACTCCCTTACAACTTGCTAAAGCGACCTCTGTGTTAGTCAACCATGGCAAGGTGATGCCTCCGCATATCCTACGAGCAACACTCGATCACGGTGAAGACTTAGAGACTCAACAGCTAGTAGAACCTAAACAAATGACATCAATCGATGAAGTCCCAGACAAGATTTGGGATGTACCAATTAATGCGATGAGATTAGTGAACCACGGTAGTCGTGGTAGTGGTAGAAGAGCGTTTAAAGGAACAAAATACACGAGTGGTGGTAAGTCCGGTACCTCTCAAGTATTTGGCTTAGCAAAAGATCAGGTGTACAACTCGAAAGAGTTAGAAAGGCACTTGCTTGATCACGCACTCTACACTGCCTTTGCTCCGTATGAACACCCGGATTACGTTGCAACTGTCGTTATTGAACATGGTAATGGTGGCTCTAAGGTCGGTGCTCCTTACATTCGCAAAGTGCTTGATTATGCATTCGAACATAAAAGCGGTGTGAGTAAAGGTAACTCATAACACACAAGAAGCACAAAGCCCCACGAGTCTTCAGTGGGGCTTTATATCGTTTATAAACAACATTGCATCTAGGTAAAAAACCTAGCTTCGCAACACATGCCAAGCTTCACACAAGGTTTGAAATTGGGCGGTGTTACCCTCATCTCTATCTGGGTGCCAACGAAGCGCAAGCCTTCTCCACTGTTTACGTATTTCTTCCGGTGAAGCGTCTAGTGGTAACTCAAACAAGCTCAATGCTCGGTTTCGGTCCATGTCTGTTTCACTACCACCAACAAACTTCTTATAGCGGGTCCAAAACTCATTCAATAGCCGCTTAACTTCACCCTCTTCGGCTTCATAGTTCAACCAATCAATGTAGTACTCACGCAACGGGTCTTGGTGGTCAATAGCGTGTGTACTTCCGTGATATCGGCCACACATTAGTTCTATCTCCATCGCTTGAACTTGCAGCCAATTATCTGGGTATAGCGTCTCTTGTAGTTGGTAAAGCGCGTTCATGATTAAGAAGTTCTTCTTGAATAACTCCTTCTCTGGAACCGGATCAAGGACAGGAATAAAGCCGAGCTCGTTGAGATGCGCAGCCAAGGTGTGCACTTTCCACCCCGTCGGCTTTTGTTTGAGCACTTCCATGATTGGCCAAAGCAACGGGTTTTCCATGTGTGCTTGAAACTGGCAACTAATATTTTGATGACTCGATGAGTCTAGATTGTCTGACATAATTAATTGAGCCCGAAGCCATATGCATGTGTGTATCTAATTAATTGATAAGCGATCTGTCGTGGTTTGTCGAGTTTCAAACTAAATAAATTTCAACCAGTTATGTATTTACAAAGCAAAAAGGCCAGCATTATGCTGACCTTTAGTATACGAAAACAGACGAATTAGATAACGCCAAGCTCTCTTAGGCGCTCCATTAGGTACTCGTTTGCTGTGTACTTTTCAGAAAGAACCACTTCTGGTTTCGGGTGCAAGAAAAGTGGCAGTGAGATACGAGACTTTTCTAGGCGTGCGCCAGTTGGGTTGATAACGCGGTGAGTCGTTGATGGGAAGTAACCGCCAGATGCTTCTTGCAGCATGTCACCGATGTTGATGATCATGTTACCGAAGTCACACGGTACATCTAGCCACTCGTCATTTTGAGACTTAACTTGTAGTCCAGGCTCGTTAGCCGCTGGTAGAACAGTAAGAAGGTTAATGTCTTCGTGTGCTGCAGCGCGGATTGCTCCTGGTTCTTCATCACCTTGCATTGGTGGGTAGTGAAGTACGCGAAGCAGAGTTTGTTCGCTACCATTGATCATTTCTGATAGAGCGATAGAGAACTTCTCTTGCACTTCTTGAGGTGCGTGCGCTTCAACCCAACCTAACAACTCTTGAGCAAAAGCATTAGCACGTTGGTAGTAATCTAGAATCTGTTCTTTAAGCTGCTCAGGAATTTGCCCCCAAGGATATACGTGGAAGTACTCTTTGATGTCTTTTACTGTGTGGCCCTTTGCAACTTCAGATACTGAAGGTGGAAAATAACCATCTTGTGTTTCAACATTGAAGTGGAAGTTTTCTTTCTCTTCAGAGATGAAGAATTGGTACCAGTTCTCGTAAATTGACTCAACAAGCTCTTTTGGGATTGGGTGATTTTTCAGTACGCCAAATCCAGTTTCACGTAAAGAGCGAACAAATTGTTCTGCTGCGTCGTCAGCAAGATAATCGACAGTTTCCAGTTTCATGACTTTCTTTCTTGTTATGTAGTGATACGGGGATTTTATGGTCCGCTTTGTTGTAAATCAAACTTTAGTGAAACTCTCGCAACCGTTTGTCTAGATACTGGGCGATAACGCTACTTTTCAACAAATTTGGTAATCAAAACCCAATTGAACAGCGTTCATTATTGTGTAACTATACATAAAACTTATATAGGATCTGATGATGACAATTACGCCACTTGCTCAAAATAGACCTCTACTTTCGCTCACTGTTTTGTATCTCGTTGTTTTTCTTTTCTCAGCGTTTGCTCCCTCTTCGAGAGCCGTATGGATTGCGGAAATCGTACCGGCATTAATGATTCTTATCGGTATTTGGTGGCTATCCACTAAATTAACATTTTCAAAAACCGCTTATGTTTTGATGTTCATTTGGTTGGCACTGCACACGATTGGCGCTAAGTACACTTTTGCGGAGGTACCGTTCGATTGGTTTAATCAGTTAATTGGCTCTGAGCGCAACAATTTTGACAGAGTCGCGCACTTTTCTATCGGGCTTTATGCCTACCCACTCGCTGAGTATCTTATTCGGAAGAAATTGGCTCAACCCGTGATTGCGTGCTTCTTTGCACTGTTTGCCATCATGAGTGTTGCGGCAGGCTATGAAATTATTGAGTGGTGGTATGCTGAAATCGCAGGTGGTGATGAAGGTATCGCTTTTCTTGGTTCACAAGGTGATATTTGGGATGCGCAAAAAGACATGCTATGTGATACGACCGGAGCTATCGTCTCACTGCTGCTTCTAAAGCTTCAAGGACGTACCAAAGTTTAGCCGAACACTTCGTTAACTCAGTTTATTCAAGACTCACTTTCAAATGCCACATGCCCTATACGCTGTGGCATTTTTTGTGTTTTAGCTTCAAGGCTATTTCATAGTGACCTTACCACCCACGAATTTAAATGCGGGTGTGCCTCGTACTAAGGTATCTCGAGCAAACTCAATTCCACATTTAGGGCAAATGCACGGCTCTGTAGTAAAGTCTTCGACAATCCTTTCCTTAAAACATTTTACGAGCGCACCCTTACCGCCTTTTCGATATTTGAATAACTGTGTTTTGCATTTCGCGCAAAATATTTGAACGGTTTTCGTAGGTTGCTTCTTGTTTGGTTTCGCCATAAAGGTAACGTGCTGATTCTTATTGTTTAAGTTTAGGCGCTACAAGCACTAAGCTTATGCCGACTAATATGATGGTTGATGAAATAACAAATTGCATGGTGATAGGCTCCGAGAGCAACATCACGCCGCCGAGCGTCGCAATAACCGGAACCGAAAGCTGTGCGATTGATGCCACGACAGTATTGAGCTTCTTCACTACGTAGTACCACAAACTGTAACCAACCCCTGAAGCTACAGAACCAGACAATACGGCATAAATGAACCCTTGTTCAGACATCGAAATATCAAGAGCTGAACTTGGTACTACTAGCCATGGTGAGATAAACACCAAGACAATCAATGAACAGAACCCAAAGTTGGCCGTTGTTGACAGCAGAGCATTTGAAGATCGCTTTCCGGCCAAGGTATAAATACCCCACCCGATACCTGCCAATGACATTCGCGCAATTGAAACTAAATCAGGTGTATTGGTTGTGCTGGTCGGCATTAACAAATAAACAAGTCCTGAAACAGAGAGCAAACAACCCGCCCACTCAATCAAGGACATCTTATTACCTGAGATGAGATGAGCCGCAATCATGGTAAATTGTACTGCAACAAACAACACTAACGCGCCAAGCCCTGCTCCCAGTTCTAAATATGCAAACGAGAATCCGAACATATAAACGATCAATGACACGACAGAGACTAGACTGAATTGAGATTTGAGCTTAGAAAACAGCGATGTAGGGCTAAGTTCAGCTGTGTTATTGCGATTGTGGGACGCTATACCTAGCAAAATCAATAGAGTAAACGCGCCAGATAAAATACGTATAACGGAGAAACTCAAAGGATCGATGGTTTGATCCATCAATGCCCATCGGCAGAGCACTGAGTTGGCCGCAAAGGCCACCAGCGTAATTAATGTCACTAAGACGGTTTGCATTATTGTTCCCTTGCCCTTGCCCTTGCCCTTGCTGACGCTATCCGCATATTAATCAACGTCAGGTTTAACCCAAACTTGGCTAAAGTCGAACCAACCAAGCGCATTACACTTCGCGTTTTGCAAGGTGCCACATTGGTCTTTGTTTACCCCTAGCCAACAATGGAACATGGGAATCAATTGATTGCTTTGTACCAGTTGCTTACCAAGCTGCCTTGCTGGGAACTGCTCAAATTCACCAGAGCGCCAACGATCGATCATATGGCACCACTGATCAAAATCTTCTGCTGGGCTCGACTCATCAAGGAAACTGTAATCCATAAGCCAGCATGCCAACGCATCGTCTCTGTTGTTTGCAATTCCCATTGGGTTTATCCAAATATCTACATCGTCCGCATGCGGTGGATCGGTTTCGTAACCGAAAAGCTCAACATCAACGTTATATTGCTTGAGAACCGTCACTATGGCTTTCGCGAGCGTAGGAAACATCGGGTGTTGGCACTGATAGGCTAACTTTACTGCAGGCTTAGTATCGGCTGGTGGACACTGCGGAACTTTTAACTTGATATCGTACCAACCAGGCTTGATGCCATAAGCATGCAATACACCCAGATCAATGACGGTCTCTTTGGGAATGTGTACAAAAAGATCGGCAGCATTTAGCGCATTGGATAAAAACTCCGCCCATGCAGGGTCCTTCGCGATACCTTTCTTTCTGTTGAGCAATAGATACGTACATCCCGGATCGAGCTCTACTTCATCGCTATCTCCGCGATCAGCCATAACCGGCTTAGAAAGGCTTGGATAAACCATGGACGAATAGGCTTCATCCACGACCCACACCTCGACACGATCAATCAGCGGTCTAAAGCCAAAGTAGCCATTGAAAGCGGTTAATACGAGTTGTTTTTCGTCATTCTTTTCAATGCGATATGGACCAGTACCAATTGGACGAATATCGTAGTCCTCGCCACGTAAAATCATCGGCAACGTTACTTTTGCGACGGATTCAGTGAGCGCGAGTGGGAAGTATTTATCCGGGCGCGTTAGAAAGACATCAACGACGCAATTGGCCGGTGAGGAAACATCTTTAATATGAGAGAACATATTAAGTGGCTCGAGTGCTAGCAGTGTATCAACGACGTGATTTGTCATGAGTGGCTCACCATTATGGAAGCGCACACCGGGTCTCAAGAAAAACCGCCATTGATAGTCACTGATTTGCTGCCAAGAGTGGGCAAGATCAGGCTGGAGCTGATCGTTTTCATCCAAACGCGTCAAACCACTGAAGACTTGGCAGGCGATGTGTTGTTCTGAGCGACGCATCGACTTTGTCGGATTAAGCATGGAAAGCGGGCGATAATAAGGCAAACGAATGACCTGTTCACCCTCTTGATATTGAACTCCGAGGTAGTTTTGGATAACTTGGGTTAGCTTTGCAGCATTTTGGTCAAGAACGGATAGCGCTTGTCCAATCTTACCTTCTTCTAAGTAGCGCCTTGCCAAGTTTTCACTGACGTCACAGCGGTTTTGCTTAAAAATCAGTTGAGATAACTTACCTCGACCAGCCGCAGGTAACCACTCTATCCAGCCCTCTTCTTCGAGTTTATTGAGTACCATTCTGGCGTTTCGACGTGTACAACAGAGTACATCTGTTATGTCATCAAGCTGAACATCAGCGTCTTTACCATCGAAGTATTCAAACAGGGTTTCAAATTGAACGCGAAGTCTTGGGCTACTCATAAAGAGGAAAACTTATTCAAGGGATAATGAATTCAGTTTCCTCATTTTATTAGTGAAAATCAATCTAACTGATAATGTTTTTACTCAGAAATATCGAATTTGAGTAGGTAAGTTTACTTTGACTAAGATAGCAAGCCAGCAAAGCGCTTTGCAGACATTGGGTTACATCACATCACAACCAATTTCATTGGCGATGTCGCGAAGCTGTTGTTCATCGTCTAACTTTATTGACCACTTACATTCAGAGCCATTGGCTGAGATGACATTTGCCCCTTTTCCGATCAGTTGAATCGCATCGACTTGAGCTTGAAGCGTGACTCTATGTTCACCATCTAAACGAACAACAAGTTCGTGCGCTGTTGCAATGACTTTTCCATTTTTAAAGGTTATGACCATGGATTTCTCAAACTAGAATTGTGGTTAGTTAACGGGGATCAATCTGGTGGTCACAATGGTGCCACCAATAATCGTTCGTTTTATCGTTTGTGCTTTTTTACTGCAATGGTTAAACGGCTTGTACAGACCAAGCGTTGACGCTCGTCAGTAATATTTATCTGCCATACTTGTGTCGATACACCAAGGTGAATTGGCTCAGCGGTGCCGATAACATGCCCTTCACGCATTGATCTTACATGATTAGCGTTGATGTCGAGTCCAACACAGTAGTAGCCTTCTGGCACACAGAAATTTGCCGCTAACGAGCCCAACGTTTCTGCAAGCACGACGGAAGCACCACCATGAAGCATACCAAGTGGTTGGTGAGTAAAATGACAAACGGGCATAGTCGCCACTAATGAATTATCGTTGACCTCGGTATAAACGATGTTGAGGTGCTCAATTAAGGTATTTTTTGAGGTCGCGTTGAAGGTATCTAGGTCAACAGGCTTTTTCCAAATGGTCATGCAGTTTCCTTAATTTTTGTTATCGCTTGAGCAGAGTTTGTTATTGGTGTCTGTTCTTGTCTTACATCTAATAAGTTATCTTATAGCTATTAGCCATTACGCAAGTTGATGTTAACATGCATAAAAACCGAATACACAGAGGATATTGTATGACGTCATGGATGAAGTTTGCCTCGCTTCTCACTCTCGCAGGCTTAACCGCATGTAGCGCTTCTCCAACAGGAAGAAATCAATTGCTGCTGTTTTCAGACAAAGATATGTCTCAACTTGGCGCGCAATCTTTCGAACAGATGAAGAAAGAGCAACCTATTAGTACAGATGCAAAAACAAACGCCTATGTACAGTGTGTAGCGAACAGTATTACTCAACACATTCCTAAGCAAGGTTTTAGTGAATGGGAAGTCGTTGTTTTTGATAGTGACCAAGTAAACGCGTTTGCCCTACCGGGTGGTAAAATTGGTGTATATACGGGGTTACTTAAGGTCGCAGTGAACCAAGACCAATTGGCTACCGTCATCGGACACGAAGTCGCGCACGTTTTAGCTGATCACAGCAACGAACGTTTGTCCCAATCACAGATCGCCAATACAGGTTTATCGATTACGAGTGTCGCTCTGGGTTCATCTGAATACAAGCAATATCAAGGGATGACCATGGCCGCATTAGGCTTGGGTGTTCAATATGGTGTGATTCTGCCTTATGGTCGAACTCAAGAGTCTGAAGCCGATATTGTTGGCCTAGAATACATGGCGCAAGCTGGCTTTGACCCTAAACAGAGCGTCGATTTGTGGCAGAACATGGCGAAAGCGTCAGGTGGAAGCCAACCACCAGAGCTTCTTTCTACTCACCCTTCGCACAGTACTCGTATTAAGGACTTACAGTCAAAAATAACAACGCTACCTCAATCGAATGTAGCAAGACCAAACTGTAAGGCATAATGTAAGTCCGGATCGCTTTACCAACACGACTCGGTGATGACTCAATAAAAACGCCCTAACCATTTGGATAGGGCGTTTTTCGTTTAGTGAGATTCTTGCTCTGACATTGACTCTATCGCAAGAGTATTAAGTACCAAGGATCTGTAACGGTAGGCTTAGTAGCTGGTCGCCTGTAGAAGCGAAATACCAAATAACGCCGATCAAACTAGACACTAGACCTACATACCAAAGGAAAGAAACTACTTGGCCATATCTATCTAGTGGTAATAAATGGCTATGGTGGCGCCCTCTCCATTCAAACAGTATTTCAACGCTACCCATAATCAATAAGAAGCCAAACAGCGTTAGATTCAACTGATAACTTAGAATAACGCCGCCTACAGCCGCTGCGACACATAGAACGATACCGAGCACACTGTTCATCGAAAAGCTGATACTTTTTAGAACATGACCACCATCAAGTGGCAAAATCGGTAGTAGGTTGAATAAGTTAAGTAAGGCATTAAATACCGCAAGACCTGCAAAGAACATCTCACCTGTCACCCAATACAACACGGTGAACACAAGCGATAATATTAGTCCAAACAAAGGCCCCATGATTGAGATAACCACATCTTGCCATCGTGTATTAATCTTTTCATCAGAGAGTGCTAAGCCACCAAGGAATGGGATTAGATAAATACCTTTCGTTTTCATACCAAAGTATTTCATGGCTCTGATATGTCCATATTCATGGAACATCAAGCAAGCGATCAAAGCGAGAGCGAACTGAATAGAAAATAGCCACGAATATGCCGCCAAACTCGCAGATGCAAGCACTACTTTAATCAACTTAGCGCTCTTAAGCGCTTTCATTCCAAGCGATACTAACCCAATCAAACTAAAGCGCTTTTCCGGTTTAGGTGCCACAACCGGAGTTTGCTGCTCGATGTCTTTAGTATTCCGACTTCCTTCGGTAACGACTTGTCCGTTAACCAGCGCCTTATAAACCATCTCAAAAGGTTGCCACTGAACCGTAGATTCCACGTGACACTGCAACGTTTCTTCGCCAGAACGAAGCATAAATGTATGTGTTCGCACATCACCATCTTCCGAAGTCGCATCTAATTGAGACACTAGTGTGTTGTCCCAAAATAGCTGCTGCCACCCTGCCATCGATCCTTCTAAACGAAGTGGTTTACCAAGAAACTCTATCGCGAGTAATTCCAAACTATAAATTCCAATTAAATAACCATCAAAATGAGCTGATATTATGCCGATTTAGGGAATGACGGTAAACAGAAACAAAATCGTTACATATCGAGCTGTTGAACACTATTTATACCGCAACGGTGCATAAACACTCTGGTCACACCTCCAACCACAAACAAACCATTGATTGCATTTATAATATTGATGTTAAAGTGCCGCCCCTAAAAAATATAAGTTCACAAAATAACAACTCTTTCTTTGACTTTATATAAAACATGAATTTAACATGCTGTTTACATTAGAGCTTCAACACCAAAAATGCTCAGTGTGTTTTCAAACCATAATAACGAAATTCGATGCCCTAGGAGGGTCAAGGATGAAAACAATACAACGCTCTCTCGTTTCACTTTCGGTGCTATTTGCATGTAATTCACTTGCCGCTGGCTTCCAAGTTGCTGAGCATTCTGCCTCAGGCCTTGGTCGCTCGTTTTCTGGTGAAGGTGCAGTAGCTGACAACGCGAGTGTACTAGCGAGAAACCCCGCCGCAATGACCCTATTTGATACAGCCCAGTTTTCAGGCGCGGTTTCTATCGTTGATCCAGAAGTAGACATCACACAGAAGAATGTCCCAGGTTCTGGCGGTCAGAGTCAGAAGTCCAGTGATGTGGCGCCTCTGCAAGTTGTTCCAGCTGCTTACTACATTAGTCCAATCAATGATAAATGGGCTTGGGGTATCGGTATGTTCTCAAACTATGGTGTAGCGACTGACTACCCAGACGATATCTATGCTGGTGATCTCGCCGGTGATACTTCTCTGATCTCTGTTAACATCAATCCAAACGTAGCATATCGAATTAACCAACAATTCAGCGTTGGTGCTGGCGTGAACTTTGTTTACGCTGAGGCAGAACTGAACCGTCACCAAGGTTCAATTTCTAACATTACCGGTGATCCTGCTTCTACCAAGCTGATTAGCATGACGGGTGAAACTTTTGCATTCGGTTGGAACGTTGGTGCGCTATATGAGCTAAACGAAAACAATCGCTTCGCTATCGCCTATCGTTCTGAAGTTGACCTAGATTTTGATGATGGTGACTTTAACGATTACACCGGAAGCATCGTACAAGGCAGTGCTACATCTACAACAGGTCGTCTTAAGATCACGTTACCTTCGATTATAGAAATCTCCGCTTTTCACCAACTGACTGACCAGTGGGCAATTCACTACGGTTGGCAGCAAACGGGTTGGAGTAGCTTCAAAGAACTTAAAGCAACCAGTCCAGATTGTGTAAATGGTGAATGTTTCAAAAAGACTGAACACTACGACGATAACAACCGTTACTCATTAGGTGCGACTTATCAACTGAACCAAGCGTGGACTCTGCGAGCTGGTCTTGCATACGACGAACAAGCGGGTGAAGCGACATTAAGTATCCCTGACAGCGATCGTTTCTGGTACAGCGCCGGTTTAACTTACCAGTACAGCCCTAACCTTTCGTTCGATGCTGGTTTTGCCCTTGTACAAAGTAAAGATGGTGACTTCAAAGAAACCAATGAACTAGGCCAAGAGCTTGAGTTCTCTGGCGATGCAGTTGCGTACCTATCTGCGATTCAAATGAACTACACCTTCAACTAAACGGAATTACAAAACATGAAAAAGTTATTTAATGTTTCGCTGCTTGCTTCTGCAATGTTTCTTGCTGGTTGCGGTGACGACTCATCAAGCTCTGGCGCATCAACCGCAATTCAATATGAGCAATATATTCAAGATTCACTTGCTCAAGCGACTAACATCAAGTTTCAGTTAACAGGTGCAGATGTCGCAGTTCCTCTTCCAAGCTTTGCATTGATGGATACGACAGACGGCACACTGGGTCTGCCGACTAGCGGTGATGACTCATTGACCAACCCTATCGCAGCAATGAACACTATGGACGGTTGGTCGACTTCTATGCCGATCATCATGGATTTTGAAGGTGCTGGATTAGCGGATGGTGCTGCGACTGGTGGCGTTTATCTTTTACAACTTAGTGGTTCACTTACATCTGAGACCACACCAAGTGTTACAAAGGTATTGACGCTAGGTATTGATTTTGAGGTCGAATCTAGTTCTGCAACTGACACGTTCACGATCAAATTTGATGATTCACTTGATGCCTCCAGTGAGTATGTGTTGGCTCTGTCAAACGAACTTACGGATGTGAATGGTGATCCTGTTGGTATGTCAGCAAGTTACGCTGCACTAAAATCGAGTGCAGTGATTTATACCGAAGGTAGCCTTGCTCAAGCTCAACAAGTCACTCAAGGGGTTGAGAAGATCTTCGCTGGCGCGACAGCAGCAGGTGCAATTAACCTTGATACAGAGAACATCATCTATTCAACTTGGTTTACTACTGAGTCTGTTGGAGACACGCTATTTGCTACTAAAGGCGCTACGGCAACAGGTTTGGCAGCGACAAACCTAAATGGTGTCTGGAAAGGCAGCGCAAACCCTAACTCTGTCGATCTTACGGCAGCTTACACAATGCAATTCGGTTCTACAGAACTCTTCACTACAGCATTAGCAAACGATACAGACTTCGATAAATATGTTGCTGGCGGTGACGCGACAACTATCGCTACTCTAAAGGCTGCGATTAACGGACTATACGGTGGTACTGACAACGTTGATGTGACTCAGGGTTTCGTTCAGTTACCTTATTACCTAGAAACCAGTATTAGCGAATGGAATTCTCAGCCATTCGAATCAGGTATGCCTAGCTTAGCTAAAGTATCAAATGCTCTAAGTGATGCTAACGAGCAAGCTAACATGGCTGCTCAATTAGTCGCTGCAGGTATCGATACTAGTGTATTAGCGACTGACCAAACAGAACAGCTTAAACTGGTTGGCCTAAACCTGACTTTAGCAGATGGTTCACCACTTGATAGCGAAAGAGTTATTACGAAATACTCTCCAGTTCCTCAGGTAAAATCATTAGAGTCTGTAGAGTTTTTGTTATTTACACCTAATGGTGCAGATCCTACTGATGTGGTGATTTACCAACACGGTATAACCTCTGCTAAAGAAAATGCTTATGCGTTCGCTTACAATTTAGCGAGAGCTGGCGTTGCTGTTATCGCAATTGACTTACCAATACATGGTACGCGCAGTCTAGATGATACCCGTTCAGCAAACGCAGATGTGTTGGCTTACTTGAACCTTGCTAACCTACCTGTAGCTCGCGATAACGTACGCCAAAGTTCATTGGATGTAATGGGCTTAAGAGCCTCTTTAACTGCTTCTTTGCAAGCTGGTTTGCTTGCTAGTTCACCTTTGAAAGCATTTGCTGGCTCACAGGTTAAATTCTTAGGTCATTCATTGGGTGGTATTGTCGGAACAACTGCAGTTGCATCATCTAACCGAACGCTAGGTAGTGCGACTGCCGATGCTTTATATAGCTTCAGTGCTGCGGCTATTGAAAACTCTGGTGGACAAATATCTAACCTTTTGTTGGGTTCACCGTTCTTTGGACCGCAAGTTAAGCATAATGTAGCTTTGGGTGCTTCTAGTGATTACGCAAGTTTCGCTTCTGCAAGCTGCACAGGTTTAACAGATCAAGTTTGTTATAGCACGTTTGAAGATAATGCTACGCCGGAACAACTAGCTGCAATGACGGCCGCGTTCCAACAGTTCGCTTATGCGGCACAAACCGTGTTAGACACTATTGATCCATATAGTAATGTTGATTACTTGCTAGCAGCTTCTACTCAGATGCCTATTTATATGGGGCAAGCACAAGACGACCAAACAGTGCCAAATACTGTTGCGGATGCACCTTTTGCTGGTACAACACCGCTCGCTACGAAACTTGGCTTAACGGTGGTAGATGCAAGCAATACATCACCAAACGGCACTAAAGACTTTGTTAAGTTTAGTGATGCGGCATCGCATAGTACATTTGTTGCTCCGCAAGATGACACTACGCCTATGCCACTAGATTTAAACCATCACATTAGCATGCAGACACAAGCTACAGATTTCTTGGTAAACAACGCTTTATCAGCAGGCTCAATTAATGGAGCGGTATTGGAATAATAACTCTCCCTCACTAAACCAAATGCCAGCCTAACCGCTGGCATTTTTGTTCCTGTGACTAGCTAACCTTCCCTAGTTAACCGTTTGCATAAAACTTTAAAACACAAATGGTTGATCTCAGCTAAAATTAATCAAGACAGAATACCGTACGACCTCTTTCTTTATTGTAAATAAAGTGGATAATAGCCCCGTAATTTAATACCTAATAAATGTGAGTCCATTATGTCTTCTGAAGCTACTATGCTAGAACGCTGCCAATCTAAATGTGAACTATGTGGTTCTGATTCTTCTCTTACTGCATACGCAGTGCCGCCACACAGCCACGTAACAGTGGATCACGGCATCATGGTATGTGACAAATGTCTTGGTGAGATTGACGATCCTAAAGATATCAACCACTGGCGTTGCCTGACTGACAGCATGTGGAGCCAAGAGGCGCCAGTTCAAGTAACGGCATGGCGTCAACTTACTCGTCTGAACACAGAAAGCTGGGCTCAAGACGCACTAGACATGATGTACCTTGAAGAAGAAACGTCAGTTTGGGCACAAATCGGTATGTCTGCTGATGACAAACCTCTTGACGTGAACGGCGTTGAACTTAAGAAAGGTGACGACGTAACAGTAATCAAAGACCTGCCAATCAAAGGTACTAACCAAGTGATTAAGCAAGGTACTGTTATCCGTGGTATCAGCGTTGGTGACGATCCTAAGCTTGTTTCTGGTAAAACAAACGGCGGTCAATCAATGTACGTAATCGCTGAGTTCTGCCGTAAGAAGTAATCTTACTGTAAGAAAGTGATAGAAAACGAAAAGGCGCTAATTAGCGCCTTTTTTCTTGGAAAAATTTAACCTATTCCGTTGTTCTAGAAACCACTGCCTACGTTAAAGTAGATAGCGCGTTCTTCATGGCTTTGCGCATAATCCATCCCAAGGTGCAAACCGTAACGTCTCGCGATTTGGTATCGAAAGCCGACACCTCCGGCATTTACGGTACTGTCATGGCTTATGCCGTTATCTTGCTTTGCAACCCCTGAACCGTAAAACCCAGACACCTTCCAACGATGAGTGATGCTATACGTCAATTGGCCTTGGATTGTTTCAATCTCATCTCCTTGGTACCGATAAGATGACACGCCGCGTAACGACACGTACGGTTTCGCTGTGGGTGATACAAACAGGTCTTGCTGTTCGAAGCTTTGATAATTTGCGGCCAAGCCTAACGTCCATTTATTGGTAATTGGGATATAGGCTTCGCCATCTATGTTCAAATTTCGGTAATTGTAATCACTGCCAATCGCTTCGTCGTACACCATGTAATCTGCAGACAATTTGTAACCTTTGGTTGGATAAAATAAATTATCTCTTGTGTCATATTCAGCCTCCAACCCTAAGCCTGAAGTAACCGATTCGTTACCCAAAATTCGGTCTAAAACCATGTTATCAAATTCAATCTCAGACTTAGCTAATAACTGCTTTATCCCCAACATCCAAGGCGAATGCCCAATCCGGAACTGCACCTTTTGTGAAAGTACGGCTACCGAAGTTGATGTGCCTATTCTAAGGTTATGATCTATGGGGCCCCAGTTGATTGATGTGTACAAATCCAAATTCGCAACGCCAAAGCCGCCTCCTCCTGTGTAACGAATGGAATCATTCATCCAAGATCGTCTATGGCCACCAAATACAAACCAAGTTTCGTTCTCTGTCCCTACTGCGCCCACTACTGACATTGCTGAGGGTACTAACTGCGCACCACCATCTATGGCAGAAAGAGCAGCCTGTTTTCGTTGTCGCTTTTCCTCATCCGTCTCATGTAAAAACAAACCAGCCACACCGCCGCCGTACCCCACCGCAGGTTCGGTAATCAAAATTGGGATAGGTAAAAAGCCATGTGCGTTTTCCGCAAGGTGATGCCCCATATCAAATTGACCATCAACAGGATCATAAAAAGATGCGAAAGAAGATGTTGTAAACCAAAAGCAGGAAAGAAGAACAATGCCGCCGCAGCGAGTCATAAAATTGGCCTCATAAAAAAGGCCGGGTGACGAAACCCGGCCGAAAGTTTGCTTCCTTGCAATAAACATAGAAATTAAACACTTATTGCCAATAAAGGGGGTCCTTAATCGACGGGCATAGAATAGGCCAAATAATGGTGTTGCCCTACTCCTATATAGAGGGTCAAACCCATCAAATATTTAGTTTCTCTAACGAGATAAGGCTCAAAAAGCGGATACAAAAAAAGGCTCTAAGTGAGCCTTTTTTAATAATACAGTATGAATAATGGTTAATATGAATATTGCAAACCATTGCAATAGACCAAAAGCTACAGCCGATAGTTGCTGATTAAACGCTCTCGGTATTCTGAAATCACTGAAGTCAAAGAGCCCTTGATATCACTGACCTGTTTCGAATGAGGGCACCACAGGGCGAAACCAAATTTGAACCCTTCAAATAACTCAGCAGCTTGAATAGGTTCAATTTCATGTTGAGAAAATTCTGGGTCAGAGAAAAATGATTTAGGTAAAAGTGCCCAACCCAAGCCTTTTTCAACCATTTTGATCATCAACGCAAGTTGGTCAATCTCTTCGTGGTCTGAGCTTACGATTATTTTTTCCGACATCCCTTCTTCGATTAGGGCTCTCAACACAAACTGTTTAGAGTTTCTTAAAGCTACAAGCACATCTTCTTTGTCTAGGTTGCTAAATTCACCACCTTTTTGTACGAACGGATAGAACTCAATATGTCCTAAAAAAGTTGCGTCTAAACTGTGCATCGCGCGGCTATCATGAACATTCACCAAACCAAAGTGGTACTCACCATCCTGTATCCCTTGCTTGATCGCTTTCTTGTTACGAACCAGAAAGTTGACTCGCATCATTGGGAAGTCACGTTTGAGTTGCTTTCGAATATCGACAAGGACACGCTGAGGAATCACGCTCGAATACGCGATTGTGATGTTTTCTAATCCACCATAAGAGAGGCTCAACGCTACCTTGTCGAAGGTACGAGCTTGCTCAATGGTTTGCTTGGCATAATGGTAAAGAAGATGCCCGTCTTCTGTGGGCTCTACCGAGCGACCTATTCTTTCAAAAAGGTTTACTGCGAGCTGGTCTTCAAGGTTAGTGATCACCTGCCCGATTGTTGTTCTGTGTTTATTGAGTTTAACGGCGGCTTTGCTGAAGGAAAGCTGGTCATAAACGGTAACGAACGCGAGAAGTTGTTCAATGCTGAAATTCATTTTGTTGTGCTTACTTTTAATCGTTATCTATTTAAATTATCACAGGTTGACGAAATATCTACTTTGTCAGAATAGTATTAGTGAAAATAATTCGTCGATTTGAAACAAAAAAACCTACTTAAGCCAGTAGGTTTTATCATTGATGTTAAACGAATAACTTAAATGTACTCGATAACTCGAGCCAAATAGTTAAAGTCGCCTGAATCACCGTGGTAATTACGGTAAACATCGACACTAAAATATCTAGGTTGGTCCACTTGAATATGCTCAGCAATTCGCTGCTCGATGGATTCTAAAGTTTCACCTGTTTGCGAGTAGATGTATTTCTTGGTGGTCTTTTGAAGCTGGCGTTCTTTGGCTTCTTTGTGTGTGACGTAATTGTTCACGTCAACCCACTTACCAATGTAGTCAATCGCCACGTAGTCTGAATTTTCTTCAACCATGAACAACGCCGCTTCTTGTTGAACGTCGGCCAGTTGTAGCATGTCGTTATCGACTTTTTGCTGTTCCATTGAGGTCACATTTTGTGCCATGGCAGCGCTAGACGTTGCCATGATAAGTAGCGTTAAAGCTGTTTTATTCATTTTACAATATCCCTAAATTAAGGTAATTCTGTTACCCAAGGTTTACCCTGAGTTGCTTTGTGATAACCATATTCGTATATGGTTAATAAGTAGTGTTCATCAAACATGTCTTTGGTTCGTTTGGCGTAACCAAAATCGTGCTCGATGTAAGTAAATTGCATATCAATGTTGTTGATTTCACTGATGTATTTCATTCGATATAAGTCACCACGCGTTTGTGCAAGAGTCAGGCTTGATACGCTCTTTGCTACTAAATCTAGACCCTTATCTCTCAGCGAGTGGTACGGCGCTTTCAGTGCTCCATTTCGAATAACATCGAGCTGTGGTGGTTTTTCTAACCCAAGAGCATCTGATATCTGCTGATAGTCGAAGTTAGATGGATTGAAAAATACTTGAGCGGCTAAACCACCATCGACGTGAAGTTCTTCATAACTTTTACCCTCATATTCCACATTGATAAACTGCGGTGGGAAGACTCCAGGAATGGAAGCACTTGCTGCTAAAACCTTATATATAAGTTCAGACTTATCTGGCATGTCACTATTTGCAATTGCACCCACATTCCAAATGACAAGCTCTCCAGAATCAAAGTGCGTGCTACCAATAAACAAACGCTTACCGCTGCGGTGTCGCGCAGCAATTTGCTCGATCATCGGTTCAGGGAACGCCTGAGCGATAAATTGATTCAAGTTTTTACCGTCAGTAAAAGCATCTTTAAACACGGTGTTCAAAAAGTTCTTTTTGCCAAGCACTGATTTGTCATTAATGTTTAACATCACCTCCTTCATCTTCGGAAATGCATCTCCGCCGATGAATACAAATGGTGCCATTAGCGCTCCTGCACTGATGCCAGTCACTATTGAGTAGTCTTTCAATTGGTCAGATTCTTCCAGCCCTATCAAGATACCGGCTCCAAAGGCTCCGTTCGCGCCGCCTCCTGACAAAGCTAAGATATTCAGTTGCTCACCTGACACGCTAATTGGCGTCGTTTGAGCGGTTGGAGAGTATAAGAAGTCTGGGTTCTCACTCGCCCAAATACGCAATGGCTCTTTTACTGATATCGCTTCTTCTACAACCACTTCTTTGTAATTGTCTTTGTGTACGCGTACATCCAACGTGTGGGGTGAGCTACATGCCACTACAAGTAATGACAAAGCAACGGTAAAACCCGAGGAAATTAGACGGTTCATAATTAGGCTCATTTAATGTTCTCTAAAATGATTCAGAGATTCTGTTTAATAAAAAGAAAAGCTATAAACAGAGAAGTTAATAAATAGGGATAAAGTGAAGTCCGTCTCTTTCTGGCGGTAATATAGCTAAGTTTAGGCTTAGTTCGTAATCTCGTTTGTAGGACGCTACCCATCGAATTGGTACACCCTCACCACTATCGGAGTTAAACGCTCTACCCGATTTTGACCACGTTGAAATCGTGGATAGGCTCTACAAATTCATATTGTGCATTGATCGTTTGTAGCTCCCAAGTGCCATAACTTTTAGTTAGCTCCAACACACCATAAACCGCGTTATTGGCATGTCGGAATGCAGCAACGGGAGACATTCTCTTTATTAACCCTGCTGTAAAAAGGCCAGAGATAAGGTCACCGACACCAACCGGTTGTTGAGTAAATTCAATGTTCGGTCGTTGGGCTAAATAACATGCCTTTTTCGTTGCCAGGATCATACTGAATGCGTCATCGGGTAATGAGTGAAGATGCTTCACAAGCACCATCTTTGGCCCAAGCTCCAATGCTTTCTTACAAGCTGTAACCGCGTCATAAAGGGAGAGGATTTTAATGCCGGTCAATTCACTTAGTTCAAATTGGTTTGGCACGATGACATCGGCAATAGGCAGCAAGTGTTTGGTAATGGCGGTTTTAACGCCAACCTCAACGATACAACCTTTATCTGGGTCACCCATTACAGGGTCACAGACATAGAGCGCACTGTGGTTCTTTTCTTTAACTAGATTCACCGACTCGGCAACTGCTTTACATTGGTCTGCACTTCCCTGATAACCCGATAGGATCGCACCACAGTCTTTCAGTACGTTGATGTTGTCTAAGCCTCGAATCAAGTTTCTGATATCATCTGAGCCGAATGTTTGCCCAGTCCAACCTTGTTGATATTGAGTGTGATTAGAGAACTGAACAGTGTGGATTGGCCACACATCGAGTCCCATTCTTTGGATTGGAAAAACCACAGAACTGTTTCCTGCATGCCCATAAACCACGTGAGATTGAATAGAAATAATGCTTTTCATGCGTCGCTCTTTCAGTTTGAAATGGATTTGAATACTTGGATAAGACGACTAAATAAACACAACGGAACATCAAGACAGGCATTTTTATCGGTCTAACCACTGTGCTTATTTGGTCGGAATAGCCTCGACATCGCCGAGGCTTATTCTTAACGATTTGGACGTTATCGGCTTAAAATCATGTATTCGATTCTAAGCCTCACTTGAACTTATGCGCCTTGAAATTCGGCGAAGTGCTCGTCCAACACCTTGCGAGTTGCGCGGCCAATCAGTTCGTACTCATGGTGAGTCAGGTTAGCTAGTGATACACGAACAGATGCGTGTACTACATCGAAGCCTTTTCCTGGAAGCAAGATAACGCCAGTTTCGTGTGCAAGTCGGAACAGGAAGTCTTTGCCCTTCTCGTTCGCTTTGAACCATTCAACGAAAGCTGGGCCGTACAATTTGCCACCCAAAGTGTCGAGCTCAAGCAATGTGTAGTAGTCCACACGATCTTTGTTTTCTTCAATTTCGATACCCATGTTTTTGTACAGAGTTTTGTAACGTTCGCGAATAATGCGTTTGCACGATTCTTTGTAGTTTTGCTCTGAATCCATTAGGCAGTTCAACGAGAACAGCGCCATTTGAACTTGTTGTGGTAGTGAAAGACCAGCAGTGTGGTTTAGTGCAACACTGCGGCTGTCTGCAACGATGCGGTCAATGAACTTAATACCACGCGGTTCTGGGTCTAGCGTTTTGTAACGATCATCCAGTTCCAGTTGACGTGATTCTGGTAGGCTGCGCATTGCATCATCGAACACGTTGTTGTGCTGAATCGCAATTGAGCCAAGGCGCCAGCCTGTCGCACCGAAGTACTTAGAGAATGAGTAAACACAAAGCGTGTTGTATGGAAGTTTGGCAAACAGAGAAACAAAATCGTCTGCGAATGTGCCGTAAACATCATCTGTGATAATGAACAAATCACTACGTTGTGTGTTGACGAAGTCTGACAGGTTATTCAGAGTCTCATCAGAGAACTTCACTGATGCCGGGTTCGCTGGGTTCACCACACACAGCAGTTTAATGTCTTTGTCTTCAAGCTTCTCGATTTCAGACATAGGTAGCTGCCATGTTGTTTCATCTAAACGAAGCTCTACAATCTCTAGCTCGTATTCTGAAAGCTCAGGGATTTCTAAGTAAGGTGTGAAGATTGGTGTGATTAACGCAACCTTATCGCCTTTCTTCAGTAGACCGTTGTTAAACATGGTTTGGAACGTGTACGTCATTGATGCCGTACCACCTTCTGTCGCAAACAGATCGAAATCCGTCGTCATTGGCATAGGGCCGTACATCTCTTCTGCAATGTATTGTTTTACAACACTTTCGATATTCGTCAGCATGCGTGGCGGTACTGGGTAGTTACACGCTAAGTACGCGTTCACTAGTTCATTCAAGAACACTTGCTTTTCGATACCTAAGCGATCTTTTGCGTAGCTCAGAGCTTTTTCAATGAATTGAACACCTGGGTTCTGCTGATTGTTGTTTGCGTAAGAATCAAAACGCTCAACAATACCTACACCATCTGGAATGCCACCAAAGCTACCATCCAAATATGAATACGTGCGCTCCGCTTCCATTACTGCGAATTCACCCAAGCGAATAAATGCTTTACGTGGCAATGTTGCTAGGAAATTTGGATTACCACGACCTGCATCTAATAAAGCGCGGTCTGGCACTGCTTGAGCAACTTCAATTAGTTTGTCTTTTAATTCAAATGGGCTTAAATCAGCGAATTTTGAAAAGTCGATATTTGTATTTTGTGTAGTCATAATATTTACCTAATTAAATCTTGAAAACTATAATTATTAATTCGTTTTACTTAAGTGTGGTTATTCAGCCCTATCCAATGAGATAATTGACTAGGACTTTTAATAAATTTAAATATTTCTGGTTATTTAACTTATAACGAGTTTGTGGTTTTAATTACATACCAGCATTAACAGTAATGATCCCGACGATAATTGGGCCCCATAGAGTCAGTAACACGTTGGCTACGGCGTAAGTTACAGTGAAAGAGAATACTGGCGTTGCATTGCCTGTTTTTTCCATCAATGCAGCGAACGCTGGGTTTGCACTTCGACCACCGGTTACACAACCTAAAGCTTCTACTGGGTTCTTAATCTTCAATACAAAGTACGAGAAGAAGAACGAAATAATCTGTGGAATGATGGTGACCGCCATACCCAAAAACAGAAGTGACATGCCGTGTTCTTTAATAGTGTCAACTGCTTGAGGGCCGGCTTCTAGGCCAACAATGCCAACAAACGCTGCTAAACCAAAATCACGAATGAAGTTTGCTGCTCCCGCTGGGAACTGAGCCACATGTGGGTTTCGGCTACGTAACCAGCCAACAAGCAGGCCAGAGATCAAACAACCTGCACCAGAACCAATCGTTACGGGAATACCTGCAATCTTAAAACTGATTAAGCCGATAAGTAGACCCAGAACCATACCGAAACCCAGTACGATGAAATCAGTCATGGTTGCTGAACCCATGCGCTTACCGATGTGTTTTTCAACTCGGTTGATGTCTTGAGCGGTGCCTGTTAATTGAATAACGTCGTTTTTCTGAACAATCAGATCATCAGTAATGGCGACTGAAGTACCTTCACGGATGTAATCAGTCACATACACGCCACGGAATGAACGTTCGTTTGAGCTGTCTTTAATTTCTCTTAAAGAACGACCAATCAGCTTGCGGTTATCAGCGATAAGTTGACGATTTTCTTCAATAACTTCATAGCTTTCCGGTAATGCTACTTCATTGCTTTGAGCCTTGCCCTGTAACTCATGAACCGCATTTCTACGACCGGTAACCACAACAAGATCGCCCGCTTTAAGTGCTGTGAACTTGTCTGCATTCAGCTCTTTTCCGTCGCGATCAATAAGTTCGATACACGCAGCAAGTGATGATTGATTCAATTGCGCTAGAGTTTTTCCAACCAGTTTGTCGTCATTAGTTACTTTAAAAGCACGTGTCACTAAAGCGGTAACTGCGTTAAATTCGCCATCTGCTAAATCGCGTTTACCGTTGGAGTTTTTTTCCTCTAGTGCGATAGCTTCCGATCGGATATCCCACTTCATCAGTGTTGGGAATACCCAAGTCACCATCAAGATTGGACCTAATGAACCAAAGATGTATGTTACAGCGTAACCAACAGCAACGTTAGTTTGCATCAAGTGTTTGGCTTCTTCAGACACACCACCCAAACGTGCGATCGCATCGCCTGCAGTACCAATGATCGCAGACTGAGTTAAACCACCAGCCGCTAGGCCCGCAGCAGTACCTCTGTCTAGGTCAAATAACCAAGCAGCAGCAAGTACACACAATAAGCCTGAAACCGTCATAACAACCGCAGACAACAGTATGTTGATGGTTCTAAAGTTAAGCGCTTTAAAGAATTGTGCGCCGCCTTGATAACCAACAGCATAAATAAAGAGCGCAAAGAAAATACTTTTTACGCCGGGATCAATCTGAACACCAAATTGCCCAATAATTACGCCCATTAATAATGTTCCGGCTACACCGCCTAAAACAAATCGGCCGATAGTAATTTTACCAACCATATAACCCAATGAGAGTGTAATAAATAGTGCGACAAATGGTGCCATGTCAAACAGATTAGAAATAATGTCCATGACAAATTTACTCTTGTTACTAAATATAAGGAGTAAATAATCTAACGAATAACTTAATAATGATATTTGTTGGATTATTCAAAATAAATAAAGCATCTCGTTGCTTCGAACCGAATATTAAGAACAAAAGGCTTTATTATGTAATCTCATTTGATGGATCAAATCATCACTTTAACGGTTTGGCGCGTTCTTGAAGTACAATTCACATCTGAAGTCATTGTTTTTAATGGAATTAGATTAAAATAGAAAAAGTTGATAATTTTCGAATTCAATTTCAATTAAGTGTTTTCCCACCCAAAGCTTAAACCTACCTTTCCTTTTTCTACTGGCTTAAGGCACTAAACAAAGGCGTGCTTAGCATAGTCACCAAGTTAGGACGGATTTTTGATGGATCCGATCCTCCATAAGCGATTATCACAATAAATGTAACTCCGCTATCGTTACATTCATCAAACAAATAGAGAACAAAACCATGAATACCATGCCGCATGAGCTTGTATGGGGAGAGGTTTACTTTCCACCGCTATTACTGGTTGTCGCATTGGCTTACGTGTTGACGATCTTAACCGGCTCAATTGCAACCAGACTAGGGCTTCATAAATATGTCGCGCTTCCTGCATTAGCTGAGTTAAGCCTAATCGTCATTTTTACTGGCATCATCGGCCAATTCATTACCATTTTTTGAGGCAATTCCTGTGATAAAACGTTATCTCATTACACTTCTATTATTCTCAGCCGCTGGCTCTGTCATTTATGGTTATTACCAATCTTATTCAAGCAACCCTTGGACTAGAGACGGCCAGGTGAGTGCTTATATTGTCTCTATAACACCACGTGTCACAGGCCAAGTAACCAAAGTTCATATTGATGATAACTCTCAAGTGTCCAAAGGCGATATTCTGTTCGAAATCGACCCAAGCCTTTACCAAGCGACCTATCACAAGGCCCTAGCCTCTCAAAAACAAGCCTTAGCATTACTTGCAAAAGCAAAGAATGAAGAGCAACGCGCACTGAA
This sequence comes from Vibrio sp. Makdt, assembly GCF_027587015.1. NCBI lineage: Bacteria > Pseudomonadati > Pseudomonadota > Gammaproteobacteria > Vibrionales > Vibrionaceae > Vibrio > Vibrio sp. Makdt. The sequence goes on from NZ_JAPPTH010000002.1 coordinate 191,880, forward strand.
CTTAGAAAAAAGAACGCCAGGAGCGATTCCAGTTTTAACGCTAAACAACCTCAGTAATGCGGTTGAGACTTCCTCTGCGAACGTTCAACTGGCTAAAGCAAACGTCGAAGAAGCACAACTGAATCTTGAGTATACAAAGGTGTATGCGCCAACTAATGGTTATATTACTAATCTAAGCCTACGTGAAGGTTCACAAGTAGTCGCAAACACGCCCGTTGTCGCGTTAATTGATGAGGATAGCTTTTGGATTGAAGGTTATTTCAAAGAGACAGACTTAGTTGGAGTCGACGTTCAAGACACTGCCTATGTGACACTGATGATGCATAACAATGTTCAACTAAAAGGACATATCAAAAGTATTGGTTTTGGTATCGCCAAGCAAGATGGGAGCACAGGCAATGACTTATTGCCAAATGTGAATCCAAACTTCCAATGGATACGCCTAGCTCAACGCATTCCTATAAAAGTGACGTTAGACGAAAGACCAGAAGATTTACAACTGCGTGTTGGCATGACTGCCTCGATCAAAATAATCAAATAGTTAGGTGATATTTATGCTCACTGCATCGACTAAAGCAGCGATCAAAGCCGCGCTTTCTATCGTTATTTCTATATGCCTGGCCTTATGGTTGGGATGGGAGAAGCCATATTGGGCAGCGATTGCGGTTGCAGTGATGGCATTGAATGAGAGCTTTGCTCACTCTATAAACAAAGGTCATAACCGGTTAATGGGAACCTTGTTAGGGACCGGTTATGCCTTTTTCCTCATTGCGATGTTTTCACAAGATCGATTTTTGTTTCTAACATTTTTTACCGTGTTCTTAGGCACCTGCATTTTCATGTCTAGTGATGAGAAGTATGGTTATGTGTTTTCAATTGGTTTCGCGGTCTGTTCAATTATTTCTTGTATGGGTGGATTTGATAGTCAAGTGACCTTCCATTTTGCCGTACTACGGATACAAGAAACTGTACTTGGCATTGTGACCTTTTCTGTCGTCTATCGTTTGATTTGGCCAGTTAACACTGAACAACAGTTCTTAGAGCGTTTCGAGAACAGTAAAGCCATGCTCATCCGTGCTATGAAAGAAACAGGTGCCATTAATGTAGAAGACTTAGAAAGTAATACTGCCAACATAGACAAGCTTTTTCAGTTGGCTGAACTTCCTTTGACTGGCAGCTATCACCTAAAAGAAAACATCCAACACTGGCGACTTCGCATCGATGAGATGGCTCACCTACAAGACAAGCTGTTACAGCATGCATCAGGCGAAAATCAAGATACAACAAATTGGTCTTCGGTCCTTGTAAACATCGAGAGCTTTAGTGTATCCACACCAAGCGATTCTTTAATCGGGGACGATCTTTTAGGCATGGAATTGAACAAAGAGGTCTCATGGCACCATGAACACCGTACATTTGTACAACACTTGAATGAAGATGCTCGAAAGGTACTTCAGGGCGTGTTGATGTTCGTCACCTCTTTACTGATTTGGATTTATCTACCGGTACCTGGTGGCTTTATTTTCCCTATGATTGCGGGCGTATTTGCTTCTATGGTGCCAACGATGCCTCCTAGCATAATCAAAGATGCTTTTTTCGGTGTGTTAGGTACAGGCACCGTTATTTTGTTGCAGTACATTTTTGTTATGCCCTTGATGACGGAGCTATGGGAGCTTGCCCTATTTTATTTCGTCAATATTGTCGTGATTTGGAAAATATTCAACACACCAAAACTCATGGTACACCGAATATTGGGTATTAACTTGCTGGTTGTTCTCACGTCTGGTGCACTCAACCTCACACCTGTTTATGGAATTGAAACGCCACTTTTGATGCTCGTAAACATTTTGATTATTCTGATGATAGCGAAGTTGTTTACTGATCTATTTAGAGTGAGGGTAATTGCTTAAAACTAAATGCGCTTAACAACTCACAACAAAACGGTCTGCCAAGTATTTTTACTTCGCGGACCGTTTTTTTATCTAGTTAAAAACAATAGAAACAAATAGTTAAATTTACATTTCACGAAGTGAGGATAGCATCCATCAAACGCGATTAACGACTTTCCCCCTCTCATTTTAAAATCCTCTCATTGATTGAAGCGATGCATAACCAAGATAAATATTCACATAGTTAATTCTCTTGGGTAAATACATTACAAACTGCACACGAAGTTCAGTACAACATTCTCTGTTTGAGTCTCGAAGGTTTGAGGCTACTCAGCGTGGAAACCGTCATGAGTTTTTTTGAATTAAGCAAAAGCGCCTGTAAGCACTATCCCCTTTCTGTCTTAACGAGCGCTCTATTAGTTACAACCCCTTTTTACGCTTCAGCGACAGATGAAGCCACTACTTACAGTGAATCTATGGAGCAAGGCCGTGCCCTATTTGATAAATATGGGATTAGTCATGATTTACCAAAACTTGCAATCAGCTCTCTTGTTCAAGGCGAACATTTGGTTGAACACGCGCATCGAACCATACAAATTGGCGATGAGGTTCGTGACTCAAGCGTCTATCTGATAAAAAACACAGACAGCAAAGGAAACATCGACCTGCGCATCAAGTACGCCCTTGAAGAGTTGGATGAAAACGAAGATGTTCTCGAAGAAATTGAAGCGTTTACACGTACTGAATATCGCTTACGTGACTATGCAGAAAGCTTTGATTCTTCTTCGGTTCGCGTGAAAGAAATCGACGACAACAAAGTAATCATAAGCTTTGACTATTCGAAGTATGGACTGCCGCAAGACATCGCGTATTTCCGATTTTTGAATGTCGACATTGAGTTAGTCGATGGTGAACCAAAACGTATGCTGATCAGCAATGACAAGCCGTTTAAACACCATGTATACAAAGTCGAAACCTATCAACAAGAGATTGAGTTCCACACTTTGCCATCGGGCAAGTTAGTCATCGCAAATAAAACAACTGAAGTGGCTGGTACAACCAAGAACAAGCCAATGAAAATGACGAGCATAATCGAACCGGTCGCATTTTATGAAGACGATAACGGCGTACAGGTGCTCAACGAAGCGAAGCTTCAAGAAGTGTCCGATCCTCGAATGTTGGAAGCAAGCGTAAAGCTAGACCGAATCTTCCCTCTAATGGGCGATATGGTGCGTCGGAAAGGTATTGATATGCCACTTCCATTCGGTGTTTCAGTTGCTTATCGCAATCAAGACATGAACCTTCCTATGACCGATTACGTGATTGGCGGTGTGCGCTTGAATGACCTGTTCGACCCTGAAGATAGTGTTGCAACGGTTAAAGCCGAAAGTCTTTCAATACGTGGCGATGTGAATATTCTGCCGTTTTGGAATGTATTCGGATATGTAGGAAAGGTAAACGTTGACGCGAATGTTGATGCCTCTTACACCGGCGCTGCGGGAGAATATCTACAAGATAAACTCAATAACAAATTACCTGGTTTAGGCGACAAACTGTGCGAGGCCGTATCAGCACTGTGTAACAGTGGGCGTTTAAATGTACCACTGCACCTCGAATATGACTTACGCGGTGCGGGTACAACATTATCTGTTGGTTACAAAGAATTCTTTGCCTCAGTGACGGGTACCTATTCACAAACCCGTCTGAAAGGGATGGATGATTGGGGTGACGGCATTGTCACGATTCAGCCAATGTTAGGCTACCAATTGGTTGATTATCGCGCTCAATTCTTCGTTGGTGCTGAATACCAAGGTTTAGATTCACGTATGCAAGGTACTGTAAAGACAGACGATATTGAGTTTGATTACGACGTTGGTGTCGACATTAACCAGTGGGCATTCTTAACAGGATTCAATAAGCAGATTGGCAAGCACTACAACATGACCCTGTTGTACAACAAAGGTGAAACTCGCTCTGCTGTGACATTGAACCTTGGCTACCGATTCTAACGGTCAAACCATAGCTCTATTTTGAATATAGATTCGTTAGAGCGATATTTTCATACGAGCCTCCGAAGCTCAGTTGTCCAGAAAGATGACAACTCAAATATATGCCATGTCGATGCTCCATAGATGGAGCGCAATACCCAATGGAACTGCAGGATTGTCGATACAAGTGCGTTTGATCGTAACTATACCGAATATTATTGTGGAAAATTAAATATGAATATTGCATACCGCTCACTTATCGCATTGTCTATTGCTACTGCCCTTATAGGTTGTGGCGACGATAGCCAACCAACGGTTACTTTCCCTGATAAACCTGAACCTTTAATTCCAGCACCTGCAGAAACCTTTACCACTCAAATCGGCGATGTGATGGTTACTGCGACCAAAGAAGAGCTGGTTATTACGTCTAATACCGAAGACGACAAACTGGCTTCTGTTGAGTCTTTTAAAGGCATTAAGTTTGCGAACGAACCAGAGCATTTTACGCACAGTACCCCGGTAAAACTAACTGAGGTTATGAATTCAGAAGGTATAGTCGATGCCACCGACTTTGGTGATGCTTGTACGCAAGCTAGATCGACAGACTTCGGTTCAGAGCTTGAACTTGAACAAAGCCAAGACTGCCTAAACCTCAACATCTGGCGTCCAGTCGGCACGACTGAGCAAGACGAATTGCCCGTTTATGTGTTCATTCACGGTGGTGATTTTGAATACGGTACTGGCGCGAACCCGATGATTCATGGTGACACTGTTGTGGCACAAGGCGCAGATGAAGGTAACCCGTTTATTATGGTTACGTTTAACTACCGCTTGGGACTATTCGGAACGCGTTGGGTAAAAGGCGTAGATGTAAATGGTAACTACGGCATTGGCGACCAAGAAACCCTACTTGAATGGGTTAATAAAAACATTTATGAATTTGGTGGTGCTCCGGGCAATGTGACGCTAATGGGTCAAGGCTCTGGTGCTATGTCGATTGCTTTATTGCAACAAAAAGCGTCGAACCAAAATCCAGAAGAAGAAGACATTCATTTCAATCGCGCCATTATGCAAAGCATGCCTTATGGTTATGAGTTTAATAGCTACAATTCAGCACGTCCCCTCCTATCTGATGGTTTAGATGATGCTGAGTATGACGAAATAGTCGCAAAACAAGCAGATACACTGGATCCACTTAATAAAGTGATTTCATGGGTTACCGCTTCAGCCCTTACTAATTCCAATAGCACACCAATGTCAACATTGATGCCATACGCTCCATATTTAGAATGTTCACAACTAAAAGAGCCAGTCTTTGGGATTCCTAGTACACAATGTGAAGAGGGTTACGGGCAACAACAACCAGTAGCAAGCGATTTTGTGGTTCCCACAGTCATTGGCTTCAATGCAGAAGAGTCAAACACGATGAGCATGCTGCCAAACCTAACCTCTCTAATTGCCATTATTTGTGATGAGTTGCAGTGCTTTGCTGATGATGAATCCGAATTAACAGCTCAGAGAATGAGTGAATGGCTAGCAAGTGATGACAACCAAGCGAAGGTAACTTCACGTCTCAACGAACTTGCAAAGAGTGCTGATTTGTCGAAGCAACTTGAGCTAGAAGAGCTAGTGAATACAATGTCATTAACTGCGTACCAAGCCGTAACGACATTGTTCTATGGAACCAACAATACTACCGCAAGTCAGTTGATGGCATTACGTGACTTCAAGCCAGAGCTTGAAACAGAGCTTGTTGATGCGATAGGTAACATGGGCAAATATCGTACGATCATGAACGATACCTTGTTCGCAGGCCCAGCACGTAAGAAAGCGGCAGAAAGTAAAGAAAATACAGCACTTTACTACTTCGATTACAAAACAAGCTTCAATGTGTGGGGCTATGGAATCTCGAACGGTTTACCTGATGACTTAGGTGACTTCTTAAAGTCATTGAGCTGTGTTTCAGATGCTTGCGGTGGCTCAGAACTGCCATTGGTCTTTAACAAAGCGATAAGAATGGATGGAACGGAGCTTTCTCCTGATTCAAGTGACAAGCAGCTGATGAATGAAGTCTCTCGTTCATGGTTTAACGGAACATTGTTCTCAGATGCGAATCAATATGTTGCGAGTCAAGACCAAGTGCTAGTGATTGATGCTGATGGCATGGCGCTTTCTGCTCCGAACTGGGACAAAACGCATAACCAAGGTATTGATGAAAACCTGAGCGAAGGTCGCCTAACGGGTCTGGAAGAGCTCAACATCCTATTGAGCTATATGCCTGAATAGTCTGTATTTGATATAGATTGACGATTCACTGCGACAAACGGCCAGCTTGCTGGCCTTTTTATTGGCCCCAATTCCATGAGAATTCCTATGCTAAATAATAACCTACGTACTTTATCTGCCATGTTTTTCATGGCCTTGCTCGCAGGATGTGCCCAACCTTACCCCGATGTTGAACCTGACTTTGAGGTAAACTGGCAAAGCACAGAACATCAAGCCGAAGTGTACCTGATCCCGACTGCGCCAGAAGCCTTTGCTCGCCGCATTGATCTGGTTCGCCAAGCACAACACTCGATTGATATGACTTACTTCTCTTGGGAAAACGACACTCTGGGTTTGATGCTGTTAAACGAGCTAAAACAGGCCGCTGATCGCGATGTGGCCGTGCGACTCACACTGGACGACTTATTGGTATTCAATGACAAATGGTTGGCAGAGCTAGACTCACACCCCAATATTGAGATTAGACTGTTCAACCCTTTTGAGTCACGCAAAGCTGGCTGGATAGGACGTGCGTTTAACTTCTCTACTCATCAAAAACAGTTAGATAATCGACTGCATGAGAAATACTTTAACGTTGATCACCAATCGATGATCCTCGGTGGGCGCAATATCGGTGATGACTACTTTGGTTACAGTGAAAGTGCCAACTTCTTTGATATGGATGTGCTGTTTAAAGGCGATGTGATCGCTGCATTCGACCAAAATTACCAAGCGTTGTGGAACAGTGAGCATGTAGTGCCAATTCAAGAACGCATTAAAATCAGAGAGAAAGAGCAATACCAAGCGTTCACTAAAGCGTTGAACAAATACGAGAAGAATACAGCGTTGATCACATCTGAAATCGAAAGGCAGGTAAAGAACTTAAATCAGCCGAAGTTCATTTCAGCCTCTGTCACGCCGGTATTTGACTCACTGGAGAAACTCAATGACAACAAGCCCTACTTTCGCCAACGTATTGAACACTTGATGAAACAGAAGGTGGCGTCACCATCAGAAGCGGTGATTTCAACCCCCTACGTGGTACCAAGTGACCAGCAGTTTGTGTTTATTGATGCATTGACCGAACAACAAGCTCAAGTAACATTAATCACAAACTCTTCGGCGTCGAATGACTCTGGGTTTATACCCGCCTACTACGAACAACATCGTCAAACTTTGTTGGACAAAGGGGTTGATATTTTAGAATACAAAGCTGATGCGATAAACGACGACCATTATTTTCATGTTGATACTTACTATCACAATAAGACAGTCATTTTAGACGAACGTGTCACGTATATTGGTTCATCGAATTTCGACCCGAGATCGGACTTCCTTAACATTGAGTTTGGTGTCTTAATTGAAAGTGAAGAGTTTGCGGAGCAAGTGATACACTACTTAACACATCAGAAAGAGGAGTTATTCTGGACTGTATCACGTGAGCAATCAGGAGAAACGATATGGGCTTCAGGAGAAAAGAAACATGCTAAGAACCCTGACTACAGTTCATGGAACAAGCTACCGGATTGGTTGTTTCGAAAAATGAATGGTGAGTTTGAACTTTGAGCTTAATCACCGAGGCTGCTTTAGACGCATGATAAAGTTATTTGCTTGTGATTCGTATTAATCTGTCACTCACCCAAATGCAAAAAAGCCGCGTCACATTCGCGGCTTTTTCGTGTTTCACATAAGCGTATCTTAGCTTACGAGCGATAAGTCATCGCTCTCTTCGCTACGTAGTTCACCATATCAAGCGTCGTGAAGATCGAATCAACATTGTTAATGTCGTAATCCACATGTCCGCGCTCCACATACTGTTCTGCGAGTCGATAGATATCGACAACACGTTCAGCTACCGCTTCCATAGGATCAATAAAAGTAATGGTTGGAAATGCGGTCTCAAGTTGGTTTCTAACCAGAGGAAGTTCAGTACATCCCAAAATAACCGTATCAACGCCCTTCTCTACTATGGTTTGAACCGCTACAGCAAGCAGTGCGGCATTACGCTCAAACTCGCCCGCTTTGATCCCGTTGGTTTCTCGAATTGCTTGTCCACACTCTGTCATCTCGCCTGTTACTTCACCATAGATAGCACTATGCACATTATGCTCTTGCTCAAAGGAGTCTGGCTTAACGAACACCAGATTCGCGTCCGTTAGGTAACGATCATAGATTCCCGAATTGTATGTGCCGTTGGTACATAAAATACCAACAACAGATTCAGAGTTCTGCTCTTTGATTTGATCAACGGTGGTTTGAAGCATGTCGACGATATAAACGTTGGTGTGCTTTTGAACCTCAGGTCTAAAGTAATGAGCGGTGTTACAGGTCATTACGCCAAACTGAACATTGGCATGTTCTAAAATGCACGCTGACTCAATCAGTTCAGGTACAGGATCGGTACCGCCTTCGTTAATCGCTTCAGATCGATCGGGGATATCTGAGTTTTTCACCACTATCATGGCCATGTGGTCTTGGTCTTTAAGTGCGCCGTGTTCAATTTCTTTCTTGGCAACGATATCTTGGAACAAAGCATCTGCTTCAGGGCCCATATTGCCGAATACACCGAATCGTACCTTTTTCATTGTTTTTACCTTTGTGTTTGTTAGAGCACAAAGGTTATTACGCTCTTTCGATTTACTTGAATCCTATTAGATGGATCGCATCCTCGCGAGTGCATAAACAGCGTACAAAAATCAGAATTGAGTACCCAAGGAAAAATGAATACGAAACTCGTCGCCTTCAGGCGCATCTAAGCCGTAAGCAAAATCGAGCTTAACTGGCATTAACTGTGAGTTCCAAATCAAACTCACGCCCGTCCCACGCTTCCAATCAGCTTGTTGATCAAATGCATCACCCACATCAAGAAAGGCGCCCAACCAAATTGAACGATAAACTTGATGCTGATATTCGATTCCAGCAGTTAACATATAACGTGCCCCTGTTAATTCACCATTCTCGTCTTTAGGGGAGATAGATTCGTAACCATAACCTCGCAGGTTTCCATCGCCACCCGCAAAATACCGCAGTGACGACGGCACATCAGATAATGATTTGGCAATGTTGATGCCTACGTTGGAGCGGAAATGGAGCTTCTGCCTGTCACTAATATCCCATGAAAGGACACTGTTTCCTTCCAACCGCAACAGCCTTGAGTCAGAGAACAGACTAGGGTCAGAATACTCGACAGAATAGATGTGTCGATGATTGAGCTCCAACTGATCATTTTTACGATCAACCTGAGAAAAACTGATGCCAGGTAACAGCAATTGCGATTGGTCTTCCTCAGACGCCTGACGGTACTGTTCGTGCAAGTATTTGACATAAATGGTGCTTTGCCAATCACTGTCTAACTGCCAGTAACGTTCGAACTTAAGATCGTTTATGAAGCTATTTGTGTCTCGATGATCAATTCGTTTCGATTCAAACTGAATACCAAAGTAATCCGTTGTGACTTTCTCTGTGGGGATTTTGTACCCTAACTGCAGTGATTGCTCTTGTTCAGACAAATATGTCTGTGTTTCAAAGCTGTGCCCTCGTCGGTTATACCAAGGCTTTGACCAATTTAAAGACGCTCTTAAACCGAGGTCGGTAGAGTAACCGCCACCGACCTGCACGATATTTCGAGAACTTGGCTCGGCAATGATTTTAATTGGAACTTCTAGGTTGTCATCAAGTTTGTCAAAGTCACCATGTACGATGACACTTCGAAACCATTGAGTGTCTGACAAATCAGATTGCAGTTCACCTAACTTGATGGTGTCAAAGTCATCACCTTTTTTAAAGGTGGGTATTTTTTCGATACGAGTAGGGTCAACCCCATCATGAGGAATACTTATAGAACCGAACTTGTAGCGTGGACCACTTGCAAAATACAAGTGTATATTCGCGATGTTCTCTCTAGGAATAACTTCAATCTTTGACTCGATAAACCTGCCGTCAAAATAACCTTTCCGCTTTGCTAAAGAGAAAATCGCACGCTTAGTTTGGTCGTATTCTTGGTGAGACAAAGTTAGACCTGAGCCTAACTTGCTTAGATTGAGTATGTTGATGAACTCCGCATCTAGGCTAGCTTCACCTGTTATTTTTACTATCGATTCTGCGATGTGCATGACAGGACCAGAATCGACGTTAATGATCACTTTATCAGAATCATTGAGGTTGATATCGAGCTGTGGGTGATAATAACCATAAGGGTTGAGTGCATCTTGAACCCGTTTCAATAGCTTAGTATGCGATAGCTGTGCAGCTGGGACATCAACCAAAGGTTCTAAGTATAACTCTACATTTTCAGTGAGAGTTTTGTTCAACCCTTTAACTTTAAAGTCTGCGCCAATCGCAGCGGGATGAGTAACCATAAAGAGTGAAGCTACCAATATTACTTGTTTAATCGAGGTCTTCACGCTGTTACCCAGTTGCTTAGAACCCGAATAGGTTATGAGCAAAACGTGAAATCACGGAATCTCTTATGAAGGACGTAACCCTACGAACAAACTTGGCTCATTTTGAATACCAGCACAACGTTACTCTAGTTACTTACAGCCCTCGTATTGCAGATACAAAAAAGGCGCAATTAAGCGCCTTTAAAATATCGATGGTTTACTGAATCACTATCAGTTGTTTTTCAGCCACACATCTTGGTTTTGTGCTGCTTTCTTCTTCTTTTTCTTCTTACCTGTGCCAGCAGGTGGTGCAACAGGCTTAAGCGCTGCGATCAGTTCAGCAACCGCTTCTGCGTCAACTTCAAAGCCTTCGATTTGCTCACGCTCAAGACGAATCTTGTTCTTCTTCTCGATGATTTTGAAGTGATGGTAGTCTTCATGGTCGATCAAAGATAGCGCTAAGCCAACCTCACCTGCACGACCACTTCGGCCAATACGGTGCATGTAATCTGATGGGCTACGCGGTAAATCAAAGTTGATAACCACTGGAAGCTTTTCGATATCAAGACCACGTGCTGCGATGTCTGTCGCGATCAGAACATCGATCTCGCCAGATTTGAAATCTTCAAGGATACGAGTACGTGAACCCTGCCCTTTATCACCGTGGAAGACTTCTGCGATGATGCCGCGTTTGTAAAGCTTGTCTGCTAGGTGTTCACAGCTGTTCTTTGCATTCACGAAGATCAGCGCTTGGCGCCATTCGTGTTGCTGAATCAGGTGCGCTAACAATGCTGTCTTACGGCCTTTTTCGACTTCGAATACACGCTGAACCAGTGTGCTCGCATTAGCACTTTGAAGTTGAACTTCAATTGGATCCGTCAGTAGTTCGTGAGTAAGCGTTTGAACTTGTTCCGGGAACGTTGCAGAGAACAACAGAGTTTGCTTCTTGCTTGGCAGTAACTTCAAGATCGCGTCTAGCTCTTCTGTAAAGCCAAGGCTCAACATACGGTCAGCTTCATCAAGCACAAGCGTTTTCACTTTATCAAGCTTAATAGCGTTGCTTGAAATAAGGTCAAGTAAACGACCCGGTGTCGCCACCAAGATATCAGTGCCGCCACGTAGTGCTTGCATCTGAGTGTTCACAGACACACCACCAAATACACAAACAGTCTTAATCGCACCGTTAAAATGTACTGCGTAAGATTTAACGCTATCAGCAACTTGCTTAGCCAGTTCACGAGTAGGCACTAAGATAAGGCCAGAAACGAAGTTACCTTTGCCCGAACGACGGTCTAAAGGTGCATCTTCATGGATCTGTTGTAACAGAGGAAGTGCAAATGCAGCGGTTTTACCTGAACCCGTATTTGCGCCTGCAATTAGATCTCGTCCTGCTAACACACTTGGAATAACTTGCGCTTGGATAGGCGTTGGCTGTTGGTATTCAAGCTCGGTTAGACGAGCCATCAAAGGAGAAATTAAGCCAAGATCAGAGAAGTTGGTTGATGTTGTGGTGTTAGTCATTAATTGCAGGAACTCAAAGCTAAAATAATAGCGCGCTATATTAACGTATTTCAGCTGTATTACGTAACTAAATCGCCCCTTTCAAGCCTCTAACAGCAATTTAGACCAAGCAAAATGGGACAAAGGCGACACAGTAGCTGTTTAGTGTCGCCCGAATTGCTTTGCTCATAACTCATTGCACTGCTGAAGTTGCGCACATTGAGTTTAATTCAACCACCCTGCTACCGTCTGTTCAGGTGCATACGAGTTAGGTTCGGTTAGCCAGACAGCTACGGCATCGGGCGCTGCGACTAGCGGATCAAAGTCCACATTGAATTGCCACTCAGATTCACCACGTTGGTAGCCATCGTACACTACGACAAAATCATGCTCTAACTTCTTACCTCTGTTTTCGCCCGCTTTTACACTTGTGACTTCGTTCATCGCCAATAGAGCGATATGTGCCACATAATCACCTTTACCTTCGTAGCTCACGCTGAACGTGTCGCCTTTATGATTGACCGTCAACTTAGGGTTATTTTGTTGTGGGAGCGAAGGTAGTGTTCTATCAAGCCAATTGAAATAACCGCGCCACTCTTTTCCGTCAACCACAAATCCCGGAGTATAAACCCCGCTCGTTACACCATAAGCTTTATACAAACGTTGCTTTTGACTAAACGCTTTGCTCGCGAATTTATCCCCCCAACCGAGGTAATCCCAGTAATCGACGTGATAAGCGAGAGGAATGACTTGTGTCCACAGTTCTGGGTCATCTTCAAATGTACTTAGATACGCATCAGCAGGTGGACAACTAGAACAACCTTCTGACGTGAATAGTTCAATCACCTGTGCCGGCTGCCCTTCGTGACTCCAAGTTTGTGCATTTGACACTGAAGAATAGAAGCCGATCGGTAAGGCAAATAAGCAGAGTTTGATCAATGATGTGTTGTATTGGGCGTGTGACATACCGTGATCCTTGTACAAAGCGAATTGAATGGCGCTCAAATACAGACCGTTATGCCTAGGTTTTTCTTTCAGGTGCTTAGTTTACGAAGAGATAGAGTTTATTTCAGATACAAAAACGCCAACTTTAGAAGCTGGCGTTTTCTTAAAATTCTATATTTACATGTTAACGCTGAGATTAACGGTTGATACCGATATCGCGTTGCATGTGACCAGATAGGTCGCTTGCGTAGTAACTACGTGGAGAGTTGTCTACGAAAAGAATATCGAAAATGTGTGCAATCAATCCTTTGAAGTTAACCGAGTAGGTTTTCTTATCCATAGAGTTAGGAACAGCGATAGTATTCATTTGTACTGCTTGAGCCATGATTGCCTCTCTATAAATTTATTAATGTGTTTCGTTCTGATGACAAGAATAATAGGTGATCTTTTGCAGGTTAAAAAATGACTAAAATTGGATGTTCAGATTAGTTTTTCTAATAAAACAAACCGTTAACAACACATCAAGATACATATGCATTAGTAGTGATTTAAAATTCAATATGATGCTTAAATCATGCATTTAGTACAAATCCTCCTCAAACAAAAGTGGCCGATGTCACAGAAATTTTACATAAATAAATTTCCTGCTTCATCGGCCACCTATCTCTTATCGAGTTTTCGATAAGTTATATTTGCTTTAATTTACTTGTTCAATGTCTGGCTTCTTTGCATAAATCGACGCTATAACCGCAATCGTCATCGTTGAAATCAGCACAGCTAAAGACCAGTAAGTTGGGATAGCCCATTCACTGTCAACCAATAGCATTTTCACACCAATGAAGACCATGATGAATGCCAGTGCTGGCTTCAAGTAGATGAACTTATCCATCATGCCTTGAAGTACAAAGTACAACGAGCGAAGACCAAGTAACGCAAACACGTTAGCAGCAAGTACCAAGAACGGTTCTTGTGTTACTGCGAAGATTGCAGGGATAGAGTCCAGTGCAAACATCACGTCCATGACTGCGATAGCACCAATCACCAACATCATTGGCGTTAGTACCCATTTGGTACCCTGCTTAATCATTAGTGCTGGACCATGAAAGTCTTCTGTTACCGGCATGATTTTACGAAGTAGCTTTTCAGGCAGTGTATTCACACTCTCTTCTTCGCCCTTGTCTAACGCCAGTTTAATACCAGTACCAATCAAGAACGCAGCAAACACGTAAAGTACCCAGTGGTATTCAGCCAATAGTTGCGCGCCTAGTGCGATCATAATTGCACGAAGTACCAATGCGCCAATTACGCCCCAAAGAAGCGCACGAGGTCGTAGATGCTCAGGAACTTGGTATTGAGCGAAGATCATCGCGAATACAAACAGGTTGTCTACGCTCAATGACTTCTCTAGCAAGTAACCGGTAATGAATGACACTGTTGCTTTTTGCGCTGTGTAGTCGCTATTAGGCGCATAAATGTCCCAAAATAGGTAGATAGAACCTGCAAACAAAAACGCAAGTACAAACCAGAATACACTCCAGATTGCCGCCTTCTTGATAGTGACGTTGCCACCACGAGTCTGATAGATATCAATAGAGACAAGAATCACCGTCAGCAGGAAAAAGCCCGCATAAGTCGTCATGATCGGCGATGAAAAAAAGGATTCACTATTTGTAGATAATAGAGATTGAGTTGAGTTCATTATTCCTCCGGGCGGAAGAACTGTACAAAGACCTTCCGCAAACAAAGCATATCAAGCTCCATTACGGATCTTGACTGTGATTGCGTTGGTCTCGTTGAAGTGAAATATGGGATTTCACCTTTACATACCGGATAGACACTTGGCCTAACGAGATGACGATATGTAAACTTGCGCTAACTACTCCCCAAACGCGTGGATAATATTCCCCTAACTTTGTTTCGTCTAGATAAATTTGCAGAAATAAATAAAAAAGGAGCAAAACGCTCCTTATTTATTTCTATCGGCTTGTCAAAACGACACTCGTATTGATTCCAAGAATACGATGAACAGGTTTTGCCCTATTCCCGTTATTCAATCAAACTGCTCACGAGCATCTCTTGTATGCACTTTGTCAGAAAGTGCATCTCAAACCGCATGTGTTATAAACCTACAGTTATAAACCTGCTGTTGGTACTAAGTACACTAATGCAGACCAAACAGACACCCAACCAACAACGGCAGCCGCGTCTAACCAATCTTTCCTATCCATGCTTTGCCTCCACAGGAACTTACCCGGGAAATAAAGCATAAACAGTGCCAATTTTATAAATCACTCAAAGTAATGATACTAAGCGAAAATATTAGATGAGGTTACCTAAAACACTCCATGCAATTAAGCGGTTCGTTATGTTGAAGTGATTCAGGGTGATCTTGTAAGAAGGCAATGAAACAGTCTGCCATTGAGTCGGTTGTGACGATGCCATCTCCGATCATATCTAAGACTGCGTTATAACCTTCTTTCCCTTTCATTGTATAGGCCGACGATGCGCCGCGGTAAACACGTTTACGAGAAACTGCCTGCCAGCCGGCCTCTTCAGAATGGATTTCAAGGTGATGAATTCTGTGCCCTAGCGGTGCTTCTTTGTGGTAACAGAACCTTAGGTTGTGTGTGTAAGGGAAACTCCCCGACCCTGTACCAACCACACCGTTATCCAATGCGTTATTAATTGCACCTTCCAACATACCAGCGATCGTTTCACCTCTGACTTCATACACACCAATAGGTACGGCAAACGGTAGTAGTTTTCCGGCAATATCGGCAACCGAAACATCGCCGCTATTCAGTGAATTTCTTACACCGCCAGAATTGTGGATAGCAAAGTCTACCTGATGGCCTTTCTTGTTCATCAAGTAATGGAATGACTGAGCCACCAATGGCGCAAGTTGGCTTGGCCCTTGTTCATCAGGGATACGTACATGACGAAGTTTACTGTCAGCATGAGCGATGACTTGCTGCTGAAGCTTACGAACTCTAGGCTGATACTTATCCGTCAAAATACTCTGTAGTTCAGGATCTTTCTTACACACTGCGATGTTCTGGTGATTGTTCAAAAACTCACACGCCATCTCATGTGCGTCGCCTTGGCCGACTTCACTCAGTTTCGCGTCTATAAAGAGTCGACGACCTAATAACAGTTCGTTCTTACCATTAAAGTGCGTCACTTTACCTTGAGCATCGAACTCGATTTCACAGTGGCCTAGGCTCATTGCGTGGAAACCTGCTTGCACAACATAGGTGTCGCCAATTTTTACACCGTAGTCATCATCTTTCACTAAGCCGATATCCGAGAAATCACCTTGCAAGCGGTGACTATGACCACCAACAATCAAACCGATGCCTTGCACATTCGCCGCTAGCTCTAAATCAGCTTCATAACCAAGGTGACTAAGCAGCACTATCTTGTTAATACCAGCCTGGTGAATTTGTTCTATCGTTGCTTTTGCCGTTTCTAATGCGTTTTCAAACGGTGTATCAATATCTGGATTAGCAATGCCTGCCATCTTGTCGATGCTTAAGCCGAAGATCGCAACTTTCTCGCCATCAAACTCTTTCGTTATAAAAGAAGCACTGCGTGTTTCCGTCAGGTAAGGCTTAACAATGTCGTTGTCCGCTAAGGTATGAGTTTTATTGATATCCTCATTCGATAGATTCCAGTTACCGGCCAACAGTGGGAATTTGATTCTTTTCGCGAAAATCGCCACGGGCTCATTACCCATGTCTAGCTCATGATTACCAAGTGTCATGGCATCAATATTAAGCGCATTCAACAGATCGGCGTTGGCTTTCCCCTTAAACAGAGAAAAGTACAAGGTGCCTTGAAAGCAGTCCCCAGCATGTAGGAACAGGGTTCCAACCTTTTGTCGCTGGGCATCTTGTTCTATCTGTTTAAAGCGCGTTGAAATTCGAGCAAAGCCACCAGCACTGACATAAGGTTCAATGATGTGGTTGTTCATTTTAAGTGATAGCTGTAATGAGGTTGGTTCGAAGTATGAGTGGGTGTCGTTGATGTGTGCCAACACTATTTTTGTCGGCTTATTCTTTTTAGTCATATTTTCTTCTCTCTTTGTCCCTTCATACTAGGTCGAGAATCATGACAGAATCGTGAATTTTATGAAACTGCACTGCAAAAAAATACTCGAGATAGATCAAAAATCTCATTTTGCGCCGTATAAATAATCAATGGGTTTTGTGACCGATGAGCATACCGAATTGGTGATTTTCGATTATGATTAAAGATATCTGTTAGCTTTCAAACAATTAGCAGAGCCTTCCGTTAGGAGTAAGCCTATGCAACTAGAAAGAATCGAGATTTCTGGCTTTCGAGGTATCAAGCGCATGTCACTCGCGTTTGACGAGCTAACCACGCTTATTGGTGAAAATACTTGGGGTAAATCTTCATTATTGGATGCCCTTTCCGTCGTTCTTCCTTCAGACGGTGTGCCATATCACTTTGAAATGACCGATTTTCATGTCGATTACTCAGTTTCACACCCACAGTCTCAACATCTTCAAATTGTTCTCGCATTAAAGGCCAACGATAAGAGCGAACTTAATGCTGGTCGTTATCGTAAACTCAAACCAATTTGGGTTCAGGATGAGTTTGGTGTTTATCGCATCTATTACCGAATCAGTGCCACACTAGAACAGTATGAAACCACCACACACTACGCATTTTTAGGTTTGGACGGTAACCCACTCAAGCTTCACCATTCCGAAAAGCTCGCTCAAGAATTAATGACCTTGCACCCCGTGATTCGCTTACGAGATGCAAGACACTTCGATCGTCCATTCAATGGTAAATCATTTAACCACAATGGCCACATCCATGGCAATGCGAACGGCAATGGAGCTAACGGTAACGGTAACGGTGGGAATGGAGCTAACAATAACAATAACAATAACAATAACAGCAACGGTAATGGACACGCTTCTAATGGAAATGGGAATGGGAATGGAAACGCTCGTCAGGCTCGAATAGAGAAACGCATTGATAACACCTGCCGACGTTTAATGGCGATTCCTGGCCACGTCAACAAAGGCGAGATGCGCAGCAGCTTAGAGTCGATGCAGAGCCTGATTGAACACTACTTTTCTTTCAAGAGTAACTCTCGACGTAATCCTAGAAAACAGCGCGATGGCTTACTCTATTCTGCAGGTGCTAATGATCAGAGTATTCACCAGCTTGTCGAAGAGACTAAGAACAAACAAACTCGCTTATTATTCATGGGGTTACTGAACGCGTATCTACAGGCTAAAGGGCCAAATGACTTAAGACGATGCGCGCGCCCTCTTTTGATCCTTGAAGATCCCGAAGGTCGATTGCATCCAACCCACTTGGCAAGGGCTTGGAGTTTGATGCAAAAACTGCCAATGCAGAAAATCCTCACCACCAACAGTGGCGATCTACTTGCAGCAGTACCTTTACAATCTATTCGGCGCTTGGTACGTCAGTCCGACAAAACCATCGCTAATCAACTCAACATGAACCACTTCAGTAAAGATGAGCTAAGGCGAATTGGTTTCCATATTCGATTCCACCGTTCAGGAGCACTGTTTGCCCGTTGCTGGCTATTAGTAGAAGGCGAAACAGAAGTATGGTTGTTTAATGAGTTAGCCAACCAATGTGGCTACAACCTTGCAGCGGAAGGTGTGCAAATTATTGAGTTTGCTCAATCAGGCCTCAAAGCACTGATTAAGGTCGCGCAAGAGTTTGGCATCGATTGGCATGTGGTGACTGACGGCGACGCGGCAGGTAAAAAATACGCCGCAACAGTGCTATCAAAACTTGGTAATGACCAAGAACGTCATCGCTTAACTGAGTTGCCGGACAAAGACATCGAACATTACTTATACATGAATGGGTTCGAGAACTTTTTCCGTGACATGGTTAAGATCCCTTACGACCACCCTATCCCTCCTAAGAAAGTCGTTGCTAAGGTATTGAAGAAACACGCAAAGCCAGACCTTGCATTGGCTATCGTCTCTCACTGTGAAAACCAAGGACAAGAATGCATTCCATTGTTGTTAAGATGGACACTAAAACGTGTTATTACCATGGCAAACGGGAATACCTAAGCCTTTAGCTTTTCTGATAGACGGTATAAGTTCTTCTGCAATTTAGATCATCGTACTTTTAGAGTAACCAAAACCAAAAAAAGGCACACCAAGTGGTGTGCCTGTATAAATCGATATACAAATTAATTGGGGGTTATCTTGCAAGAGTTCACAGTCACTAAACTATCGCTTACTTAACGTTTGCATTAAGCCTTTGCTTGTTTAGCATGTTGTTCAACCACTTCCGAAGATTGGGTCGATTTCTCGTGAAGCCATAGCCCCGTTGCTTTCATCAAGTATCCAAATACACCACCAAGCAGTAAAGATGGTACTACAAGTTGCCAATCGCCACCTGCGGCAAACGTTGCACAGCAACCAATGAAGGTTCCTGGGATATAACCTAGCCACGCTTGTTTTGCTTGAATACACATAAAGAAAGCGACAATAGCAGTAATCACATAGCCTAAAATCTCTAACCCTGCGAAGGTTGAGCTTTCGATAATAACCATTGCCCAGAATACGCCTGTCATGTTGGTTAGTAAGCTACCTGCCAATCCTTTTACGCCGACTGTTGGCGAAGCAAAGTAACTGGTGCAACCTAAGAAACCAGCCCATGACAATAAGCCGAAAGAGATAGCTATCCATCCCCAAAGACCTGACAAAATACCTGTTGTTAATGAAATCGCGACTAATGTACTCATACTATTTCTAAAGCCTAATTACGTAATTGAACGCAACCGGATTTAGCCTCACTTAAAATCAAGTAAGCATACTATGGTAAGAACGCCTTCTTTTAGCCGATCGTGATCACATTAATAATGTACGCGAATGCGCATTTATCACTAGATAGAGACCGAAATCGCTTATTCAACATATTTGGTTATAAGGGACTGTTAACCTTTCGAGTTTGATTTTGCAGCCTTTGTGGGAAATTTATACAAGACAGAGGCTTTGACGTGTAGCTAGCCTACATGAAAAGGCGATAACGCAGTAGAAATGAACCACAAGGGCTGCCCGAAGGGTTCGGTTAAAATCCTTTTATACTTTGTTGAAGAATATTTGCTTAGAATGACTAGGCTACATACTCTTCGCCGCGTCTAAAACGATTTTACCTCGAACAAAACTTAACCACGAAAGGTCAACAGCCCCTAGCCTTTTATCAAAATATCGTTATAGAACTGACGGTTTGCCTTTCATCATGCGCTTGCCTTCACGCTTGATACATTCAGCAAGTGGGTTTTCTGCCATATCGGCACGCCAAATGAATGAAAGCGTACGTTCCATCTCAAGTTCTGGAACATTCAGGGTAACAAGCTGACCTGATTCAACAAACTGCTCAACGTCTAGATAAGGTAAACACGTTAAATATGGGCCGTTTGCTACCAAACTTCTTAAAACAGGAACGTGTTCATACTCTCGCCAAACATCAAGATCACCAATTAAATGATGAATAGAGCTATCAAAAACTTTGCGAGTACCCGAACCGTGTTCGCGTAATACCCACTTCGCTTGCTCTAGTTGCGCCAAACTCACTCTTTCACGCTTCGCAAACGGGTGATGAGCGGATGCAACCACGGTTAAATGGTCCGTACACCAGACTTCTTGATGTACTCTGCTGTCGTCACAACGGCCTTCGATAACACCCAAGTCATATTTGTAATCTAATACGCCATCGATAACGGCATCGGTACTTTGTACACCGAGCGAGATTCGCATCTCTGGAAAGTCGTTATCAATAATACTGATGAGGTCTGGTACCAAGTGCTCTGCGGGGGTTTGGCTCGCACCTAATTTGAGCTCTCCGCTCAATAAATGCTGTTCGTAAAAACCCATTTCGATTTGCTGCGCGTCTTGCAGTAAACGCTTCGCTTTAGGCCTTAGCCACATTCCCCAATGAGTAAGGGCCATTTGCTTGCCCTGCCTTTCAAACAAAGGCCTGCCGAGCATTTTTTCCAACTGTGCAAGAGACATACTTGTCGCTGATTGAGTCAACGCCAGCTTGTCTGCTGCAATACTAACACTCCCGGAATCTGCCACTGCATCAAATACCGCGAGTTGCTTTAATGAATAACGCAAAATTCATCCTTAATGCTTTTAATTATTTGTTTCCTGATGCTCGTTTTTTATCAAGCCGATGAGCAATCGATTTCATTCTACTCGTAACCCACGCTATATCAATAAATTTGATGAGGTTTTTAAAAATTATCAATTTTACCTCTACCTCGCTACCCCCTAATCTGGAATGGCAGGACACAACGAGCCCTGCAAAATATTACTGATTAACCAAGTCATTAACACTAGGAATTACACATGACGGATTGTTTAAGGGGGGGATATGGCAACCAGCACTTCTGAAAATCATCAACTGTTCTCACCAACAGAAATGATGGCGGAAGCAGAAAAGTTTGCATTAAGCAAAGCAAATAAAACCAGCAGCATGACTTTAAGTTTAGCGATCATGGCTGGCGCATTCATCGGGCTTGCTTTTTTATTCTACATCACGGTAACCACGGGCAGCGCTGATGCTGGATGGGGATTGAGTCGCTTAGCCGGCGGTCTTGCATTCAGTATGGGTTTAATCCTGATTGTGATTTGCGGTGGCGAGCTGTTTACCAGCTCAGTGTTATCAAGCATCTCATGGGCTAACAAGCAGATTACCTTCACTAAGATGCTGTCTATTTGGGGCAAGGTCTATGTCGGTAACTTTATCGGTGCCATGTTCCTTTTGGCTCTAGTAAGCGCAGCTGGCTTGTATCAATTGGATGGTGGGCAATGGGGTTTAAATGCTCTGAATATTGCTCAACACAAGCTACACCACAGCCCTGTTCAAGCTTTCGCTTTGGGTGTGCTTTGTAACTTATTGGTGTGTTTAGCCATTTGGTTAACGTTCAGCTCTGCTAATGCCATGACCAAAGCGATGATGACCGTATTACCCGTAGCAATGTTCGTTAGTTCAGGCTTTGAACACTGTGTGGCGAATATGTTCATGGTTCCACTAGGCATCACGATTCAAACATTCGCACCAGAAAGCTTTTGGATACAAATTGGCGCAACACCAGCCCAGTACGCAGACCTAAACATCATGAAATTTGTCACCGCAAACTTGGTGCCAGTAACAATCGGCAACATTGTAGGTGGTTCGGTATTGGTCGGCTTAGCCAATTGGAGCATCTACCGTCGCCCACAACTTAAAGCAGCAAAAATTACTGCAATTACACAAACAACAGAAATTACGTCAGTTAAGGAAATCACTATGAACACAGCAACGACTATCAAGCAAATCATGAACACTCAACCAATTACACTAAGCGTAGAAATGCCTACATCAGTGGCAATTGATTCACTTTTAGACGCTCAACTTGTTAGCGCTCCGGTTTGCGATGTTGAAGGTCGTCTTGTTGGTATCTTCTCTGTTCACGACGTAATGGTTGACCTTTGGTGCCAAGACTACATCCCAACTAAAGGCCAAAAAGTCGTAGACCTAATGAGCCGTGACGTTGTAGCAATCGATGCAAACGACAAGCTAGTTGATGTGGCTGAGTTCCTATGTATCGACAAAGAGCAACTGTACCCTACTACTAGCATGGGCTTCGCAACTCGCCTGACTTCTCTTTCTCTAGAAGAGCGTGCAAAAGCGATGAAAGTGAGCCAGCCACATATGCTTCCAGTATTGGAAAACGGTGTGATGGTGGGTGTTCTTACTCGTACTGAGGTGATGCAAGCACTTCGCCCTATCTACGGTGACCGTCTAAACGTAGTACCAAAAGCGGAACTAGAAACGGCTTAACTGACTAACGGGTTAACCCACAGTGGTTTAACATGCAACGGTTTAACTAGGAAGCGTGTAGCTAACGACTGTTTTACTAGGAAGTGGTTAGCTAACTAGGACAAGGTTGAACAATTAGGGATTAGTTGTTCACCTCGAAAATCAGTCATGGCAACGTTGACTGGCTAAAAGTAAATGGTGGCTTAAAGCGCAACTAAAGGTGTGACACAAAACAGACCTAAACGCGTTACCATTTACCATAATAAAAAGGCGCAAAGTGAATACTTTGCGCCTTTCTCTTTTTCTAACTGTTGCTTTTACTTTCTAGGTATCAGGTATCGATTCAACTTTTGGTGCTACATAAAAGATTAATACCTGCAGCAATCATCAATAGCTAGATTACTTCTTTACACCTTCAACGTGTAGATCCATATCTACGTAGCTTGAAGCGCCCATTACTGGAATGTTGAAGTCAGCAAGTTCTAGACGAGTTGTACCAACGAAACCAGCACGCTCACCGCCCCATGGGTCTTGACCAGCACCGATGAATTCAGCTTCGATAACGATTGGCTTAGTTACGCCGTGAAGCTTAAGGTCACCCATTACTTCAAGTTTGCCGTCGCCTTTATCAACCACTTTTGTGCTGTTGAAAGTAGCGTCAGAGAATTTACCTGCATCAATGAAGTCAGAGCTACGGATGTGCTTATCACGTTCTGCGTGGTTTGAATCAAGGCTAGTTGTATCAATAGTTACGTTTACTTTTGACGCTTCAACGTTGCTTTCATCAAATGAGAAATCACCTGAGAATGTGTTAAAACGGCCTTGGATAAAGCTGTAACCTAGGTGGCTAACTTTAAAGTTAACTGAAGCATGCGCACCTTTTGTATCAATCACGTAATCAGCGGCGTTCGCAGCGAAAGGCATTGCCATAGCAAATGCTAATCCTGTAGCGATAATTGACTTTTTCATTTTGAAGCTCCTATCATTTTTCGTAGCGTATCGTCTTTGTCGATAACGTGGTGTTTTATCGCCGCTAAGGCGTGCACTGATGCCATAATGATCAGTACCCATGCAGCATAGTAGTGAACCGTACCTGCGAGATCAGATTGGTTTGCAAACAGTTCGCCCATACTTGGTACAGTGAACCAATTGAATACCTCTATCCCGCGACCATCTGATGTTGAAATCAAATAACCTGAAATAAATAAAACCGCTAAGTTGATGTACATGAAGCCGTGAGCGATCTTCGCTGCTACAACTTCATAGCTTTTACCTTCTACTTTAGGTGACGCGGTAACTAGTTTCCAAACCAAGCGGATAACGGTAACGGCAGCCAAAAGAATGCCTACCGAACGGTGATAGTCTGGCGCTGTTTTGTACCACTCGCTGTAGTATGAAAGATCAACCATCCACAGGCCTACACCAAATAAGCCAAATACCGCGAGAGCTGAAATCCAATGCATCGCTCTTGCTAAAGGGTTGTAATTTCTAACGTTGTTGTCCATGCATCTCTTCCGAATGTTAACGAGTAGTGTAGTTTCGAAAAGCGTACCCTACACCAAGTTTGTGTAACATATTATTTACCAAGCTTTACATTGGTAACATCATTTCAAATTAAACGAGTTATTCAAATTATTTGAACAAGTTTGGGCTAACCGTTAGATTTCAACGATTTGTTCGATCTCGTAAAGCTCGTCTGAGATATCTAACATTTTACGTTCCATCACTTTTTGGGCGTCTTCTATCCCTTTGTTGTAGTAGACCGCACCAAACTTTTTACTTATGAAGTCGACCAAGAATTCCGTGTCGAACTGGCCAAGCTCCACATCAAGTTCATCTTGCAGGTATTTTTGAAGAGTATGGGTGAGCTCAGACTTTTGCTTCGAATCTAGTTGAATGGTCATGAATGTTTCCAAGTAAAGAGTAAATAAATCCATCGTGAACAGCTGACTAAACTATAATCTAGCTATCTCACTGGTAACTTTGCTGCTAAAGATAGTCTTTCTAACTGATTAGAATTCCTCATAATTTAGAATACAGACCAGCGAAGTGCCAGTGCTATCCATAAAATCGCTCCACAATCGCTAATTTTGATAGAGGGATCAAGAACTCGCACTTTGGCGATAGGTAATGAGACATCAATTACCGTACTATTGCCCATCAATAAGATAGTAACTGTGTATAAGGGACTTCATTGTTATTAGATCTCGTGATTAAAAGCGTTAATCAGTTTCAGGACGATTGTCTAAAACTCTGTGAGCGTCATTATCCTACGGTGCACAACCAAGGGATCAGTGAGCATCACATCGGTAAAGCCTTTGCCCGACGAATGGAACACACCTTCGTAAGCTTTAATCATGCGAGTAACATTAGCCCACTTGAAATGCTCTCCTCTCGAGAAACGCCCCGCCACTTCCGCATCTCTTCTGAAATCGGCACGGTTTGGATGATTAGTCATCATATGGTGAGCGCGGGAAAAACGTGTCGTAAAAAGTTGATGTTAGACATTCATAACTGGCAGCAAGAGTACGGATTCGCCATTCAACCCAATGACGTTTTGATCATTGTTTCTGACCATTGGATAAGCCGAAGTAAAAACAGTGGTGAGTTGTTGCACTGGTGGATGGGAGAACTCCCGGATGAGATAACCGAATACAGCCAACAAGGTATCACGTTAAGAGAGAGTGATTCTCAATTCGCTGCTGATTTAAATAACAACTTTAGAATCAGTCCGTGCTTTATTAAGTTTGGCCACCCACTAAAACGGTCAGGGAATCAACAATTGGTTCGTAAATACCTGCAACTTTATGCCGTACTTCAATGGTAGGGATAATACGGGTCAACTTTTTCATTCAATATTGAAAGAAAATTGTTAGACCTTCATCCCAATATTTTATAAAAGATATCCAGTCATTGTTCATTAATTATTCGAACGTTCTAATCGATTTATTAATAACGGTTCTTCTGATGCTATCGATTTTGAGAGATAGATATCACTTCTATGTAACCAGTTAAGTATCTTTATTTTCTAACTTTGACATTCACCCATAATCTAAGCCTTTAACCCTACTTTTCGCTGGTGTATCGCTGATCTAGCTTTATATTGGTTGGGATTGATATGTAAGGCGTTACTCAGCCATTAAATTCACAGCAACTATCAAACCTAGTGAATGATAAGTTAAATTGATGGTTAATATCATTTATCATGCTGATTTTTCGTTAATTATATTTATTTAAATATTGACCCTGCAAATGAGTTTTTATTAATTGACAATTTACTAACACCTGTCAATATTGTGACAGCCATGACGTATATTTTCGTCATTGAATAAACACCTTTATTAGCGACTATGATTTTATCAGACAGAAGTGAATTTATTAGCTGTATATCTGTGGATGCCGATATGCAGTTTATTGCGAAATATCAAGACCTAACACTGCGAAGTGTCTATCAACCTATATTTGACAACTCAATGACTCAGATAGGTGTAGAGGCTTTGGTGCGTATTTCGAATAGCAAAGGGAATACTGTTCGTCCTGATCACTTCTTCCATTCCGATGACACCTCATGCACAGATAAGATCAATGTAGAGAGACTCAGTCGCGCTATCCACATTCGTAACTTCGCACAGTCAACTATCCGTCATTTGCACCTGTTTTTGAACGTTCTTCCAAACGTTGGTGAGCTGTTTGCTGCAGAAAAGGTCAGTGACAGCCTTCTGGCAAAACGTCTTCATGAGTTGAACCTTTCATGTGAGCAGATCGTGATGGAGTTGGTAGAGCTGAATGCCGAAAGTGAAGAGCGCTTGAAAGATGCAGCCCTCTCTCTTGCGGATAATGGTTTTCAGATCGCGGTCGATGATTTCGGAACGCAAGCATCAACAGAACAACGCGTACGCCACATCAACCCTCATATCATTAAGATCGATCGCTCAGTGATGTTAGATTTTGAGCAAGGTGACACACGAGAAATGGAATTAGTTCTAGAGCTCGCGAAGCAAATCGGCGCTAAGACTGTCATCGAAGGTATTGAAACAGAGCATCAACTCGCGGCAATGCAAAGCTTGGGTTTCGACATGTACCAAGGCTACCACCTAGCGATGCCTAAGCCGATTGAGTTGGATATCCGTTTAGCAATCTAAAACCGCCCCTACTCTTCTTAAAGCCGCTGACCACTGATTAGCGGCTTTTTTATACCTGTCACTTAACATACTTCTTTGTTAACGAAATGCTTTGTCTGTGGATCGGTCGTCACATCGTTTTCTCTGCATAAAGATGTTTACTTAAATCAGTGTTGTGCCAAATTACGTGTATAAAAAAAGCCCAGTCAAAAATGACTGGGCTGGCTTAAAAGAATCTGTTTTATATCAATCCCTAATAACCCGCAGTGGACGGTTTGATTCTATATAGAATAGCGAACATCACTGGTACTACTATTAGCGTTAGTACTGTAGCAAAGCCTAAGCCTGCCATGATGGTAATCGCCATCGAGCCGAAAAATGCATCGAATACCAAAGGAATCATCCCCAAGATAGTCGTTAGTGCTGCCATAGATACCGGTCGTACACGACTAATCGCACTGTCGACAACCGCTAAGTATGGGTCTTTACCTGTTGATAGCTCACTGTTGATCTGGTCAAGCAATACGATGCCGTTCTTCAAAATCATGCCGCTTAGACTCAACAAGCCTAGGAACGCCGTGAAGCTGAATGGCATATTGGTACCTAACAGACCAATTGAAACGCCAATGATAGAGAGTGGAACCGTAAACCAAATCACAAGCGGCTTACGAACCGAGTTAAACAGAAGCATAGTGATGATAAACATCAGCAAGTAACCCATTGGCAGTGAGCCAAACAGAGATTCTTGCGCATCTTTAGAGCTTTCGTACTCACCACCCCAGCTAATGCTGTAGCCTTCTGGTAAATCTAATGCTTCAACCTTTGGTTTCACACGAGCAAACAGACTCGCTGGCGTTTCATCACCAAGAACATCGTGGTCAGCCAATACCGTTAGCGTACGTTTTCTGTCGCGACGTTGAATCAGTGGCTCAGACCATTGAAGCTCTACGCCATCGATCACTTGCTCAACTGGGATGTAAGTTTGTAGCGATGGGCTCCAAATCTTCACATTGTTTAGCGATTCGAAATCAAAACGCTCTTCTTCCGGTAAACGCGCCACGATAGGTAACATATGAGTACCATCACGCAGTAGGCCGATGTTGTAACCACCAAACGCCATCTGTAACGTCTCAGACAAGTCAGTTTTTGAAATGCCTAGGCGACGAGCCTTAGATTCGTTGAACAGCGGTACAAGTTCTTTTGTGCGTTCACGCCAGTCGTGACGTACATTTCGAGAGCCTGGATCAGCAAGTAAGATGTCTTCGACTTCAACCGCAATGTTACGCAGTACTTGTGGATCGGCACCGATGATACGCGCTTCGATTTTAGATGCTGGTGATGGACCAAACTCAATTAACTTGAATTGGAACGTCGGTTGTTCGAATTCATTCGTTAAGTCTCTATCGAGTGCCTCTAACGCCTGAAACATAGTGTCACGGTCAGTCGTTCTTACTTGTAACTGAGCGTACGCTTCGTAGGTTTTCTCTGGTTGGTATGTCAGAGCGAAACGTTGCATGCCCTGTCCAACCGTTGTCGTAACAAACTCTACGTTGTCTTGTTTGCGAATGTAGCTTTCAACTTTTTCTGTTTGCTTGATGGTTTCACGAACATCGGTACCTTCTGGCATCCACATGTCGACGTAAAACATTGGCGTGTTTGATGGTGGGAAGAACTGTTGCTTCACCATACCGAAACCAACAATTGATGCAGCCAGCAGAGCAACCATGCTCACCACGGTTAACCATCGGAAGCGCAGTGCGAATTTGAGAGACGCGCCGAATACAACAAACAGAATACCTTTGTATGGATCTTCGTTCTCATCGACCTTGTCTTCTTCTTTCAGCATCATTTCTGCAAGGAACGGAGTCAACGTGAGTGCCGTAACCCAACTTAAGAATAATGAGAAACATAACACCCAAAACAGTGAGCCCATGAACTCGCCTGTCGCGTCTTTCGACAAACCAATCGGTGCGAAGGCTGTAATAGCGATAATGGTCGCGCCCAATAATGGCCATTGTGTTTGTGTCACGATGTCTTTCGCTGCTTGAAGTTTAGTCTTACCTTTCTTCAAGCCAACCAGAATACCTTCAACGACAACAATCGCATTGTCCACCAGCATACCCAACGCAATTATCAGTGCACCCAGTGAGATACGGTGCAATTCCACGTTGTTGTAGTCCATCAAGATGAAAGTACCGAATACCGTCAACAGAAGAACTAAACCGATGATCAAACCACTGCGTAATCCCATCGCAAACAACAGTACAATGATAACGATCGCTACCGCTTCAACTAGGCTGATTAAGAAGTCAGCCACTGATTTATCGACTTCTTGCGCTTGGTTGTAGAAGTAGTTCAGTTCTACACCCGCTGGTTTAATGCTTTCTAGGCGATCAAGTTCAGCATCGAGTGCTTTACCAATCTCAACCACGTTTACGCCTGAAGAAAACGCTATACCTAAATTAATTGCAGGCTTTCCGTTATACGTCAATACATTGCCAGGTTTTTCTTGAATACCGCGTGTCACTTCGGCAACGTCTTTCAATCGAATCAGATTACCTGTATCGCGACCATGAATGATCAGGTTTTCTAGTTCTTCAACCGTGCTCAATGTGCCGTTTGGCTTGATTGTTAGGCTTTGACCATTCAGCATCACCTCACCTGCCGATACCACACTGTTTTGTTGTGCTAACAGTGACGTAACCGTCGACATATCTAGGTTCAATGCGGCTAAACGTTCCAGTGACATCTCGACAAACAGTTGTTCTTGTTGGTCACCGGCAATACTTACTTTACCGACACCGTCGACCAGTTCGATTTCACGCGTTAGGTAATCGGCGTACTGTTTTAGCTCAACGTAGTCATAGCCATCACCGGTCAGCATGATCATCACACCGAATACGTCACCAAAATCATCGATAATCTGAACGGAATTGACACCACTTGGCAGAGTTGGCTGTAGATCGTTTATCTTTCGGCGCATTTCATCCCAGATCTGGGGCAGCTCGTCGGGACCGTAGTCCATCTTCATGCTGACCATAATTTGAGACATACCATTAGATGAGGTCGATGTGATCTTATCGATATAAGGCAACTGTCGTATCTCTTTCTCAAGTGGATACGTCAGTTCCTCTTCAACTTCCATTGACGTAGCGCCAGGGTAAGTTGAAATAATCATGGCATCTTTAATGGTAAAAGCTGGGTCTTCTAAACGGGATAGATTACCAAAAGAAGTGACACCGCCAATGGCTAAAATGACTAGAAACAGCCAGCTAATTACTTTGTTCTTTATTGAATATTCTGCGATGTTCATTCTGCTTTTCCTGACAATTTGATTCCGTCACGGAGTTTTCTTAGATTTGAATTTACGAGTACGTCACCTTGTTCGATACCATGAGCAATGAGTGCGCCGTGGCCGCTAACCTTTTCGACTTCAACTTCGCTCTTGAACGCTTGGCCGTCTTCCATTTTCCAAACGTAAAATTGATTCGCTTCGGAGCCCGCTTCTAGCGTCGTCATAGGTAATTGGTAGCCCTGAACATCGCTCAAGCCAGCCTTTGCCATATCGACATTCACGGTCACGCTCGTACCCGGCAGAATTTCATTTTCAGGTTGTTGCATCTGCATCCAAAACTCATAAGTGCGAGATTGCGGGTGCAGTTCGCTTGTGTGTTCTAGGTAAGTCAGAGGGTATTGGCCAGAGTGTCCACCGAAGGTTGCTTGTGGACGGTAGCTGCTGGAACGCATGTCTGGGCTAATCGACGCTAAGATCGAATCCGATACTTGAATACGCACGTAAACTTTATCGTTCTGATACAAGCTAAGTAGCGTTTCTCCTGGAGTCGCGTTTTCAAAGCGTTGCTTGTCTACCGTGGAAACCGTACCCGAAAATGGCGCGAGCAATTTGGTGTAACTGAGCTTACGCTCCGCTGCTGCTAAATTTGCCGACGCAAGCTTGTAGTTAGCCGTTAATTGATCGTGTTCAGATTGCGACAACATTTTGCTACCAAACATCTCGGTACCACGTGCGAGTTGTTTACTGGCTAGCTCGAACTGCGACTTTGCGTCAGTAAGGTCTTGAACGTAAGTAGCGTTATCTAACGTTGCGAGCAGCTGCCCTTTTTCTACTACGTCCCCCGCCTCTACGGTTACTTGTTGAATTTCACCAGCCAGCTTAAATGACAATGGTGTGAGTTCTGCAGGCATAACCTGACCATTAAAGCTTCTATACTGATCGGTCAATGGTGCGCCGACTTCAAAAGTTGACACCAACAAAGGCGGTTGTTCACGATGTTGGATTTCATTATTACAGGCCTGAAGTAACAACGCTGATGCAACAACCACTGATAATTTAGAAACGTTCATTAAATACCACCCTCACGTAGCCATGCTTTTACTTGTTGTCCTTCAGATAAAACATCGACACCGGCTTCTACGATTAAATCGCCCGAAGACAAGCCATCAATAACCTTGCCCTGTTCATCGAGGGTAACTTGCACTTTAGAAATCAATTGCGACTCCGGGTTGTAGCGCCACAACTCACCATGGTCCGTGTCTTTGCTTAACCAAGCTGAATCAACAATACCGATGCCGTAGTCCGATCGGTTTTTCTGTACTTCCACTTGCGCTGTCATTCCTGAAAGCAGGTTGATATCTTGAGGCTTTTCGATGGACACAACCGCTTGGTAGCTGTTGGTATCTTCGTCGGGCTGAGTTGATATCTCTTTAAAGCGAGTTGGGATACGAATGCCGCGGTGGCTATCCATCACAACCCACATGTTTGAGCTTGTTAGATCTTGAATCGAACGGTCTTCGAGTTTTGAAACTGGAATAGAGAACGTCACATCCATTTCGCCGGTGTTCAAAATGTTTAGAACTGGCTGTTTCTCCGCAATTAGCTGATATTGCTTACCAAATACCATCGATACCACGCCATCGAAAGGAGCAACTAATGTCGTGTAGCCAAGGTTTGTTTTTGCTTGGTCCAACTCAACTTCAGCGGCAGTAAAAGTGTTAAGGGCTTGGTCGTAATAATCGGTACTCACAAGCTTTTTCGAGTACAACTCCGAAGCCTGCTTGTATTGACTGTTCGCAAGGTCAAATTTCGCTTGTGCAGCATCAACCGCAATTCGGTAATCCGTTGCATCTAACACGGCTAAAACTTGGCCTTTCTTAACTTCTTGTCCCATACGAACATCGAAAACTTCTATATCGCCACCAACTTGGAATGACAACGCAGCACGATCTGTCGCGTCGACCTTTGCGATAAAGCTATCAAGATCAACATCCGTCTGTTGGGGGATCTCAAATAACTTTACGGGCTTAATAACCTGTACATTTTCTTCTGACTGAACCTTGTTACATCCGGCCAGAGAGCCTGCGAGTAACAGCGCGGCGATCACTGCACCTACCTGCTTACTTGTTTTGGCGTGAATAGATACCTTGGATTGCATGTTGCGTCTCCATTTAATTATTACAATTTACTACACAGGTGTGCAGTATATTGGAAAATTGCAGATTCACAAGCTTTACTTTCCACCTGTGCAGTATTTTTTATTTCAGTAAAAACAGTGTAGAATGTCGTAATTGGATAAATGTGTGAAATGAAGATGACTGAAAAGAAACAAGGTAGAAGAAGCGCAAAAGACGCTGAAGAAACTCGATTTCAAATAATGACTGTGGCAGTAGAGATGTTCTGTGACTCTGGTTACGAGCGCGTTTCATTACGTAATATCAGTGAGAAAGCGGGTGTGTCTCATAGCCTTATTCGCCACCATTTCGGTAGTAAAGAGAAGATATGGCATGCAATAAGTGATTGTTTGCACGTATATTTCCAGTCTTACATCAGTAAAATCATGCAAGAACTACCGAAAGACGTCGCACCGAATATCGCTATCTATTTGTTTTCTATGCGTCTGTTTACCAACATGATCCATTCACGCATGCCAATGCAACTTCTGTCTGATTCAGTACGTCAAGAAGACAACTTGGTTGATTATTTTATCGATAACGTGGGTGACCTCGAATACGAGATCAACATGCTTGCTGACCAGTACAACAAAGAAAACCCAGACAGAACCATTAATATCTTCGAAATTAAGTGGCAAATGATCATGTTTGCTAATGGTGCAGTCTGCCTTACTCCCTTCATGGAGAGCACTTGGAACGAAGGTGATATGGAAGCAACGGCAGAAGAAGCGCTAATGAAGCACTGGCAGATGTTCAATAAACAAATGGTTAATCAATTTGCTATTGGAGAAGAATGGGTACTTAACCCGATCACTCTAGAAGAATTAATTTATGAAGTGCCGTGCGAGTGGAAATGTAACCCAGAACACAACCACGACTGACATCAATTCCAGGCAAAAAATAATTTGAACGATAAAAAAAATGCGCCGTTACATCATTCATGTAACGGCGCGTTTTTATTGAAAAGGTTTAGAAAGCCCGGTTATCGGCGAGCCTTACCGCGATTTTGGTGAATCTTGAGCTTTGCTTTCATTTTACGCTTTTCTGCTGAACGGCTTTTACTACGACCACCTCGCTCAGGTGACACATCTTGCTCGGGGCTAGGTTCAAAGCCCTTTAGCCACTCTTGAGGTAGACGTGTATCGAGTAGTCGCTCAATTGCGCCCAGCAAGTACGCTTCATCGTGGCTCATAAGAGAAATTGCAAGGCCACTATTCCCCGCGCGGCCTGTACGACCAATACGGTGCACATAGTCTTCCGCTTTGTAAGGCATATCGTAGTTCACCACTTGTTCAAGCTGCTGAATATCGATGCCACGGGCAGCAACATCGGTTGCGATAAGTGCTCTTACTTTACCTGATTTGAAATCATCAAGGGCTTTTTGGCGAGCACCTTGGCTTTTATCACCATTGATTGATGCCGCTTTAATCCCATCCAATTTGAGCTCTTTAACCAAAGCATCTGTGCCCTGCTTCGTCTTAGTAAACACCAATACCTGTTGCCAGTTATTTGAACCAATTAAGTACGCTAGTAATTCGCTTTTGCGCTTCTTATCGACTGGGTAAACCATCTGTTTAACCGTCTCAGCAGTGCTATTGGTTGGTGTCACTTGAATTTCACTTGGTGACTGCATCATGCGGTGCGCAATGGCTTTGATTTTGTTGTCGAACGTTGCCGAGAAAAACAGAGTTTGTCGCACTTCATTCATACGCGAAAGAATACGTTTGATATCTGGCATGAAACCCATGTCTAGCATGCGGTCAGCTTCATCTAATACCAATACTTCTGTTTGGCTCAACATGATGTTCTTAGTGAACATGTGGTCAATCAAACGACCCGGAGTCGCAACTAAGATATCGGCACCTGCACGTAGGTTATCGGTTTGGACCTTCATGCTCACTCCACCATAAGCCACTACCACTTTAAGGTCTGTGCCCTTTGCGTAGCTAGTTACGTTATCAAATACCTGTTGTGCAAGCTCACGCGTTGGCACTAAAACCAGAGCACGAACTAATTTAGGGTTTGGAATAACGTTATCTTTAGTAGCAAGTAATCTTTGAATAATTGGCAAGCCAAAAGCCGCCGTTTTACCCGTACCCGTTTGAGCACCAGCCAGTACATCTTTGCCTTCTAAAACCAAAGGAATCGCTTGTTCTTGAACACTGGTTGGAGCCGTAAAATTAAGCTCTGATAGCGTAGCAAGTAGATGCTCAGACAATCCTAGTTGGTTAAAAGATTTCGTAGATTCAGACATAGTATGATGCTCAAAGATTAAATAGGCGCGGATTGTAGCAAACCTGCATTACGCTGTTTACCTTTCCTTTTGATTTTTCTGTAATTGGAGTGCATTAAACTCGTTTGCTTCCTTCAAAACCATGGGATAAAGCTCATTAAAGTGACACTGCAACGTATCATAGTGACTTTCTAAGTCAGCATAGCACGCTTTAAGCAGACCGAGCTTTGGCCTTCTCAACGCCATTCGTTGTAACACCATTTCTATGGATGACATCTCTTGATAGCTCTCTAGCCATCGTTGATCCGCCATTTTCTGATGAACTATCACGAAATTCTCTGGCCAATGTGGTTCTTGATATTCAAATATTTGTTGATGACTCTCTAAACAAAAGCGCTCTAGTGATTGCTTAGAAAACTGCCCCCAATGATTAGCTAAGCAGTGGTCCCAAAATACATCGAGTGCAATAGGCGCAAAGCGCTTCGTTTGAGCTGAAAAGAGAGATTTTGCAGAGCGAGACACATCATGCCGGTCAGTATAGCTGTCTACAAAGCGATGAAGTCGAATGCCATCAGAAAGTGAGTCTGAATAATATTTATTTGGGTCGCCTTTCACAAAATCACCTAACAAGTTTCCTGCTAGGTTGCTCTTACAGTGTTTTGCGATATGAAGGTGTGCGAGAAAGTTCATTGAACCTCATTAAAGTGTCGAGAACTAAGTAACATGGTAAACGTACTTGTTTATCTTCGCGAACTTTAATGAGGATAGCTTTTGGTATGACGAGTGAGCGAATCAGATTTGCTCAGTATAAGAATTGAAATGAAACGTTAGTTAGAAGATGTAAAAAGCTCTTCTGCTAACTGTTTAACTGTCTGTTCGTAGTCAGATAAATCAATGCCAATTTCCATAGCATCTAACAGTTCAAGACTTTCGTCATTATAAGATTGGTCACTCATTGTGCCCCCTCTATTCCTTGATGTGGACGTATTGTCCAATTAACTAGTGCACCATCTTGGACTTATATTATGTCACTTTGATGAACGCACTCTACTCTACCCATTCCATATTTATAGCTTGAAGCTACTCGCGATCATCAGCGCTTATCTACGCTAAAGGGGTATACGCGAACGACATATGTACTGCCACCTTACACCAAGTACAACAAATTACTCTATAAATTTTGAAGCAGATCATGGTCAAACGTTTGCTTCGCCCTTTTAAGTGCCTAGCTCCAAAACAAACGTAAACATAAATTTACAGTGGATATTTTTAATTACATTAGATATTGCATTTGGAATTAAACTCAATCAGAATGCTTAAAAATCGAGATATTCTTTGGGTTTATACGCTTAAGCTAGAAGAATTACAATGAAAACACACTCTAACGTAAAGAATTATATACAATGAATAAATCAAAGGTTTTCGGTAGTACTTTGATCATTGCAGGCACAACGATTGGTGCTGGCATGCTCGCTCTTCCTCTTGCTTCTGCAGGCATTGGCTTTTCAACTTCACTTTTCTTGATGCTTGGTTTGTGGGCATTAATGGCGTTTACAGCATTATTAATGGTTGAGCTTCACCAATTCGTGGAGTCCGACGCGACCCTACACACACTGGCTCACACGATTTTAGGTACTAAGGGGAAATGGATTGCGAGCTTCGCGGTTATGTTCCTGTTTTATGCTCTATGCGCAGCTTACATCGCGGGCGGTGGTGCACAGTTTAATCAGCGTATTTCAGATATAGCGGGTATTGAACTGAACGGCCAAGTCACAACTTTACTCTTCACACTGCTAGTAGCGGGCGTTGTAACCATTGGCACACACAGTGTTGATAAAGTAAACCGCGTTTTATTTGGTTTGAAACTGATCGCTATGGTTCTGGTACTTAGCTTCCTAGCACCAAACATCACTTCTCAATACCTATTGAGCATGCCTTTACAGCAAGGCCTGATCGTTGCAGCTATTCCTGTCGTGTTCACGTCTTTCGGCTTCCACGGCAGTATCCCTTCTATCGTAAGATACCTAGATGGCGATGTACGCTCGCTACGTAAAGTAATGATCATCGGCTCTGCTTTGCCTTTAGTTATCTACATTTTCTGGCAAGGCGTTACTTTAGGCGTTGTAAGCCAAGAACAATTACTTTCTGACACTAGTCTAGGTGCCCTATTGGTTTCGTTGTCGCAAACGGTGCACCAATCAAACCTTAGCGTCATCGTAGGCGTATTTGCCGACCTCGCTCTTCTCACTTCATTTATCGGTGTGAGCTTGGGTCTATTTGAATTTATGGGCGACTCATTAAGCAATAAGCTAGGTAGTGCAAAACGTGTTAAGACTGCGATTATCACTTTCTTGCCTCCACTTGGCTTTGCACTGTTCTACCCGCAAGGCTTTATCATGGCGTTAGGCTATGCAGCAATTGCACTCTCAGTGCTAGCGATTCTGTTGCCTACCGTGATGGTCTATAAAGTACGTTACACAGATTTCACGATCAACACTCAAGACACCGCTGCAGCCTACCAAGTGCTAGGTGGAAGCAAGGCGTTGTTTTTAGCAGGGAGTATTGGTGTATTTATTATTGCGATTCAAATCCTTATATCAGTAGGGTTATTACCTTCACTGGGCTAATAACGGGTTACGTGAATGATATAATTGATCGAGATCTCATTAATGACATATCGATATCATTAGTTTTCACAATTACTCGGCTTACATCACATTTTTATTGAGGTCGGTTATTTAGAGTCCACGGTAAAGGATTTACCGTGGAGTTTTTATGAAAGAAGTACAATTTCGAACGATAGACAAGCTGTTTATCAAAATGTCTATCAACGATAAGTTTTGGGTTATTTTCTTAATCTTTTTCGCTGCAGTAGCAAGCTTAACTGGCCTCAACTATGTCAATAAAATGGAGCAAATTGACACTAGTGCAAAACAACAAGCCGAATACCAATTACAAGGCATTTTATCAGCCTCAGATATCCCAACTAGCGTAAGTGGCGTGACCCAACAATCAAACCCTCACGCTACAACGATTTCAGATAAAGGCGTTGTTACGGCAACGGCAATCGGTACCGACGGTAAATACTATTCACTGACCCTTCCTAATTACGATACTCAAGACCAAAAACAGCAAGCACTGTACACTTTATTACTCAGCTTTTTATGGTGTGTCCCTTTCGGTCTTTTCTGCTACTGGGTTGCCACTTTCTTAGGTGGCGCACTTTGGGTACTTTATACAACAACTCAAAAGATTGGAGATGGCGATTTAACCTCTCGACTCGGCTTCCACCCAGGACGTGATGAGTTTGGAACGATTGGCTGCGCACTTGACCGATCAATGGATACTCTGACCGAACTGGTAAACAACGTTAACCAAAGCGCCGCAACGCTTAGCGAAACCTCTTCTTCTTTTGAAACTGAGATGAAGCGCAGCGAGACACAAATTATGAGTCAAAACGCTTCGCTAGACTCTGTTGCAACAGCAATGGACCAGATGACAGCTTCTGCAAACGAAGTATCTAACATTTCAGCACGTTCGACCGAGCAGACGGAGCAAGACGCACAACAAATTAACGACAGCCACGCGAAGGTACAACAAGCAATTTCAGAAATAACTACCCTCTCTTCTTTGATCGAGCAAACCTCTTCTTCTGTGACCAGCTTGAATGTGAATACCAGTCAAATAAACGAAGTGATAACCACGATCAATGCTATCTCAGAGCAAACAAACCTACTCGCATTGAACGCGGCCATTGAAGCAGCTCGTGCGGGCGAACAAGGACGTGGTTTCGCGGTGGTTGCTGATGAAGTACGAACGCTGGCTAGCCGAACTCAATCCGCAACGGTAGAGATCCAAGCTATGATTGAGCGTTTGCAACAAGAAAGCCAAAACATTGCAAAGATTACCGAGCAAACCGTCGATCAAGCGCAGACCAGTAGCCAGCTAATTTCAAACATCGGTGACGACGTAAACTCAATTGCTGATTCCGCACAAGCGCTAATGGACATGAGTATTCAAATCGCCACATCTGCTGATGAGCAAAGTAACGTAGCGAATACCATCGCAGCAGAGCTCAATGACATTCGCAGTCAATCCGATGTAATAAAAGAAGTCGCTCAAAACTCATCGAACGGTGTATCAAAGCTAACGGACGCATCGATTACCCTATCTCAGACTTTAGCGAGATATCGCACTTAAACTAACGAAGATGAGCGTCATGGCGCTGGAAAATAATAATCGCCAGCTTCTGAACTAGAAAAAATTGAAAGCAAACTAAAAAGGACTCGCTATGAGTCCTTTTTTAATAAAATCCGCCAATGTCATTACATTTACCATGGGTACTAACGATGAGATTATCATTACCATGAAGCAAGTCGCAAAGGAGAGAATATAAGGGAGCAAAACTGTCTAATAAACGAGCTTAGGAGTAATCTAGCTATACGGGTCTTTTTTCGCTTACCCTCTTGCTGCAGGTGACACATAATGAATAAAACAGAAGCACCAAACATCGAAGACGTGACATGCCCTTTATGCCAACATGACGAATATCTACTCTCGGAAAGTGGAGAGAAGTTTACTTGCGCATCCTGCGGATTTCACACAAAACAATTTAGTAAAGTACTCAGCCTTCAATTGGGCGCTAACTCACCAAAGCTGCAGAGCTCGGTTTATCACCACTTGAGCAGTGCTTGCCATTAATCCAAACGGAAATTTCTTCCAAACTATAGATATCCTGAGCCGCCAGCTCTGCTGTCTCGGCTTTTGGATCATCACTTAATGTCTCATCTACATTCGGTCTTAATCTGAACGACTGAATACCCGCTCTTACACCTGCTTCAATACCTTTCAAGGTATCGTCAACATAAATACACTCATTAGGTAAAAAACCCATATTCATTGCGGTATACATGATCAAGTCTGGCTCTGGTTTCCAGCTGTTTGCATCAAACGCCGAAAACACTTTCCCTTTAAAGTCATCAAGCATACCTGTCATTGCGAGAGAAGATTCAACTCTAGATTTCGGTGCATTAGAAGCAATACAAAATTCGATGTCTTGATGTTTGAGGAATTCAATCAGTTCGATAGCGCCATCCATCGGTTTCAAGTGACGTTGGAACAAGGCTTCTAATTCAGTGCGATATAAAGGTTCGAGTGTATCAATAGAGATGGATAGACCAAGACGAGCCTGCGTGTCCATTAAAATTTCTGCTAGCTTCCCGCCTTGAAAGTGAGCGTAGCAGTCGTTGAGATTTAAGTTGGCCCCAAATTCGCTGAAGACATTGACTAAGGCTTGGCAGCACAGCTTTTCACTGTCGATAAGCGTGCCATCGCAATCAAATATCACACATTTAGTCTGTTCTAACCGCATAGTTCTCTCACTCAGATTCAATCCAAGTTTTATCCTATAGGGTTCTTTCAAAGTGAGGGATGACTGAGGTAACAGTTTACGGATGCATGCTTATTTCTCTTCGCAAAATATGCAGCAGATCACCTTCTGAGTCGCCATAAGCAACAGTTTTCATCAAATTGTCACCAGGCTCACAGTATCAATGCCTGAAAGCTTTACAAATAACTGAAGTTAATAGGAGAAAATATAAATCTTAGAATACAAAAATCGTTGTACGAAGTATTAACTGACTGGCGACTCTTCTTCGACTTTGGATTTATCTTCTATCTTGAAGGTATATTCAAAAGCTGCGGTGTCAGGATAGGTATCTCGTATCGCGACAAACTCTGGTAAATGCTTCAGAAGTAACTGAGTCAGGTTAGGATCAAACTGATAGCCGCATTCTCGCTCAAATAAGTCTACAACCATATCTAAAGACCATGGCTCTTTGTAACAACGCGCGCTCAGCAATGCATCAAATACATCGGCTACGGCGGTGATACGAGCAAACAGGTGTATTTCGTCACCCACTTTGCCATTCGGGTATCCAGCACCATCCCAACGCTCGTGATGTTCATTGGCAATAATCGCCGCTAGGTTGGTAATATCACCTGCACCGCTCTTCAATAAATTATAACCTGCAGTGGTATGAAGCTTCATTACCTCCCACTCTTGCTCGGTTAGCTTACCCGGTTTGTCGAGAATAGACTCTGGAACCGAGATCTTACCGACATCGTGCATTGGGCTGATGATCTCTATCATCTCGACTTCGCGGTGGCTCAAACCGCTGTGCTTGGCCAACAATGCTGACAACTTAGCCACTCGTTTAACATGATTGCCTGTCTCGCCTGAACGTGTCTCAATGGCCTCACCTAGTACATGAATCATCTCTTTTTGGACATTCAAAGTTTGCTTTTGCAGAGACAGAATGCGTTTGTTCTTTTTCGCTAGCTCTTTCTTTTGGCGTAAAGTGATGAATTGCATCACGATAATCAAACTAAGACCCGCAATAACCATGGTCAAACCCAGAAGCAGTTGAAAGTTCTTACGCAGAAAAGAGGAAGGCTCGTTGATAATCACGGACTCTTCAGGCAACGCGCTTTCGCTTAAACCGTATTTCCGAATCGCGTCGTAGTTGAAAACGAAACGTACGTTATCACCTGGTACCAAAGAGCTTTTAAAACCCAGTGGTACATATTTGTCAAGAGCATCGACGGCCTGTTCCCCCATGCTTTGTGAGTGGTTCACATAGCCCCCTAGAACGTCCCCTAAAATATAAAACTGCCAAAGAGCGAATACCGGCGCTGCACTCGCCTTAGATAGCTTCTCAGCAATTTCCGTATAAGAGTGGTAAACACCTTGGGTTAGCTCTGTATTGTAGTGGCTGATTAGCACGGCATCGTCAGGAGAAATGTTTTTCAGGTATTGGCTGGCCTGCTCCAGTGTTTGATTATTGATTTCAACTAAATTGATTTGTGGGAAGCCCGCCATGACTTTATGAACTTCTTTACGGATCAACTGAGACGTGACACTGTAATCATTTACAAAGTATAAGTTCTTGATATTAGGGCGTAGTTGAGAGATAAGCTCGATATTAATATCAATATGCTCATTCTCATAAAGCACGGTCGCTTTATCACTCACCGCATACATGTCGGTGCTGAGATCATTGATACCGACTGCCACTACTGGCGTCGAACGGTCAATAATAGAACTCAATGATTCAAGGAAGTTGGCAGCGTTATCGTCTGTCACAATAACCCCCTCAAACTCATAACCTGAATATTTGGCTTCGAAGTATTCGACTAGAGAGTCATAGTATTGTTGGCTGTGGATACGCTTGGTATCTAGGTGCTCAATAGAGAGCTTAACTTCTCTTTGAGATTGCTTGAACGCACTATCGATGCCCTTTTGGAAATCCGCGGCCCATTGGTAGGAAGGTTCGTAGGAGTGAAGAACTAGGATTTGTTTAACATCCCAGTCATTAGCATAAATCACAGGAGAAAAAGCGCTAACACACAATACAGCGATTGAGATCAATAGCTTGTACATACCGAACCCTTTTTAAAAGACGGTATATTGTACTCAGATTAACGCTTTCTCAAAGGATCTTTAGTTCTCGAACCATACTTTATCGAAAGAACCTTGATCTTGTGCCCAAAAATCATGTAACTGTTTAGCAAACCCGACAATATTTTGATCGTCTTGGTTAACAATATCCGATATTAACACTTCATCTTCACTGACGGTCACAATCGCACTCGCCACTACGTCACCGTTTTTAGTGCCGACATATAAGTCATGCTCATCTGACAACATGATTTGGCTCAGGAACTCCAAGATATTGGCCCTTTCGGCTTCATCTTGGTACGCACTAGCTTGGTTGAGCGAGAAAAGTACCGTGAGTTTGTGAAAATCCACTTTGTGCAATTCATCGATGTGTGAGGGAGTTTGAGCTTGCGGAAGGAGTTGGTAAGTTTTTTGGGAAAG
This sequence comes from Vibrio sp. Makdt, assembly GCF_027587015.1. Classification (NCBI taxonomy): domain Bacteria; kingdom Pseudomonadati; phylum Pseudomonadota; class Gammaproteobacteria; order Vibrionales; family Vibrionaceae; genus Vibrio; species Vibrio sp. Makdt. Next base: position 234,391 of record NZ_JAPPTH010000002.1, read on the forward strand.
TTGTTTTTTATAGATATCTAAACCTAGAAGGCTCTCTTTTGCGGGGTATGCAATGTCGAGTTGGCTAAATAACCATTGATTTTTCTTTAATGCTATTTCAGGTATTTCGTTATTCATTCTTTTAGTACCTACAGTTAGTATCCCCAAATATCGCAGTTATTTGGAAGACATACGGTCGGCTGAGGCGCCGAGCTACATGCAGAGAGCATACAGAGCATCACCAAAGCCAACAAGTACTTTAAATGCTTCATATTTTTCATTATCTAACAACATCCTTTAAGAACTTAGCGAAAAGCTCTACACTCGTATTCAAGCTTTCAATTTTCCTTATAGTAAACAGAACTATACAAATAAAAAGGACTTCTTATGAAAAAAGCCTTAATAGCAGCCGGTATCATGACAATGTTAGCAGGCTGTTCGGACAACGAGGTTGGCGACGTATCTTTAGGTTTCTTCACAATGAAGGACATTAAGATGTCATCATTAGACGATGACAAAATTCCAGGAGTGACTTGTCACATCGCTTCCATCGAGGCAAACCTCAGCCTTTCTGATCCAAGTGACAGCTCTATTTCTTGCCGCCAAACGGGTGAAATCACGCCTGAAATGATAGCGCAAATTGATAAGAGTAAATCAGGTGAAGTGGTGTTCAAACAGTCGAAAAGTATCTTCTTCAAGACCATGAAAGTTCGCCGTATCTACGACGCTGAGAATCAATCTCTACTCTACTTGTCTTACACAACGAAAGAGACTGAAGGCAGCTTCAAACATAGCTTGTCTACCGTTCCTCTATGGGGCACAGAGGCTTATGTTGATCCTGCGACACTAGTACCAACAGAATAATCAATACGAATCACCTGTACAGACATTGTGCAGGTGATTCAAAATGTAATAAAAATGAAAGAAACAGAAACAAAATGTGATATCATGCGGCAAAATTTTTTCACTGTATTTTTCATATGAAGTTTCCTGGACAGCGTAAATCTAAGCATTACTTTCCAACTCACGCACGTGATCCGTTGGTCAACCAAATTCAACAAACACCTAAACTGCACCGCGCAACGATCGTTGGTGTCGGTCAAACGATTGTTGATATCGAAGCCCGTGTTGACAGCGCGTTCCTAGATAAATATGAGCTGAGTAAAGGTCACTCACTTGTATTGGAAGAAAGTAAAGCCGATGCGCTGTATGAAGAGCTTGTAGAGCGCGGTTTGATCACGCATCAATACCCAGGCGATACTATCGGCAACACACTGCACAACTATTCCGTACTTGCAGACAGCAAATCTGTGCTGCTTGGCGTAATGTCTAAGAAAATTGAAGTTGGCTCATTTGGTTACCGTTACCTATGCCGCACTTCTTCTCGTATGAACCTAAACCACCTACAAACTGTTGATGGTCCGATTGGTCGTTGTTACACGCTAATCACCGAAGATGGCGAGCGTACGTTTGCTATCAACGAAGGACACATGAACCAGCTTCTTCCTGAAAGCATTCCTGAGAAAGTCTTCGAGAAAGCATCAGCGCTTGTTGTGTCTTCATACCTAATGCGTGGTAATCCTGAAGATCCAATGCCAAAAGCGGTACAAAAAGCGATTGAGTATGCAAAAGCGCATAACGTGCCAGTTGTTCTTACGCTTGGTACAAAGTACGTGATCGAAGGTAATGCGGAATGGTGGCAAGAATACCTGAAAGAGAACGTGACTATCGTTGCGATGAATGAAGACGAAGGTGAAGCGTTAACAGGCGAAAAAGATCCACTTCTTGCAGCGAACAAAGCTCTAGAGTGGGTTGACCTAGTACTGTGTACTGCTGGTCCAATCGGCCTTTACATGGCAGGTTACACAGACGAGCTAGCCAAACGCGAAACTACGCTTCCACTATTGCCAGGTAATATCCCTGAGTTCAACAAGTACGAATTCAGCCGTGCAATGCGTAAACAAGACTGTGAAAACCCAGTAAAAGTGTACTCTCACATTGGCCCATACCTTGGTGGCCCATTAGAAATTAAGAACACTAACGGTGCTGGTGATGGCGCACTTTCAGCTCTGTTACACGACATGGCAGCAAACAGCTACCACTTCGTTAACGTACCAAACTCAGAGAAACACGAGCACGCGTGTCTAACGTACTCTTCACTGTCTCAAATTTGTAAGTACGCAAACCGCGTAAGTTACGAGGTATTGACACAGCACTCTCCTCGCCTTTCTCGCGCATTACCGGAACGCGAAGATAGCTTAGAAGAAACATACTGGGATCGTTAATCCACGTTACTTACTACGTGAGTTACCTTTCCTATCTTAAAGGGCTGCGATATGCAGCCCTTTTTGTATTCAGCGTAAATGTGTGCACTTAATGCAAAATCAAATCGAATATTTTGCTCATTGAAGATTTGATCTCGCGCAATGACTCTTCAAATCTGTTATCTTCCAGCACATAATTCCTGTGGTTTGCCTTTACTTAGCAAATTTATACAGTACCATCGCCACGCAAACGTTTACGTACCACCTTTCGGTTCTGATATAAGGATCAAATATGCAGTCTGATATCGATATTTGTCGCTCTACTCCCCTTAAAAACATCAGTGAGGTTGCCAAGCACGCTGGCCTACAAAACAATGAACACCAGCCATTAGGGCAATATAAATCGAAGGTGTCTCTCAAATCACTTGAACGCTTATCAGAGAAACCTGACGGAAAACTGGTTGTTGTGACTGCGATTACGCCCACGCCACTCGGTGAAGGTAAGACAGTAACGACCATCGGGTTAGCGCAAGGGCTTGCCAAGATTAACCAATCAGCAATGGCGTGTATTCGCCAGCCTTCAATGGGCCCAGTATTCGGTGTTAAAGGTGGTGCTGCTGGCGGTGGTTACTCTCAAGTTGCGCCTATGGACGAATTAAACCTTCACCTGACTGGCGACATTCATGCCGTAACGGCCGCTCATAACCTTGCCTCTGCAGCGATCGATGCACGTTTCTATCACGAACAACGTGAAGGCTTAGAAGCTTTTGAGGCGCGCTCTGGCTTGAAAGCCTTGGATATCGATTCCAGCAGAATTGTTTGGAGACGTGTACTCGATCATAATGACCGCGCATTACGTATGATCACTGTGGGTAAAAACGAATCTGATAAAACGATCAACGGTTATGAACGCGAAGACGGATTTGATATCTCAGCGGCCTCAGAACTTATGGCTATTTTAGCACTGGCCGATGACCTTCAAGACTTACGTCAACGTATTGGTCGGGTTGTTCTTGCCTACAATAATCAAGGTCTACCTCTAACCGCAGACGACTTTGGTGTGGCTGGTGCAATGACCGTGACGATGAAAGACTCCATTGAGCCGACATTGATGCAAACGCTCGAAGGCGTTCCAACCCTAATCCACGCCGGTCCATTCGCAAACATCGCCCATGGCAACTCTTCAATTATTGCCGATAAGATTGCGCTAAAACTGAGTGACTTTGTGGTGACTGAAGGCGGTTTTGGTTCTGATATGGGCTTCGAAAAAGCATGCAATATCAAAGCGAAAGCTTCCAATAAGAAGCCCGACTGTGCGGTAGTTGTTGCGACATTGCGTGGGTTAAAGGCGAACTCAGGTTTATATGACTTGAGACCTGGTAATCCACTACCAGATTCAATCTTCAGTGATGACCAAGATGCGCTAATTGCTGGTTTCGAAAACCTGAAATGGCACATCAACAACGTTAAGCAATATGGCGTGCCTACTGTTGTTGCCATTAACCGATTCCCACAGGATTCAGAGCAAGAACTCGCTACGTTGAAACAGATGATCACAGAATTTGATAGCAAGGTAACAGTAGAAGTCAGTGAAGCGTTTGGCAAAGGCGGTGACGGTGTCACTCAACTCGCTCATGCCGTAGTCAAAGCATGCCAGAGTGACAGTGAATTTAAACCACTGTATCGAGCAGAGCAAAGCTTAGAAGAGAAACTGATGGCGGTTGCGGAAATCGGTTATGGTGCGGCGAGCATTACCCTATCCCCTCAAGCGAAACAGCAACTAGCGGAGTTTAAACAGCACGGCTTTAACAAGTTATCTGTATGCTTAGCAAAAACACCACTTTCTATTTCAACAGAAGCACAAGTCAAAGGTGCACCAAGCCAATTTGACGTTCCTGTCAGGGAGCTAAAACTGTGTGCGGGTGCCGGATTTATTTACGCTCTATGTGGCAATGTAATGACGATGCCTGGATTACCAGATAAACCAGCATTCATGTCGTTAGACATTGATAGCAATGGAAATATTGTTGGCCTTAGTTAGACACCTTTATCCAGATAAATAACGAAAAATCGAGATTTAAACGCTTCTTTTTTTCGGAACGAAAGTCTATATCGAGCAACCGTTTTGTTGTTGATGGGTTGCTCGATAATCAAGCTTAATTGCACAAAGTTGCAGTAAAACCACGATAATATGCAAAACTTATCTTAAGTTCTGGGTCAAGATCACATTAAAAACCCTATAAAATATATAGTATTGCGCTGATTCTTTGAGGACAGTGATGAATACAAGTATAAAAAAACTAGTCGGCCAATTTCTGTGTACCGTATTTGCCCTAGGATTAGTCCCTGCCCTCTATATCAACTCTGAATTTGACAGAGTAGAAGCCCAGCACTCGTTAAACATCAAGCAGTCTAGCCAAAACCAAATCGAATACAGCTTTCATGAACTAGCGGTCATCGTTGAACAGATCTCCAGTTCAGTCCCTTCTATAGCTGAATCAAAAACACTTCTACGTGCAATCAACGAACCATCGACCGTTCATACTGAAGCACTGCAAGATCTTTGGGTTATGTTGGCTCGCGGTCAGAAGTACTATTCTCAATTACGCTACCTTGATTTAGACGGGAATGAAGTCTTCAGAATTAATTACAAGAATGGTCAAGCCAAGGTCGTACCCACGAACGAACTTCAAGACAAATCGTCCCGTAGCTATTTTGAGGTGCTGAAACAATTAAAGGTTGGCGACGTCAGTAGTAAAGGGATTGATCTAGAGGTTGAAAATGGCGAAATTGTTCGACCTTTAGTACCGGCGCTTCGCATCATGTCACCAGTAGCTGATAACAACCACATCATTGGTTACTTCATTGCTAATCTAAATATGCTTGAGATTTATAAGCGCCTTCATTATCAGGTTGGTGATTCTTCTGCCGTCCCAATCATCCTTAACAAGACGGGCCACATCATTATGGGTCCAGACCCTTCTGAGTCGTTCGGCCATGTAATTGAAGCGCGTTCAGAACAAACCTACGCCAAACAGTACCCAAAACTTTGGGCAGCGATACAAGACAACACCTCTTCTAGCTATTTTGATGGTAAAAACTGGTATTTTCACGCCGATATCAGCCCGAAGATCAAACAGTTTGAAGGCCCTATCTACATGGTTCTTCACGTCGAAAATCAACAGTTTAATAGCCAATATCAACGCGAAAACCACGCCATCGTTGTACAGATCGTTACCTTAACGATTTTAATCTCAATGATCTCGGCAGGGTTTGTGCTCTGGAACAGAAACCACAAGAAAAACAGTATTGAAAGCCAGTTAGCAAAAGCCGCGATGAACGGTATGTCTGCCTTAGTAATCACCGACCGTAATAACCGCATTATCAAGGTAAACCAAGAATTTACACGCGTAAGCGGCTATGACTTAGAGGATGTTAAAGGTCGTCAACCATCGATGTTCGCGTCCGGTCGATACAATGAAGAGTTCTACATTAAAATGTGGGGCGTAATCAAAGAGAAAGGAATGTGGGAAGGTGAAGTGGTCAACCGCCGTAAAGACGGGTCGTTAATCACTGAAATACTTCGCATCCAAACCATCAAAGACGCTAAAGGTGTGATTCAGTTTTATGTCGCATCGTTTGTTGATATCAGCAAACACAAAGAGCTTGAGAACAAACTTAGAAACTTGAGTGAAAAAGATGCCTTAGCGGGGTGTTGGAATCGACGTAAGTTTGATCTTGAGCTGCGTGACGAATGTTCTCGTATTAATCGTTACCCTACCCGCGAGCACTCTTGCTTAGCGATTTTGGATATCGATCACTTCAAACGAATCAACGATAGATTTGGTCATGACTATGGCGATCGAGTGATTCAGACCGTTGCTCAAGTATTGCAACGTGAGTGTCGTGAAACTGACTTCGTTGCGCGTATTGGCGGTGAAGAGTTTGGGGTTATTCTGCCTCACACCACAACAAAAGAAGCTGACTACGTACTTAATAGACTGCGAATTGCGGTTAGCCTTGAGCTAGACAGTATTGTTACCGTCAGTGCCGGTATCACCAACCTAACGAGCGATCCGGCTCTCAACTATAAATGTGCCGACTTGGCGCTATATGAAGCGAAAGCCGCGGGCCGTGATAGCGTATGTTTGTTCTTAGACACAGAGATGAGTGAAATCGCCTAGCTCCAAAGCGTCAGCTAGGCAACCTTCTTGGTTCAATAGCTATCAGTTTGGCGCAGGGTGAAACTCTAACTTATTCCCTTCAACCACGAGAATGCAATCCATCTGAGCAGCGTGAGCAGCTTGTTTACCAAGGTCCGTATCTTCAAATACCACACATTGCTTTGGTTCTAATCCCATACCAAAGCAAGCATCCAAAAACGTATCAGGGTTTGGCTTATGATTTTTGACGTCTGTAGCGGTAACAAGAATATCGAGCTTGCTAAGAATGTTCGTCTTTTCTAGAAGCTGCTCCGCACTCTTGCGCTGGCTTCCAGTACCAACTGCAATCTTTTTGCTACCTAAGTGTTCAAGCAACAAAGAGTGCGTACATGGGATGACATCTCCCTTTTCTTCAATCGCCGCAAATGAAGCCATTTTGAACGTTGACACAGCCTGCGGATCGAGAGACAAACCGTATTTACTGTTTACCTCACCAGCTATTTTGTAGCTCGGCATACCGCCCAAACTATGCAACCAAGATGCTTCAAAATGAAAGCCGAACTCATCAGCTGTCTGCTGCCATGCCTGTACATGCGCTGGCATTGTGTCGATCAACGTACCGTCCATATCAAAGATTAATCCCTCATATGCCGTTAAATCTATTTTCATTGCTACTACCACTCTTTAAGAAAGTTACTGATACCATAACCAATATTCAGTATCATGACGCTATATTACCGTTCAAAATGGAAGTTTATGTTACAAATATCTAACTCTGTATCCATTCAAGACTGGGAGATCCAGTTAACTGCGATCAGAGCTCAAGGTGCTGGAGGCCAAAACGTCAATAAAGTATCGAGTGCAATACACCTTCGCTTCGATATCAACCACTCCACTCTACCCGATTTCTACAAAGAAAAGTTGTTAGCCTTCAAAGATAGCCGAATTACTAAAGACGGTGTGGTCATCATTAAAGCTCAACAATATAGAACGCAGGAACAAAACCGAGAGGACGCGTTAATACGCCTGAAAGAACTGATTTTAGAAGCGACAAAAGTTCAGAAAGTAAGAAGAGCCACTAAGCCTACACGTAGCTCGCAAAGAAAGCGTCTAGAGAACAAAAAACAGAGAAGCAACACCAAACAACTTAGAGGAAGAGTGAGCTAGCTACTTCATTTCCCCTTGGTGCACCCATCACCAATGAAACAACTGCTCTACTCGGTTTACGCCCACTGTCCCCTCTCTATTTCGGTTTTTTGATCGATAAAATCAGCTTAATTAACAGCAGCCGCTCTTCACTAGTGAGTAAACGACTGACCGCGGCGACATCTTCAGCCGTCGCATGAGAAGCGCCTACTATATCCAGAACAACATCCAAATCTGTCACTTTTAGCGTTCTTGTTATTGAACGATATTGAGACATCTTAATATCTGCTTCACCGCGTTCGATTCGCTGATACGTTTTCAAACTCATACCTGCACTAGCTGCGAGCTTTTCTTGTGATAAATTCGCTCGCTTCCTGCGTTCAATCAGTGCCATGATTATCGGCTCTTGTGACATAGGGCTCTCTCCACTAGACAGTTATGACCTAATTTCAGCAAGAAGCAGACCATATTGACTTGCCCATGTTTACATAAGCCATCAAAGGCATATTATTCGAGCCTTAAAAAACCTTACGTTTCATAAACCTCAACGCAAAGGTCAGTGATATGTATTTAGGCGAATAAACTTGGTTTAACCAAGGATAGGAAATATTAGAAATTGCAAATTGCGAACAAGAAAGACGTCGAGTTGGAAATTGCGAATTATTACAAATTAGCGTTTCCTTGCATTAAGCAGACTTTGAATTCAAACACTACCCGTGCTGATATTATTGCAGTTCAGCACAGGCTTCTGACCTACAAAGAAGTGTTGTTACACGCAGAGATGCTTGATGATAAAGAGCTCAAACTGGCCTTTTCTGCGTTAAACCTTAATGAGAAAAGCGTGGCGAAAGACGGTATTCTCAGTATCAATAAAGCGATTAAAGAAATGGATGAAATAATCGAAAGGTACAGTAGGAAGACCAATGTAGTGTTCACGTAACCACGGACGTCAACATAGCTATATAAACACTATCAAAAACTCAATAATACAGAATCAAAAAAGTCGACGTCATCATTCGATGAAACGTCGACTTATTCAAAGTAATCAGCTTCTAGCGTTTAACTGCTCTTCTAACACCAGCGATCAACATCAGCATACCTAGCAAACCAAATGAAACACTACCGCCACTGCTACCAGAACTCGATGGAGTGCGCGCATTCACATAAGCAGTGCGCTTAGCATCGGTCGAGACAAACTTAGGTGTTTCATTACCGGCTACGACACTATCAATCCAATCTTTGTAGTCATAGATTTCTGTGAATACCGATGTGACGGTAGAACTACCACCACAAGTTTCAGGGCCAAAGCTGGTAATACCGACTTGTCGATAATCTGCTCCGTCTAACCAATAAACTGGACCGCCAGAGTCACCTTGGCACGTACCACCGTACAAACCAGTGAACACGCTGTAATCCCCTCTAAAACAAATCTGATTATCCGTTAAAGCAGAGCCATCGGAAAAAGCCGACGCGCACGTGGTATTATCTACATAGTTAAGCGGTGCTCTTTGTAAAATCGTCGTAGCATCAAAACCAGAACGAGTATCACCATGCCCAACTGCGACAAAGTCATTTACGCCAATACGGTAGCTATCATCAGAGGGACGTTTTACTACGTCATTAACTGAATCGATATTAAGTGCACTTTCTAGCTTTAGAACGGCAACATCGTTACGCAATAAATCACTCAACGCATTTGAATAATCGCTGCGATAGTACACTTCGGTTACACGTGCTTTTTGAATATTACCATTAGGGAATTGAGACGTATCTTCAAGCTGAGGAACAACCGTAGTAAACAACTGCCCTTCTTCATTTCCATAAATACAGTGCGCAGCAGTCAGAATATGAGTCGGATTTAAAATGGTTGCGCCACAATAAGCACCTGTCGAGTACACACCATCGTAATCAATACGATCGATGAACAAGCTGGCCATTGAAGGGAAATCGCTAACTGATGCATCGCTGCCATTAACAATATAAGGTGTCACAGTCGCGTCAGGAGAAACTTCGACCGAGTTTTCTGTCGCCATAACACTTGATGTGTAAATCATTGGCGCTAAAAGCCCTAAAACGGCTTTACGAACTGGACTCATTGTATGATTCACATTCATAGATAACTCCTTGTAACCCCTACTACTTATTTACAAAATTGATGAATAGACACCATAACACGTACTGACCATCATTATAGTAAGTATTTGTAACGATATTGCCACATCTCTCAATTTATAGACGAATTTAACAACCTGACTTCAATTGTTCTATTCTGCCTTGTATACGTTTCAAAAAACAAAAAAGCCTACCGTTAAACATCCCTAAAAAGAGAAGCTAACAATAGGCTTTCGTTATACTTTGTGTTTTCTCTTAAAAGAGATTAGCCACGGTAGTAACGTTGAGGTACGAATGGCATTTTTTCTACTGTCATTGGTAACTTCTTACCACGAACTTCAGCAAATACTTCTGTCCCGATAGCCGCTAGATCAGTGCGCACGTATGCCATTGAAACAGGTTTACCCGCGTTAGGACCAGCAGTGCCACTCGTTACCACACCTACTTTGTTTCCTTCCGCATCGAACAGTTCAGCACCTTCACGTACAGGCGCTTTAGTTTGACCCACTAGACCAACACGCTTGCGTTGAACGTCTTTAGTTGCGATTTGTTCAAGGATGATATCAGCACCTGGGAAACCGCCAGCACGCTCACCGTCAGTACGACGCACTTTTTGAATACCCCATAGAAGGCTAGCTTCTACTGGAGTCGTTGTTGTGTCTAAGTCATGACCATATAGGCATAGGCCACACTCAAGACGAAGTGAATCACGTGCGCCAAGGCCAATCCACTCTACTTCAGCTTCTGCCGTTAGTTTACGCGCTAGTGCTTCAGCGTGATCGTTCGGTACTGAGATTTCATAGCCATCTTCACCTGTGTAACCACTGCGGCTCACGATGCACTCTACGCCGTCGATATCTACTTTTTGAACATCCATGAACCGCATGTCTGCAACGCTTGGTTGGAAACGAGCAAGAACTTCAGACGCTTTCGGGCCTTGAAGTGCTAATAGAGCGCGGTCATCAATCACTTCCATTTCTACATCTGCAGGAAGGTGAGCCGTTAGGTGGTCGATATCTTGTGTTTTACACGCCGCGTTCACAACAACAAATAGGTGATCGCCAAGGTTAGCAACCATAAGATCATCCATGATGCCGCCCTGTTCATTAGTAAAGAACGCGTAGCGCTGCTTACCAGAAGGCAGGTCGATAATATCTACTGGAACCAGAGATTCTAAAACAGCGGCTGCATTTTCACCGTGTAGACGCAGTTGCCCCATGTGAGAAACATCAAAAAGACCAGCAGCGTCACGAGTGTGTAAGTGCTCTTTCTTTACACCTAGTGGATACTGAACTGGCATGTCGTAGCCAGCAAAAGGAACCATTTTTGCACCGACTTCAACGTGAAGCGCATGCAGAGGTGTTTTTAGTAGGTCTTGATTAGCGTGTTCTTGAGTCATTTTATTCTCCATGAAGCGTTGCAGGCTTTCCAAATCGAATCTGCCGCTTATATCTCTATTTAGAGTCGCCTCTAACGATATGGGTTAACGTTAGAAACAGTAGATAGTAAAAAGTGATGTCTTCTATATAGGCTTTTATTACTAGCGATATAAAAAGAGGCTTCTGTATAAAAGCTATACGACTCACTTTCTAAGAATTCACTTCAGTAAACTTCAATCAACATGAGTAAACCGTGTTCACTATAGTAAACAAGCCTGAGTCAGTTTTACACCCTTAACAAGATTAAAACAGCTCAAAATGTGACATTTAACAATTTAAAAACAATTTTCAATCGCATACAAAAACGCGATATTGATGCTTTTCACACCAATATCGCGTCTTTTGGCAAACGTTAGAAACAAAAGCAAACGTTTGCATTCACTATAAGAAATTCTAACTTTGTTAACTTATTTTGCAGTCACCCACAAAATCAGTGCATCTTCTGTACTAGTAGAAATCAACATATGGCCCATGTTGGCGTCGTAATACATGCTATCACCTTCGCTCATGGGTACCGGCTCATAGAATTCTGAGTAGAACATCACATCACCAGAGATCACCATCAAGAACTCTTCACCATCGTGGCGAACCCAATCGTTATACTCTTCAAAGGTGCGTGCTCTCACTCGGCTCTTGAACGGCATCATCTTCTTATTCGAAAGTTCTGTCGCCAGCAGTTCATGCTCGTAAGTCGGAGTTGGGTGAGGTTTGCCCTGGCCTGCTTTAGTTAAGTCACGACGTCCTGTGGCAACTTTTTTTCTTGGTGGCTCAAAGAGTTGCGGCATATCGATTTGCAAACCCATAGCCAATTTCTGCATCGCTTGGAACGTCGGTGAGATTTGTTCGTTCTCGATTTTACTCAGCGTAGAGCGCGCCAAACCAGTGCGTTGGCTCGCCTCTTCTAACGTAATGCCCAGCTTGCTGCGGATATCTTTAATACGCTGGCCGAGCCTAAGTGGTTCGATATTCTGATCTAACGTCTCTTTCGCCAACGTTAAAGATGGGTACTCATCATAAATGTCTTCTGACATAGGTCCCTCATTTATTTCTTACTTCCTGTCTATTGATTTCATTGTGCATGAAGCGCTTTGTTGATTAAAGAGCACACAGGGAAATAAAGCGTGCTCCCTGTAGCAAAACGAGAAAAACTGTTTCCTATTGGAAATTTTTGTTGAAAATTGATTTTATCGGAGCTATGTTATCGACTTGTTAGATGAAGAGATGCTACTTCAGCTTGCAGCAAGTGATAGATTTAACATTTGTAAGAGCTGTTTTTTACCCGAAATTTTTGGGAACCAATTCGTGCTGCATTGACCCTACAACGATCGCTTTGACGCTATGGTCGTATAAATAAGAAGCAACGCACTATTTATACACCTATATAACGCAAACGATACCGATGCAGAAATCAACGTAAGACCTAATGGACTATAAAAACAATCACCATTAGCTTAATGAAAGGTCTCGACAATGAACGCTTATCAAAACCATAGCTTAGACAGTTTTTTCTCTACGAACCTATCTGCGACTGACGACGCAGTATTTGCTGGAATCCAAGCAGAGAACACTCGTCAAAACGAACAAATCGAACTTATTGCTTCTGAGAACATCGTTTCTAAAGCAGTAATGCAAGCTCAAGGCACTTGCCTTACCAACAAATACGCAGAAGGCTACCCAGGTCGTCGTTACTACGGTGGTTGTGAGCACGTAGATACAGTAGAAGCTATTGCGATTGAACGTGCTAAACAGCTATTCAAGTGTGAATACGCGAACGTACAACCTCACTCAGGTGCTCAAGCGAACGGCGCAGTTAAACTTGCCCTACTTCAACCTGGCGACACTATCCTAGGTATGTCTCTTGACGCTGGTGGTCACCTTACGCACGGTGCACGCCCTGCGCTTTCAGGCAAATGGTTCAACGCAGTTCAATACGGCGTAGACCGCGACACTCTTGAAATCGATTACGAAGCGGTACGCGCTCTTGCTATCGAATGCCAACCTAAGATGATTATTGCAGGTGGTAGTGCTATCCCACGCGTTATCGATTTTGCTAAATTCCGCGAAATCGCTGACGAAGTTGGCGCTATCCTAATGGTAGATATGGCACACATCGCGGGTCTTATCGCGACAGGTGCCCACCCTAGCCCACTGCCACACGCACACGTTGTAACGACAACGACACACAAAACACTTCGTGGCCCACGCGGCGGTATGATTCTGACCAACCACGAAGACATCAATAAAAAGATCAATTCTGCAGTATTCCCAGGCCTACAAGGCGGCCCACTAATGCACGTAATTGCGGCTAAAGCTGTCGCATTTGGCGAAGCACTTGGCCCAGAATTTAATACTTATATTAATTCAGTGATCGATAACGCAAAAGTTCTTGCTGAAGTGTTGCAAACTCGCGGTTGTGACATTGTGACTGGCGGAACTGACACGCACCTAATGCTGGTTGACCTTCGTCCTAAGGGCTTGAAAGGTAACGTAACTGAAGAAGCATTAGAGCGTGCTGGGATCACATGTAACAAAAATGGCATACCATTCGACTCAGAGAAGCCTATGATTACTTCGGGTATTCGTTTAGGTACGCCAGCTGGAACCAGTCGTGGTTTTGGCACTGAAGAATTCAAACTTATCGGTGAATGGATCGGTGATGTTCTTGATGGCTTAGTTGAAAGCCCTGAAGGCAACGCTGAAGTTGAGCAACGTGTTCGCAAGCAAGTTAAAGAGCTTTGCAAACGCTTCCCTCTTTACCGTTAATCCGTTTTTAAGATTTAAATTAAAACCTCATAAATTTTTGGAGAATAAGCAATGGACAATACACTTAAGTTTGCAGACAGCCACGAGTGGGTAAAAGACAACGGTGACGGTACTGTAACTATCGGTATTTCTGAGCACGCTCAAGAGATGCTAGGTGACGTTGTGTTTGTTGACCTGCCTGAAACTGAAGACGAAATTGAAGCTGGCGAAAGCTTCTCTCTAGTTGAGTCAGTTAAAGCTGCTTCTGATATTTACGCGCCAATCTCTGGTGAAATCGTAGAAATCAACGAAGAACTAGAAGATAGCCCAGAGCTAATCAACGAAGAACCTTATGAAGGTGGTTGGATTGTTAAAGTGAAGATGTCTGATGCGTCTGAACTAGACAACCTTAAAGATGCGGAAGAATACCTAAGCTCTATCGAAGAAGACTAATAGGTAACCTCATTACGATAAAGCTGCTCTTGTGAGCAGCTTAATTTTAGGGGCTAGCTCACGGCTCCAGAGAGAAAGTAGAACGATATCATGACTGAATTACTTCAAAGCCAATTACTGAAAGACTTGGGTACACAAAACGAGTTTGTTGCTCGTCATAACGGCCCAAATAAAGCAGACCAGCAAAAAATGCTTGAAGCGATCAACGCGACTAGCCTAGACGCACTGATCGACGAAACGGTTCCTGCACAAATCCGTCTTGAAAAACCAATGACACTTGCTGCGCCACTGAGCGAAATGGACATGCTGACCTCTCTTAAAGAGATCGCTAACCTAAACCAAGTGAAACGTACTTTCATTGGCCAAGGCTACTACAACACATTCACTCCAAACGTTATTCTACGTAACGTTTTAGAGAACCCAGGCTGGTACACAGCTTACACACCATACCAACCAGAGATTTCTCAAGGTCGACTTGAGTCTCTGCTTAACTACCAACAAATGGTAATGGACCTTACAGGTATGGAAATCGCGAACGCGTCTCTTCTTGACGAAGCGACAGCGGCTGGCGAAGCAATGACACTGTGTAAGCGTGCTGGTAAAAGCAAGAGCAAAGTATTCTTCGTTGCTGACGATGTTCACCCTCAAACACTAGAAGTTGTTAAAACTCGTGCTGAGTACATCGGTTTTGAAGTAATGGTTGGCGCTCTTGAAACACTTCCAGAGCAAGACGTATTTGGTGCTTTAGTTCAATACCCTGGCACAACAGGCGAAGTTCGTGATCTAACAGACATCATTGCGAAAGCTCAAGCTAACAAAACACTAGTTACAGTGGCTACTGACCTACTTGCTTCTGCTCTACTTAAGCCTGCGGGCGAAATGGGCGCAGACGTAGTTATCGGCAGCGCACAACGTTTCGGTGTTCCTATGGGTTACGGCGGTCCACACGCTGCATTCATGGGGACTCGTGAAAAGCATAAGCGTACAATGCCAGGTCGTGTAATCGGTGTTTCGATCGATACGCACGGTAACCAGGCGCTACGTATGGCGATGCAAACTCGTGAGCAACACATCCGCCGCGAAAAAGCGACATCGAACATCTGTACAGCTCAAGCACTTCTAGCAAACATGGCGTCTTTCTACGCGGTTTACCACGGTGCAGAAGGCCTACGTACTATTGCTCGTCGTACACACCACATGACAGCTATCCTAGCGGCTGGTCTGACTAAAGCAGGTTACGAGCTAACGAACAACAGCTTCTTCGATACCATCACAATCAACTCAGAAGAGAAGACAGATACACTGTACGCGAAAGCGCAAGCAGCAGACATCAACCTACGTCTACTTCCTGGTAAGATCGGTATCAGCTTAGACGAAACAACTACTGTAGATGATGTGAATGCTCTATTCGCTATCTTCGACGTGAAAGAAGACGTTCAAGCACTTTCTTCTGACATTGCATCAAACGAGTTTGCAGCAATTCCAGAAAACTGCCGTCGTGAATCTGAGTTCCTAACTCACCCAGTATTCAACACGCACCACAGCGAAACGCAAATGATGCGTTACCTAAAACAGCTTGAGAACAAAGACTTCTCATTAACGCACGGCATGATCCCACTAGGCAGCTGTACGATGAAGCTGAACGCTGCTGCTGAGATGATCCCAGTAACATGGCCTGAGTTTGGTTCAATTCACCCATTCGCACCTCTAGAGCAAGCGGCTGGCTACACAGCACTAGCGAAAGATCTTAAAGAGAAGCTATGCGAAATCACCGGTTACGACGATTTCTCACTACAGCCTAACTCTGGTGCATCTGGCGAGTACGCAGGTCTAATCGCGATTCAACGTTACCATGCAAGCCGCGGTGAAGCTCACCGTAACGTTTGTCTGATTCCAAGCTCTGCGCACGGTACTAACCCTGCAACAGCATCAATGGTTTCAATGAAGGTAGTGGTTGTTAAGTGTGATGAAGATGGCAACATCGACATGACAGACCTAGCAGCGAAAATCGAGAAGCACAAAGACAACCTATCAAGCATCATGATCACTTACCCTTCTACGCACGGCGTATACGAAGAGCAAGTGAAAGAAGTGTGTGAACAAGTACACGCAGCGGGCGGTCAGGTTTACCTAGACGGCGCGAACATGAACGCTCAAGTAGGCCTAACTTCACCTGGCTTCATCGGTTCAGACGTATCCCACTTGAACCTACACAAAACATTCTGTATCCCACACGGTGGTGGCGGCCCGGGTATGGGTCCTATCGGTGTTAAATCGCACCTAGCACCTTTCCTACCAGGTCACATCGAAAATGGTGTACAAGGCAGCGATTACGCAGTATCAGCAGCAGATTTGGGTAGTGCTTCAATCCTACCTATCTCTTGGGCTTACATCGCGATGATGGGTGAACCTGGCCTCACAGACGCGACTAAAGTTGCGATTCTGAACGCGAACTACGTAATGGAAAAACTACGTCCTCACTACCCTGTTCTTTACCGTGGCACTAACGGCCGCGTAGCGCACGAATGTATTATCGATATTCGTCCGCTTAAAGAAGACACAGGCATCAGCGAAGAAGATATTGCTAAGCGTCTAATGGACTTCGGTTTCCACGCGCCAACTATGTCTTTCCCAGTCGCTGGCACGCTAATGGTAGAGCCAACTGAATCAGAAGATTTAGAAGAGCTAGACCGCTTCTGTGAAGCGATGATCGCAATCCGCCACGAAATGGCAGCAGTGAAAAACGGTGAATGGCCACTAGACAACAACCCTCTAGTGAACGCTCCGCACACACAAGTTGACCTAGCTGGCGCAGAATGGGATCGCCCTTACTCTCGTGAACTTGGTTGTTTCCCATCGAAAGCAACCAAGAACTCGAAGTACTGGCCTACTGTTAACCGTGTAGACAACGTATACGGCGACCGTAACCTAATCTGTTCTTGCCCAAGCATCGATAACTACGAAGATTAATTCGTAGCGGCGCGAAGCAGCGAAACATAACAAAAGGCGAACCAAATGGTTCGCCTTTTTTTTGGAGATTCAATCATTTCAACCTGAGAGGCGAAGATATCGCCAGCTAACCAACACATATTGACTTTCTATTGTCGTTGTTGAATATCTAGGTTTTGGTGCTATTTTTAACGCCAGCAACAAACTTATCTACTTCCGTATAGAACTTGGCTGGATCGTTTTGCACCCAGTGGTTTGCACCTTCAAATGAAACATTGTCTAACGTATTAATAAATACTTTCGCACGTTCACAACCCTCTAGGCTGTCAGTACCCCAAAAATATACTTTAGGTATGGATAAGTTTTCGAAGATTTGTCCCCAGCCAACCACACCACGGACATCTTGAGTCGCATGTTGTCCGTAGATTTCACTCGCGGTTTGACCAAGAACCTCTGGCTCACATCTTCTAACTGACGAAAGATACTGAACACCTGCTCCGTGTCCCCAAGCCATGGGGAAACGTTTAGAAAAACCTTCTCCTTTCACCCAGTTCGCAAATTCGTCAGTACTTAGTTCAGAATATGTATCTGCAATAATCTGGGATAGGATAATGCTTTCTTCGTGCAGTCCGCCTTCAGCATTAATAAAACCACGCACGATGCCTCTCGTGTCGTATTCACAAATCAACGTCGATGTATCGCCTCCCCAAGAGTGGCCAAGTAGAAAGCAATCATTGATGCTCAATAGGTCGAGTGCTTTCAATATTCGCTTTGCTTGGGTTTCTGTTGAATGGGACATGTCTGAAGCAGGAGAATAGCCATAACCACACAGGTCGAACATGACTAAGTTGTAATTCGGGAGCCAATCCAATGCGTCGGCAAAACATAAATGCGACTCACCCAACCCATGAATTAACACCAACGTTTCCTGAGACTCTTTGATATCAGTCGACAAGCAATAAAGCCGGTCACCATCGATCTCTAACCAATTTTCTATCAACATATTACCCTCTCAGTTCTAATCACAGAATTTGGATTTATCTTAACGAATCCAACACGATAAGAAAGGTTAATTTGGTGAAGTTTTATAAACTCATTGACCTTACCGTAAGGGAAAGGTTTAAGGTGAAATGGATCTAATGATGTATGAGGAAACAATTATGGGATGTTGCAATAAAGCGCCAAAAGGTGGGGCCCCTCTAGGCTTGCTTCTAAAAGTCACGCTTGGGATTGGTATTTTTGTGTTTATTCTGGCGTTGTGGCAATAGGAAGCTTCGATAGCTCTGGGTCTGAAACTAAGAAGTGATGGTATGTAAGGGATAGATAGCGCCAAGTTGATATTGGCGCCATAGTTGTATGGTAGGTGTTTACCCTATTGGCTTACATGTTCCTAAAAACGTACTTTGATACTTATAGGATTCAATTACACCTTGTTCATCCGTAATAAAAGTATACGTGCAACTGTCATTGAAGATCCTATATTCCGCCTCAATCACACCGTCATCTTTAGACTTCATTTGGTAGGGTTCTCCCCACTGCTCTACAAGCTTATCTATATGATGCCCAGTCCAACTGTTACCAAAGTAGCTCTCAGTCACAAGCAAAGAACAACCACTTAGGGCGAGCGCGAACACTAAACTCAGCAGTCTTAATTTCATAGCGGTTAACCTAATCATTCATACGGATGTGAGGGTAACAACTAAATGATTCACATAAAAGATAAAACGAGAGTGGAGATAGAGCAGATAACTTTCAGTCATTGCTGTGTGGCAACTAGCTGCTTTAGTTATTTTGTACATTTGAAAGAACTAGCTATATGTGCCGATCGTTGCGAACCACTCTAAACCGTTTTTTAAAGGTGCTTAGTTGGAGCTAGTAGTCTCTTTAAAGACCAGGTTCAGGGGTTTAACTAATGAGAAAATCCACAAACCAAACGCTGCAAAACACCACATAAACAGCGTTAGAAACAAACTAAATATTGGCCACATTGCCAAAGCTAGTAGCAGACCAGGCAGCCCCGTTACTGGTGTCTCTTCCCACTTTACCGTTTCCGCACCAAATATGGATGCGACGCCACATATTAAGAAGAAAACAAAGAAGCTCAGACTAAAGCCGATAAAGAGCATTTTGAAAAGAGACCTTTTCGAGATTTTCTTAACTATAATTTTCATTTGCATCCCTGTTTTTGTATAACACCTGTTAAATAAAAAGCTCTGCATTTAGCAACAGAGCTTTTCTATCTAGTTTCTTATGCCATCAATTGTACTAGCCTTTGTCTTTCCATAATAATCACTTATATCGCAACCTTAGTGATTAGTGTGGCAAATATAGAATTTATCCGTCTAGCACGATTCACACTAGATCAATAACTTACGTGAGTTGGTATTGTGTTTTGACATTCAGAACCTATCCGTACCTCGGAGCAAGTGAAACTCTATAAATCCAATGCTTGACCCTATACGGTAAGGTGTTTATATTGTCGCCCGCCCAACGGGGCACATCCTAAAATGCACACCGGCCATCCTGCCATCATTCGTGTATTTATATTGGTGTTGTGAACTTCCATGCTAACGAAACTTCGTCCTTTTACTCGTGAATCGGGTGCGCTTATGCATCTTTCGATTCCAATCATTTTGACTCAAATAGCTACCCAAGCGATGGGATTTGTCGATACGACAATGGCTGGCCAAGTAAGCCCTGCCGATCTCGCCGCAATTGCACTTGGCACTAGCCTTTGGATTCCTGTATTGCTGCTACTGCGTGGTGTGATTATGGCGTTAACGCCAGTCGTTGCTTATCACCGTGGCGCTCGCGACTTTCAGAGTATCTCTGTTGAATTCTTCCAGATGGTATGGCTTGCATTAATAGCGAGTGTACTGCTCATCGCTTACCTCGTAAGTGCCAAACCGATCTTAGAATGGATTGGGGTTGCCGCTGAGATCATCCCAATTGGCAGTGACTATGCGTTTGCCCTAGCCTTTGGTGTACCGGGTATTGCCCTGTTCTACACGTTAAACGGCTTCTGTGAAGGGATGAACAACACCAAAGTACCGATGATCATTTCGGTAATTGGTTTGCTGATTAACATTCCAGTCAACTACGTGCTTATTTACGGTAAGTTTGGCTTCCCTGAAATGGGCGCTGTAGGCTGTGGCTGGGCAACAAGTTTAGTGTATTGGCTAATGTCGGGCATGCTGTATTCCTACATTAACGGTCATCACCACTACAAGACTATCATCAGCTTTACAGACGCGAAGCCAAAAGCAAAAGAGATGCTTCATCTTTTAAGGTTAGGTTTACCTATCGGGATGAACATTGCAGTGTGTGGCAGTATCTTTGCGGTTATCGCATTGATGATTGGTCGTATTGGTGCAGAGAACGTAGCAGCGGCGCAAATTGCACTTAACATCTCGAGCCTAACTTACGTGATTCCTATGAGCATCTCGTTTGGCATTACGATTCGTGTTGGACATGCATTAGGTGAGAAAGACGAACTTGGCGCGATTGAGCGCAGCAAAGTCGGTATCTTGGTTGCAGCGTTGATTTCATTGCTTTCAGTAGCGATGTTCCTGCTGTTCCCTGAGTGGATCATCAGGCTTTATACTACCGACCCTACAATAAGCGCGACAGCAGCAGTATTGTTGACCTTTACAGCTATGTACCAATTCAGCGATGCATTGCAAACATCTGCCAACGGCGCATTACGTGGCTATAAAGACACTAAGATCCCGATGATCTTAGCTATCGCTTCATACTGGGGCTTAGCACTACCACTGGGCATGGTATTGGGCTTAACAGACCACATTGTTCCTGCAATGGGCGAAGAAGGCTTTTGGATTGGCATTCTAACGGGCTTGAGCGTGTCAGCCGCCCTGATGCTACTCCGCTTACGATACGTGATTAAGAAGCGTGACTTTCCACCAGCGGATGCAGCAATAGCAAACTAAGATAGACCATTAAGCTAATACAAAAAAGCGCGTTACTACCAATAGGTAATAACGCGCTTTTTTATTCTGTCTCTAAAATCTAATGATGCGTTCGCTTAACAGTTGTTGTTAACAATACGGACTGTACACTCACATCCTTCATCAGGACATTGGCTGGCATTTGTTCGGCCAAAAGAGTCATAAAGAACAAAGCAACCTTGGCGCATCTCTAGATCCGCATCCGTTATGTTCGTACTATCTAATTCAGCTTGAGTAAAGTCGTATTCATATCCGATCACAGTGTGTCGATTACCAAAATCAGAAGTTAAGCTGTCATCATCTGATAAGGTCATAAAATCGATCATCGTCAATTTGTCGCCCGACTCCCCTCGGCTTTCCGGACAAAGTGTGCCCCAGTCAACCTCAACACTGCCGATACCAAAATCGATCACATAGTTGCTCTGATCTCCTGGGTTTGATGCATCAGGGTTAAGCCCAGCGATAATAGCTTTAGACGTTACCTGTGTGATTACTCCTTCCATTGCACCCGCAACACCCTCAAGTACCGCTTCTCTCGCCGACTCTTGGATATTAAGAAACCTCGGCGCTGCTGTTACAGCAATAATACCGATTATCACGATCACAACGATTAATTCCATTAACGTAAAGCCGTTTTCCTTCATAACACCCACATCATGCGACAACTTAAAGATTCGATAGCTCAATCATTAGATAACTTAATGAATTTTCATTAACTATACATCCTGAATAGCGCACTTAAAACTCTCCCCACCTAGCCTCGAACAGCTTGATAAGGCTCAATTTCTAAAGCTGACACTTTACAGTATTGGTTGGAAGCGTTGTCACACAAGGAACGGATTGTGCTTCTACCAATAAGACTGTTTGTGCGACTGAAGCTAAACACGGGTTAACTTTAATCCAATTGTTTGAGCTAGCGCATGGTTGGCTGAGCTCTTTAACCACATTTATCCCTAGAAACTAAACAACAGTGATTAACAAAAAGGTTGAACCTTGGAGATAAACATTTAATACAACAAAGGCGCACCAATGAACGCCTTTACACTTTTCGAATAGACTCTATATCGCTTAACACAACCTGTGCTTTTCAACTGGCAGTCGCACCTAGGGAGTTTCTTTTCAACAGAGAGCAAGAGTAGTTCCTTATACTGACTACGCTATATATTTCACTCATTTTTAAACTAGGCACTTCTGATCTTACATCTACCTCTTCTAACCAGAACACATCAAACAACAAATGAAGGTCCTTTGCCAACAAACTCTCGATCGACTCTGTACCGTTTGTCTTCCTAACAAACATCTTCGACACATCCACAAGAATGATTCTGTTGTTTATTGGCGGATTGCTTAAATTGTCGAGGTAGTTATTAATATCTTCAACGATGATGATAGAACATCTTCCCTCCCCCATATCAAGCACATCGTAAGGGCGGTCGTTTAAATATATCGTAGATTGATATTTATCCTGTTTTGACACTGAGCTTAACTGCATTTTCTTTTCCAAGACTAAAAACATAAATCCACTTTAAACACCATCTCCTGTTCAATACATGAATAAGAGATATTCATATTCTTCTCTCGAACCTTTCAAAAATGCATATCTGTTATCCATATTAATTATTTTTCATCAATTTAATATCCACCTTGTAAACGGATGTTGCACCAATAAAAGGAAAAACGAACTTTTGAGAGAAACAAAAAATGAACACTAAGAGTATATTGTCAGTCGCTATTTTATCGTCATTAACAACAAGCGCTTTCGCATTTGATTCTTCACGAATTAGCGGTGAACTTATCCTCGCCACAGGTTATGTATCAACGAATTCAAACTTGAGTACTGCAAGCGACGCAGTATTAAAAAATGGAAATAATAAGGGTTCGCACAATGACGATGTGATTGTTATGCCGCTAGGTAATATCGGTTATCAACTTGGTGAGCATCGTAATCAAAAAGTATACTTGGGCACATCCCGAGATGACTTAGCCGTCGGTGATTTAGCGTTCGAAATCGGCTATCAGTACAATATGCGAAACGGTACTCAATTAGATATTGCTTACCTTCCAACCGTTGTTTCTGGCGAAGTGTGGAAAGATCCATACTTAGAAGGTCGTCGTAGCAAGACAGACGTTGAGGGAAACGCATACAGATTCCAAGCAAATAACATTGTCGGTTCTGGTTTTTCACTAGATATGGCTTTTGCGACAACCGAAGTAGACAACGAACAAATCAAAGCCACAGAGCTTGCACGTGATAGTGACATGTACTTGCTAAAAGGTGGCTATATTGCTCACTTCACACCAAACATGGGCTTAAGTACGAGCTTGGGTTACTTACATAATGATGCTGACGGTAAAGCAGAAACCTTCGACCAGTATGAGATAGAAATGACGTACTTTGTCACCCACGGAGCTCACAAAGTCGCACTAACTAGCAGTTACGCGTATCGTGATTTCGATGGTGAAAACTCTATTTACGGAAAAACTCGCTCCGACCACAAACACAAGTTCTTTACAGCCTATGAGTACGCGAATATCGCTGGTTTAGAAAATTGGAATTTAGTCTCTTTTGCTGGCGTTAATTACAACGATTCGAATATTAATTTCTATAAAAGTGAAGATTACCTAGCATCTGTAGGTGTGAGTTACAAACTCTAAACGCTTTCTTTACTTAGCCGACAATCAACTCTAAGAAAGTAAACGTGTAACACAATCCCAAAAGCCTCTAGCGTAGTAACCAAAGCGTTACCTACATAGAGGCTTGTTAGTTTTAGTGTTCTATTTTATTTTCCTCGTTCTTAAATACCTGTTTTTTAATACGATTGATTATCTGGCTGAACGATTGAATTAAAGAACGATTGAACCGCTTGATGAAGATGCTGATTAAGCGGATAGCCACGTTTTGACTGTAAATAACCACCAGACACACTGATCGTTCTTAAATGGTCAGGCATTGTTGGTGGTGGATAACAGGCCAATTGCTCATTATGCATCAAGATATAGCTACTGTTGAAGCTAATAGCATCCGAGTTAACTAGCTTATCAACAATAATGGGAATGCTTTGGCTCTTCAAACATATCTTTGGCTTCACACCTTTCGCTATAAACAAATCATCATATAAATCATACTTTTCCCCCGATTCAACAGAGGATGAAGCATACTTCACAATTTGAAGGTCTTTTATATCATCCCAATTAGATGTCTGAGATAAAACTGGATGATCTTTTCTCGCGACCAAATTAATTTCGATATTAGATAGATGATGCGTATAAATATCTTGTGGTAGAGGTAGCAGCGTATAGTGCAGCATGTAATCAATTCGTCGGTCTAACATATTTTGCAAAGAGTGCTGTTGCCAGTTGATTAACTTGAAGCAGGCATTAGGTAGCGCTTGATTCAACGATTGATACAGCCCCTTCCCGAATACATCTAACAAAGTGACATCGCAAGCAATGACAATTTCCCCAGAATATTCCACGGGATCAAATTCTTGGTACGCTTCCAGCACCTGAGTGAACGGCTTGAGCATATTGTCTGATGCTTCTGCCAGCTTTTCAGCTAGTTCAGACGGCTCGACACCGTGTGCTTTGCGAATAAAGAGCTGATCACCAAAGGTTTCTCGAAGCTTTGCTAACCCTCGGCTAACACTGGTTTGAGAGATACCCAATCTTTTTGCCGTTACAGAGGTATTTTGAGTCTCTACAACCACCTTTAGCAAACGTAACAAGTTTAGGTCGAGATTATCAAGGTTGTTTCCCATAGTTCAAATCGTTCCCTTGTTTACTAAGTTATTGTTTACAACATAACATAAAGACTTGAACACTCAGAGACTTATTGAATATAGATCTTGTAAATATGGGTATCACGACAATACTAAAAAAGCCCAACAATGTTGGGCTTTTGAGTATTTCGATATTCAGTCGCATTTAATTGTGCTTACGCTTTTGCCTTTACTCTAAAGAACAGGGCGTAATTCAAAGGTATTACCACCAGCGTTAGTACTGTTGCAAACAGCAGGCCGAACATAATGGTTACTGCCATACTTTTGAAGAATGGATCAATCAATAGTGGTGCTACACCTAAGATGGTAGTGGCTGCACCCAGTATTACTGGTCGTGCCCTACTCATTGCAGCATCAATGATAGCGTTATACGCCTCTTTGCCATTTCGAATTTCGTTCTCTGCCTGGTCTACAAGTACGATTGCATTTTTCACCATCATACCAACTAGGCTTAAAAACCCTAGTGTTGCCATAAACTCGAACGGTGTTTGGAACAACACTAAACCGACTGCAACACCCAATACCGCGAGAGGAACCGTGCACCAAATTACTAATGCTTGGCGAATACCATTGAACATGAAGACCACAGCCAAGACCATCGCAGCAAAGCCATAAGGTGCTGATGCCAATAAGCCCTCATTTGCTTCTTTCGCATCTTTGTATTCTCCGTGCCATTCCAACTGGCAACCCAATGGTAAAGGCATCGCTTCAATTATATCTTTTACCGCCTCTAGTGCCTCTGCTGATAATACACCAGACTGAGGATCAGCTTGAGCTTTGATAGTAGGCACACGGTCGACACGGCGTAACATCGAGTCTTGCCAAGTCAAATCAACGCGCTCAACAAATTGCTCCAATTGCAAATATTGACCAGCTGTAGGGCTGAACACCTGTGTATTCTCAATCGTTCGATCGTGTGTACGTTCGTGCTCTGGAGAGCGAACAACGATCGGAATCAAATCGTTACCTTCACGGAATACGCCAACACGTTTGCCAACTAATGACTGCTCAAGCGCTTGATTGAGCTCTTGCGTCGTTAGACCAAATTGCTGCGCTTTATCGGACGAGTAAACCGGGGTAACCACTGGAACCTGCTGTCTCCAGTTATCTTGTATAGCAATCAGCTCTGGTGTTTCCGCCATCAAGCGCTTCGCCTGCTCTGCAAGATCCCTAAGGACTGCACTGTCCGGGCCGCTGAATGCTGCTTCAATTTTCTTACCACCACCAGGGCCAAGCACGAATTTCCATACGTTAATTGATGCTTCATCGTAAGTCTCATTCAACTCAACTTGTAGCTTAGCGATCAGTGGTGCAATGACATCAAAGTTATCAACATCAACCAGCATTTGACCGTAGCTGGCATTCTGAGCTTCAGGCGAATATGTCAACATGAAACGTAAGCCACCCGAACCAATGAAACTCGTGATGTTAGTTACTCCATCATTTGATCGTACATCACGTTCAATATCGAGTAATACGTTTTCTGTTGTGCGTATATCGGTACCTTGTGGCAGAAATACATCAATAACGAACTGCTCTCATTGAGACTCGGGCATAAAGCCTGGAGGAACGTGACCAAACATCTTCACGCCTAGTATAAATAGTAGAACGACTACACCTAAGCTTTTCTTTTGGTTGTTAAGAACCCATTCCAACGTTCCTTTGTACCAAAGGCTAACTTTGCCAGGGCCTTTAGTTGTCTTTGTTTTATCAACTTTCAAAAAGTCGTGGCATAGCAATGGTGTTACGGTAATAGCCAGCACCCAGCTTAACAACATCGAGTACAGGATTACCCAGAATAGCGACCCTGCGTATTCACCCATGTTAGACGGTGAGAGACCAATAGCACTAAAAGCACAGATACCAACAACCGTACCTCCCAATAGAGGCCACTTAGTTTCGTTTACAATGTCATTAACCACGGTTTGTCTGTCAGCTTCAGGGTTCTTCTGTAAGCGCGTTAGCACGCCGTCTGTAACCACAATCGCATTATCGACTAACATTCCCAACGCAATGATCAACGCGCCTAACGAAATACGTTGCATTGCGATGTCATCAATCAACATGACGATTAATGTACCTGCCACCGTCAGTACCAATACAAAGCCGATTACGATGCCAGTTCTCAAACCCATGAATAGCAAAAGTACGACAAAAACAATGACTACCGCTGCGATTAGATTGTTAATGAAATCCGCTACTGAGTCTCGCACTGAGTCAGATTGGATTGAAATTTCATGCAGCTCTATACCGTGGGGACGTTGGCTTTCTAGCTCGGCGATACGGGCTTTTACCGCATCTCCCATTTCCACAACATTACCGCCCGCAACATTTGAAATACCAAGCCCAACAGCACGTTCACCATTAAAGCGCATCAGCTGAGATACAGGCTCTTGATAGCCGCGAGTAACGTTAGCGATATCGCTCAAACGCATGACGGTATTGTTATCACCTAGGCTGATTTGCACGCTTTTGAGCTGCTCATAAGAGCTAATATTTGCTTTCGGGATAACAGAAATACGCATGCCGTCGGCGTTCATCGCACCTGCAACTGTCACTACATTTTGCTTTTCTAATACATCGTATATTTGCTGAGCTGACACTCCGAATTGAGCTAAGCGATCATTTGAGATCTCAACAAAAATGGTTTCTTGTTTTTCGGCAAAAGTTGTCGTTTTAGAGACACCAGGAACAAGAACTAACTCTCTTCTCAACTCATCGACATAGTCTTGAAGCTGCTTATCGGAAAACCCTTCACCCGTGACTGCATAAAATTGCGCATAAACATCGGCAAAGTCATCATTTACAACTGATGAAGCGGCTCCCGGAGGCAGTGATCGCTGAGCATCATTGACCTTCCTTCTTAGTTTGTCCCATACCTGTTGAAGTTCAGCTTCATTACGGGAAAACTCACGCTTAATTTCAACCGTTACCTCTGACATTCCCTGTTTAGAGACAGACGTTATTTCGTCCACCTCTTGAAGCGATTGCGCAGCACCTTCGATAATATCCGTGACTTCATCGGCAACCTCTTGTGCCGTTGCACCAGGGTAAGGTGTCACGATAACCGATTGACGAATAACGAATTCAGGATCTTCAAAACGTCCTAGCTTTAGATAGCTGATGTAACCACCAATAAGCATGAGTGCAACCATCACCCATACACTGGTTCGCTTCGCAATTGTTTGTTGAGCGATATTCATCTTAATAAGCCTCGATCACTTTAGGTTGTACAACTAATCCCTCATGTAACTTTTGTGTCCCAGAAACAACGACTTGCTCTCCTAGAGCTAGGTTTGCTTCGATAGCAACTCGTTCACCATTAAGGCTTCCGGTCACCACATTTCTTTTTTGGAGAGTATTGTTTTCGCCTACGACCCAAACATATTGATTACCCGTGTTATCAGGGTTAACCGCAGCCAAAGGAACCTGAATTTGTTGCGACCTAGTTGGCTCTGAATGCGAATGAACATTTACGTTCATGCCAGGCAATAGGCGACTATCGTCGGACATATGAATCGATAATGTAACAGCATAAGTACCCGTCACAGGGTCCGGCTCGGTTTCGTATTTTTTCAACGTCAGTTCAAAAGTTTGATTGGGAATTAAAGGTGAACGAGCGAACGTAGTTGCCGCATCGTTGTTACGTGTCATCACACTCTCTGGTACTTGGACTACCGCTTCTAGTTCCGTTAAATCATGAATCGATACCACCACTTCATTACTTTGTACTAATACATGGTTATCTACTAACGTTCGGCTTATTACTCCTGAAAATGGTGCTCTCAGATTGGTATCATCAAGGCGTATTTGTGCTTCTTCATATTGGTTTTCAGCAAGCTTGAAACGAAGTGTTAACTCTTCAAACTTACTTTTTGATATGGACTGGCGCTTTTCGTACAAGGTTTTTGCTCGTTGGTATTCAGAGCGTGCGTTCGCAAGTTCGTTTTGAGCGGATGTCAGTGCAATTTTTGCGTCAACAGAGTCTAGTTTCGCGACCAATTGCCCTTGTTGTACTTCATCCCCCTCTTTCACCAGCATTTCAACAATACGTCCACTGGTTCGAAAGGATAGATCTGCTCGACTCGCAGATTGGATAACACCATTAAATGACAAGTCTTCAACTCTTACAGCAGAAGCTTCCTCAACAAATACGGGACGAACGACAGGCTCTGCAGCTACTTCATTAGATTCTTGCTTACAGCCGGTTAATAACACTGACAATGACATCGCAATGACTATCGCTGTCAGTTTAAATGCCTTTGTTTTTATTGTGTTTGTCTTGTTCACAGTTTTCTCCAAACGATAATTTGATTATTAACGTGTAACGCTGTCACGTTGGTCGTCCCTTATTGTTTTCCTTTATTGTGCTTAGTTTATCGCTATCCAAATTTAACTCGATGAATAAGAGTTATTCATTTCTGCGTCGAATGGTTTGGAGGGTGAATGTGCGTAAGACTGGCGGCTAGACAAAGAGTCTTCAGAAGTATCACCAATATCAACATACGTTGGTTGGCCTTTTTCTGTAAGTTGCAGATAACTAGGGCAGAAGTGATCATCAAGGTAGTCACTGCTTCCGCTGCAATAGTTTATTGATACGAACGTAGATAGAAGTTGCTGTAAATAGTGCATGGCTAATCCCTTTTTAAGGTTTAATTTAATGCACACCTTATTCCAGAATTACTCATATCAGCTATGGTTTAGAGATATTCATATATGGCATCACTAACAGCAAAAATGAATATCTCTTATTCATGTCTTTCCTTCGAAATATCAATAAAATTGGGCTAAACCAATAAGAAGGAGTGACAGATGAAAAATTACCTACCTATCGTCTTTATCCTATCTAGTTACTTAGCTTTCTTTTCCATAATTACCGTTAGACTGGCTTAAAACCTATCAAACACCTAAGCGTCTGATTAAATAAGACTGACAAAAAACATATCCGAATGCAGGATCGAAAAAGGCGAACCAATTTGGTTCGCCTTTTTTTAATAATCGAGCTTAACAAGTCATTTTTATCGATTAATCGCCAGATATGAGCCTGCAGCAATCATGATGCCACCAGCGCTTTGATTTAACCGTTTATGCGCGCGTGGGGTTTTCAGCAAAGTCACCATGCGCCCTGCTCCCATTGCAATTAGCATTAAGCCAGCCATTAATGCAATAGAAGCCAATACAGAAACTAAGGCAATATCTTGTGAGCGTAAAACCGTCAGATCAACGAATGTTGGTAAAAACGAAATATAAAACAGAATCACTTTAGGGTTTGACGCTGAGATCAGAAAACCTTGCGCGAAGCTAGCAAGTTCTGATTTCTGACTTTTTTTGGCTGCATGCTCTGCCGAACCTTGCACTTCAGGTAAGGCCTTAAACATTTTGTACCCCAGGTAAATAAGGTAAGCTGCACCAACGTAGCGAATGATCTCGAAAGCAAATGACCAGTTCTCCGCAATGGTTGCTAAACCAAAACAAGCAAGCGCTAGATAAATAAGATCACTGCATATCATGCCTAAAGAAAGAGAGATGCACTTTCGCCATCCATCAACCATACCGCGAGCCAAAATCGCAAATACACCTGGCCCCGGAGTAATGCCAAATATAAACATGGCAATAAAGAATGTAACCGCACCTTCAAACGACATTGGCTTGTCCTTATTCATAGCTCAACATGATATTTGCTGAACGTAACATGCGTCCTTAAAAGGAGTAAAGAAACTATTCACCGATCCTTTACTTACGGTATCAAGGCGTTTAAATCTGCTTTTATTACTCGCTTAAAATATTCACCTAATGACAGTCGCTCGCTAATTAAAAACGTTCAAAACCTTTAATACTAAAAAAGCGAACCGTATGGCTCGCTCTTTATACTTCAGCTTCAGTTGAAAAGAAACTTATCTAGTTCGCGATTGGCGACAGTAACTTAGGGTTTACGACTAAGTTTCTCACACCGTGTGCGTGGTCTTCATTAAAGTCGTTCCCCTCACACCAGCTACCAACCGTTGCGATGTTCACTTTCGCCACTTGTGGTCTCACGCTCCATGTTACTTGGAACGGTGAACCTTGTTCGTTGTAACCTGGGCCCGTAGTCGAGCCTGCATATTGAATGGCAGAACCTGTATTTTGTGGAATGTTCGTCGCTTGGTGCAAACCATTCACTTTAGAGTGCTTAGCTAGCTCTTCAAAATCGAGCGCTTTGTTATCATTAACTAAGACGTAGACTTGGGTTTCTACACGTAGCTGAGGGTTAGTAATTGCATCATTGAAACACGCCCCTAATGTTTCACCCGGCTCCACTTGCGCCGTTGAGTACACATAATGCACTTCAATAGTATCACCGGAATGAAGCGAACCATGATCGCTCGGACAAACCTTATCCTCAAATGGTTTTAGTTCAGCCTCGCTTAGCTTACCTGTGTATTTGAATCCACTTTGGAAACCTTTGCCGTCACCATTACCCGCATACTGGGTAAACTCACCGCCTTTGTGCTCTGCATTTTTATGAAAGTGAATATTACATAAGTTCATCGCGGTTGAGTCTGGTGCATTTGAGAACAAGCGCTCGTTAGTACCTTCAGATGAACCCAAGTCACGCGGCGCTTGTGGACCAAAGCCTTTACCTTGCGTATTTACCGACAGTTGCGCTCTTTGCTCTGCTATCACACTGTCTGAAACCGCTTCATGACTGGCATCTGACGCACTTGCTTGCGTGGATAACATAACCATGGCGACGCTTAAAAACACACTTTTGTTTTTCATATCTCTTCCCTAGACTCTTATTTATTAAACCTAACTGACTGTGTCACAACAGCATATTACTATGCTCATGAGTGAATATAAGACATTGTCTTTGTAAGATTAGATTTCAATGCTTACTTTGGGAGAGTATTCAAACCCTTAGTGCATATAACAAGATCAATGGGTTAAATACGGCGACTCCCTTCCATAACAAGTAAATACCGAGCTGCGCTGACCTGCCCCTTACTCAAAGCCAACTCTTATTGTGTTAGTAAGCAGAAACAAGACGTTACGTAATCCTGACGAATTCCAAATTCAGGATCAAAAAAGGCGAACCAATTGGGTCGCCTTTTTTGTTTAGTCGTAATTTTTAAAATCGAGCTATTGTGCTGGTCGCGTTCCTGAAGCAAATATTCCGAAAGTCATGACATTCAAAGCATCTGTCACACCCTCCAAAGATTTTATGACCTGCTTCGTAGGCCCATTATTGAATATATGGTTACCCAAGCCTTTTTCGCCGTTAGCCTTAGCATACTCCTCAGGAGGTTGTTTATCTGTCACTTGGGTCTTTTCATTAGCATCAGATGATTCACGCAGCTCATGAGAAGCCGAGCCATCATCACTATTGATATCACTGTCTTCTGAGGTAATAACGGAACTCTCATTAACATTATTTGAGACAGGCTCAATGACCGCTTCGCTTGCCGTCTCCTTGACCACAGCCTCTTCGACACTGTTATTAATCACTTTTTCATTGCTTGAGATATTTTCGTCGGTTTGATTTTCACTTGTTGTCGCACAAGCGGATAAAAGCAACAGGCTAATAGTTATTATGATTAATTTTCTGACCATGACGATTGGAACTGGATTAATAAAACATTGTTCGATTATAAGTAACTTAAGCCACATGTTCCAGCTACACACTTATTTTGTGGTAACGAGATGTGTACATAATTACGTACTGCTTAGAGATTCTTGGCTTTACAGAGTCTTGCTTCAAGCTTTAATAGAGTAACTGATTTATGGATAGCACAATCCACCGTATCGACCGCTAATAATTCGAGACTTCGATTAGGTTACCATCAGGATCTCGTAGATAAATTGAGGTGATCTTGTCCACTGCACCCGTTCGCTCAACAGGCCCTTCTTCGATGATCACACCTTGTCCCGTGATATCATCGAATACCTCATCAATAGGTGTGTTGGTAATGAAACATAAGTCCGCACTCCCGGCTTTTACATGCTTAGCCTTAGGCTCGAACTCTTTCCCTTGCTGATGGAGGTTTATCTTTTGATGACCAAACGACAATGCCCAACGTCCCTCACCAAATTGAATCGGTTTCATCCCTAATACGCTTTGATAGAAATTTACTGTTATCTCTATATCTTTAACGGTTAATACAAGGTGATCTAGATGACTTATTTCCATAAAAGTAAACTCTCCAAAAATGACAGGCTGCCGGATTTAACCATTCGCCATGAGCGCAGATATAATCCAGCGCTTAGAAGAGTGACACAAGTAAATTATACGTAGGTAGATCCCATTGTTGACGAATAAAGGGAGCACGTCTGAGTGCTCCCTTTGTCTATTTGTCTGAGCTAAACTCTAACAAAGTTACATACACAAACCTTCGTGTGTCCAGTACCAATAGTTTTCAAACGGATCAGCACCCCAGTTATCTGTTGTAGACGTAAAACGGTTGCCCCAGTATTGAACCGATGCTCCAGCTGGGTAGAAAGTATTCGGGCTCCACTCTGGCACATCCACACACATGTCCTGAGGATCAGGTTGAGGACTAGGGTTTGGCAGTTCTAGTACAGTGCTGACCGCTACATAAGCGTCTGTTGACCCTTGCGCACCAGATACCATTACGTAGATATCATCTCCTTGTATATCGCCAAAGCCACAGTACTCGTTGTTATCCAAGTTGGTAGACGAGCAATCGTAATCATTCAAGGATGCAGGGCGACCGATAGCAACATACAGATCGACGTTACCGTAACCATTGTAAGTTTGGATCCACACATCACCTTCAGAGCTGTTCTTCAAAACGAACTGCTGCTGATCGTTGCCGCTACTCAACACTGGTGCAGGAACGTTCAATTCTAAATTGTTGATGCCCGGAGTTGGTGTTGGTGTTGGTGGATTAGGGTTTGGATTCGGCTGACCAGAACCACAGTATTGTACGTTAACCCCAACCTGACTAAAGGCAGAGCGTACAGCAGATGATTCATAACCTAGGTGTTGTGCCGCCTTACAAACTCCTTCAGCTCCTGATTGGAAGTTCGATCTTGATGTCCAGTAAAGTTGATTTGCCGTAGCGTAAGCCATGAACGCCTTTTTAATGTCCCAACCGTTGCTAGTTGCTAGGTGGTAGAACGCTTTGTTAAAAATGCCCGAGCTGTGGTGGACATCAATGCCATTGTAGTACTGGTTAACATGGTCGATAGACATACCATCTTCGCTAGGTTGAATGAAGTAGCGCATTGCTGGGCTATACTTCATGACGTGCTCACCCATCTTCCAGTTAAAGCTGCCATGCACATATTCACTTAACGCCGCAGCTGCCACATCAGAGAATGACTCATTCATACCACCTGACTGACCACGGTACTCAAGGTTTGAATTTTGCTCAGTAAAACCGTGGCTTACCTCGTGCGCGATCACATCCCACGTTGCTAATGGGTACATTGATTGGTTGCCATCACCAAACGTCATCTGTTGACCATCCCAGAACGCGTTACCGTAGTTCGATCCGTAGTGCACACGCATCGTTAGTTTTTGCTGGATAGGACGAGTGTTCAGCCACTCTTTATACATGTCAAAAACACGCTGGCCGAAGTAATGTGCATCGTTCATTGGTGCATACGCGCCGTTGATCGCACGATAGTCATTGACGTTTCTACCGTAACTACCATTACAAGCAAACTGGTGAACCTGACCGTAATCTTGGCGATTATTCATGTTCATTGTGACGACGTTTTGGCTGTCCATCTGGCAATATGAGTTAACTTGGAATCCACCATACTGAGTGTTCGGGCCGAAGTAGTAACGACCACTCTTCTGGTTCCCACCAGGGCCTTCAGCATCGATGAAAGCAATACCTTCCCACTGGTCGAGTAGCTCGCCAGATTTAGCGTCTACAAGCGTAATTGGTCGTGAAGGTCCCATGCCTTTTGTTTGTAGGAAATCAACCTTATAGATGAGGTGTGCTTGTTGCTGTTCATCTAACCAAATAAAAAGATCAGCATTTGGATTACGAATGGTTGCAGCTGCTACACCCTTATGTTGTGACTTGGCAATGGCAATCGCTTGTTGAGCGTTGATCATTGGCAAGGTTGACCCGATATCAGTTTCAATGCCCATCAATACTTGTCCGTCGACGGCTTGAGCAATACCTTTCTGAGAAAGATCAACGACTACCGACTGGCCATAAACCGGAACGCCATAGTGAAGCTGTTGTTTACGAAGGAGTGTCGTTGTACCGGTCTCAACTCGACTTGCTTCATGATAAGCAAGTGATTGATTTGCAGCACTAAAGCCTTGGTTAGTTTGATTAAGAATTGTTGACAAATCGACTTCAGAGTAGTCGAGTACATTGGCAGCTTGAGAAGTAAACGCTATTGGAAATAGCATTAGTAAATGTGCACCACGCATACATCACCTTTATAATTATGTTTTTTATAAATTCACCCAATGGATGAGCGCGCATCTTAACGATAGATTTCACGCATAACTAAGTGCACTTAGTTTTATATGTGATATCGATTCAGAACATAAGTTATGAAGAAATAAAAAGTGAGGCAGGGAGTCAAAAAAACCAATACTTTCCGCCACTTACGAACAACTCAATAAATAAACGCAAAATTTGGAGGGGTATCTAATTTCCGATAATATCCGGAAATTTCATGCTTCGAATGGTTACGAGATTAAGGTTTGATATCAATTTTCAAATAACGGCGCCAACTCACCATCACAAAATTAAACTCCAACATTCACCAAACAAGGTAACGAGCAAATAATGATGAGGGTGTGTTAGCGATGTGTATTAGCTGAGGTTGAGACTTAGTCTTTGGCTTTATTGAGCGTATAAGTAATTATGCTATCGTCCCCTACCTTAAATGCCCAAGTGTTGTCGCCTTCGGTAAAATGATATTCACCCTTGGACGAAGTTGGCGTCAGATTAGCGATGAACGCAGACAGCTGAGGCTCGTTGATAACAAAACTCCCCTCAGAAGTGTTGATGTCTAAATCGTTATTGACTTCAATCTGCGACGTTGAGCTTGGCAATGTGTCGGGCAACCAACCTCTATCAAACAAACGATCTTGCTGACCCTGCTCGTAAGTGGCGTACTGAACACTGACCACGTCAGAACAGCCTGACAGTAAAAGTAAAATTGGGAGTAATAGCTTCGTTTTCATTTATTTCCATCATTTGAAAGCAAGGGCTTGTCCAGCCTCTGAGTTGTATTCGAATAAAAACAACAAGCGAGGAACAAGTACAATACAAAAACAATTTTATAAATTAATTATTATTCCCATTCAATTTAATTGACTTTATTTACATGCAGCTCACATGGAAATTAATGTTAATCAGTACCTTAACGGCAGGACTTACCTATAAAGCGACCTATCGATCAGAGTATATTAAGACCAAACACGCCCTTTACGTCGAACAAAACAGCTTCCGTTTTTTCTCTCGATACTTGCGTACCTTTGCGTAAAATATCAATCAGCTGCGCTTTGTCATCTAGCAGTTCTGCTCTACGGGACCTTATCGGCCTTAACATCTCCTGCAAGCACTCCTCCAACACCTTCTTTGTTTGCCCATCCCCTAACCCGCCTCTGCGGTAATGATTCTTTAACTCACTGACATATTGTGCATCACCATGAAACGCATCAAGGTATGTAAACACAATATTCCCTTCCACTTGACCCGGATCTTCAATTTTTAAATGGTTTGGATCGGTATACATGGACTTTACTGCCGTTCGAATCTCTTTCTCAGTCGCCCCCAAGTTAATGGCGTTTCCCATCGACTTGGACATCTTGTTTTTCCCATCCGTACTCGGAAGTCGTGATGCGTTACTCAGAAGCGGCTTACATTCGTTCAAAATAGACTTACCAGCGAGCAAGTTTAGCTTTCGAACAATCTCGTTTGTCTGCTCTAACATTGGCAGTTGGTCATCGCCCACAGGGACTAACGTCGCATTGAACGCCGTAATATCAGCCGCTTGAGATATAGGATAAGTCAGAAAACCAGCAGGAATAGAGCGACCAAACGCCTTGTTTTGAATTTCACTTTTGACGGTAGGATTACGTTCCAAACGTGCGATAGATACAAGGTTGCTGTAAAACATGGTCAGCTCAGCCAATGCGGGAAGCTGAGATTGAAGGCAAATTGTAGTTTTAGTTGGGTCGATGCCCACAGCCAGATAGTCAGCGACCACATTGAGGATGTTTGAAGAGACCTTTGCAGGATTATGCGCGTTATCAGTCAAGCCCTGCATGTCGGCAACCAATATCGTTTGGTCATGCTCATGTTGTAAGGATACACGTTGTTTGAGAGAGCCCACGTAATGCCCTAAATGCAAAGGACCTGTCGCGCGGTCGCCAGTAAGAATAATTTCTGATTTGTTATCGTTTTGATTTGTTTTCATTGAGTATCTCCAAGTTAAAAAGGCTACTGGAGATATAAAGAGACGACAATCTTGATGACATTCTTAGCTACCTTCCAGCAGCGTAAGAATGTGAGTATTCCGTGCTGCTCTAGATAGAGCACCACCAGAAGAAAACTGAAGTTGAAGCGGGATTAAATTTCATTCTTAAAACGTATCAATATTATTGGCTAACGACAACACATTTTATTGATTCAATTTAACTCGCTGTATTAATTGCATAAATTTATAATTCTAGAACGCATAGCTTGGTTGATCTCAAAGTAAGTGTTCAAGAAATTGAGCTGCGATAAAGCCGACTCTGCGGTGTGTTCGTAGCCTTGATTGAAGCTTGGAAGCAGTTGAGCAAACTTAGGAAACCGCGCTTCTAACCTTCTATCAGACATAAACTCATCGACATAGCCAGGTTGTGGATTTTCTGTTTGTTCGACAAGATCAATCAAACGATCCAATGCATAAGACTGAACAAATCGACTCCCAGAGAGCTTTTCTCCACGGTTATAGCGGGACATACCCACATAAAGATTGGTCAGTGCTTCCCCGATTAACCACTCTTGGGTATTAGCTTGTGGAGCACTTTTTTCCGGTGGTACACAGCACCTAGCATCGAACGCCTCTTCCTGCCAAACAATACGACCTTCAGCAAATGGAATATGGGCTAATTCATGGGGTTCAAAGACCGCAAATTCGCAAAAGATTCCATCGGCATACAGAACTTTATAGCCATCGACCGTGTTTCGCACGGAATAGTCGATTGGATGGACATCAGATAACCAATTTAAATTGTTTAAAAAATGCTGCTTTTGTCCTGCCTGTACGATCGCAAAGAAATCGACATCTGAGTATTGGTCCAGTCTTTCCGTTTCGATACCAACAGAACCAAGCCCCAACAAGGCAAGCGCCTTATTTGAAGCTCTTAAACACTGCCCAATAGAATCCAAGCGTTGTAGCAGCATTGTTGGGGTAAGTTCTTGTGATGTGATTGGCTGTCGAATGGTGTTATCGGTTTGCATCGTGCTATCCCTGTCAAATTGAATGCCATTCAACCTAACTGAGAGTGATAGCAACGACTAAACACAATTTATAAAATCTGTGTTTTGGATAACGATCTGTGCAATAAATGGATTGATTTAGGAGCTTTCAACTACCACCCGCATTTGTATCTCTACCTATTAAATAGATGACTTGGCAAGATACATCGCCATTTCTTGTTCAGGTACCATACCTCCACCCGTCGCCCAAACAAGATGCGTGCTGTTGGATAACGTCGAACCATCAATACCTAATCTCGTCATATATTCAGTGTTGTGTTCTACATGGATAGGCCCTAGCATGCCTGCTAATGCAGAGGGCTCTAGTTTGATGGCTTCTGCTTGATTCAATTGACCTAACAATTGATACATGCGTTCATCCGTTAATGTGTAGTAACCATCCAATAAGCGCTCCATTGCTCTGCCAACAAAGCCTGACGCGCGGCCCACGGCTAACCCATCAGCTGCAGTAAGGTTATCAATACCAAGATCTTGTACAGCAATCTCGTCATGCAAACCGGTGTGAACGCCTAACAACATGCAAGGTGAATGCGTAGGCTCGGCGAACAGACAATGAACATGGTCGCCAAATGCCATCTTCAAACCAAATGCCACACCACCAGGGCCGCCGCCTACACCACATGGTAGGTAGACAAACAACGGATGCGCTTCGTCGACGACAATCTGTTGCTGAGCAAATTGCTGCTTTAGCCTTTCTCCGGCCACAGAATATCCAAGGAACAGTGTCTTCGAGTTTTCATCGTCAATGAAGAAACAACGAGGATCCAATTCAGCTTCTTTTCGTCCTTGTTCAACCGCAACGCCGTAATCTTGCTCATACTCAACCACATTTACGCCGTGCTCACGCAGTTTGTTCTTCTTCCACGCTCTCGCATCGGCAGACATATGAACGGATACGGTAAAGCCTAATTTCGCGCTCATGATACCAATTGACATGCCTAGGTTCCCTGTTGAACCTACCGCAATACTGTATTGCTTAAAGAACTCACGAAACTCGGGTTCTAGCAATTTGCTGTAATCATCGCTTTCACTTAGTAACCCAGCTTCAAACGCGAGTTTCTCAGCGTGAGTCAGTACCTCATATATACCGCCACGGGCTTTGATAGACCCAGAGATAGGCAAGTGACTGTCTTTCTTCATCATCAACCGCCCTTTTATAGGCAATTGATAATACGCCTCCAATGCTGTTTTCATCGTTGGAATATCAACAAGATCAGATTCAATGATGCCATTGGATAGTTGAGTTTCAGGAAATGCTTTTGCAAGGTAAGGGGCGAATCGTTGTAAGCGTAAACTCGCATCATGAATGTCTTTCTCATCCAAGCCGACATAAGGTAACCCTTGGTCTAGTGTTGTGACATTTGGGTTAAACCAAACCACCTCTTCGAGCGCCATAAGCTTATTTAGTAATGGAAAGTCGTTGGTGAGGTTATTTAGATTCAGTTCGTTCATGGCTACCTTCTCTGGTATTAAGCATTCTGGGCGATTTCAATCACTTGGTGTACACCCTATTAGAGCCGTAATCGAGAAATGATTCAATAACCGATACTTGTGCCTACCGTCAGTGATGCTATTTCCCTTACTATGCCCTTGAGGCAACCGTCTTGATGTATTCACTTGGCGACAGACCAAACTTACCCTTAAAGCGCTGACTAAAACGTCCTTCAGATTGGTAACCACAAGATTGAGCGAGCATCGTGACATTGTGTTGGCCATTTTGCATAAGATACAAAGCATGGCTCAAACGCACTTCTGCCAATACCTCACGATATTGCATTCCTTCGAGTTTGAGCTTACGGATTAACGTCGCACGACTCATTGCAAAACGCTCTGCAACGTCTTCTAAAGAGTGTTTCTCGTCTGGTGAATGAGATAGGTAATGACTGAGTTTTTGGCTGAAAGAGACGTTTGAACGAGTAAACAACCGATGTAATACACCCTTCTCTGCAAGCTGTTGATACAAACCTTGCAACCAAAATTGCTGTGTGGTTTCACTCATACTTTGACGATCAAACGTAAACAAGGCATTTAAAGTATCTTGTAAACTGCGGTCTGCTTCTATAGTGGGGTATTCAAATTCGGCAGCACATTGTTCACTCAGTTCGAGCATCGCTTGAGTGGGTTGAAAATGAAAACTAAACACGCGGGACAGAAATCGCCCTTTATGTGGCATGTTCTCAAAACTCAATGATGCCGAAGCTTCACACAGCAACAACTCAGAATGAGTAAGCTCTGCTGCTGAGTCTTTCCAAAACAAACGCTTACTGCCCGTGATGATCTGAATAATACTAGGGGATAGAATCCTCACATTACGCAGCTTTTGTAACTGCTCAGCTCGAAACACTGTCACTTGATATTGATGATTCATCTCATCCCCTTATTTGTTGTTTGTCTATAGCAAATTAACGGGTGTAAGTTGCTGTTAACCTTGCTTTGTCTAGCGCCATACTATTCAGTGTAAAGCCCACGACCGCTGACGGTGTATTCTCATCGAGGTTTAACTTATCAGTTGGTAGCGCCCAAACCGTAAATTGATAACGATGCATGCCGTCTTTCTCAGGAGGGCAAGCGCCACCAAAACCAACCGTTCCGTAATCGATGCGCCCTTCCTTACCACCCAACTTCGTAATGTCCGCTGCGCGAGGTAATTCATTCACGGTTGCTGGAATATCAAATGCAACCCAATGCCAAAAACCACTTTCGGTTGGTGCGTCTGGATCATAAGCCGTGATTGCAAAACTTTTGGTGCCTGCCGGTACGTCTTTCCACATTAGTTGAGGTGATAAGTTCTCACCATCACAACCCCAACTAGAGTATTCAAACGTCTTAGCCATTGGGTGACCTTCTTGAATATCGTTACTGGTTAATTCAAATGCGTGAACTGAGCTTGCAGCCAAGATGCTCGCTGCCAATACTGATTTGATCATTGTTCTCATGATGATTCCTCTTGTTAGGTTTAAATCCAGTATATTCAGTTCCACCCTTTAATAAGTAACAGTAAGTACACAATTATCTAATCAAATTCAAATAAATGATACTTTCTGCACTTTAGAACCATTATTTTAAGAAATCATCGATTGATGATGTATCGCTAATTTCGCGACTCGCGGTCACAAATTGATAAAGTGGGGACACTTGTTGACATTCAGGTTACAAATCTCGAGCAAAATTCTTTAGACTCGCGCTAATGACTTTTAATGAGAATAACTGGATGCACAGGCTGACATTAGCCCTTTGTTTGATCTTTTGGCTCCCTACGCTAGCCAACGCCCAAAGCTTGCAAGATAAATGGCAGTCCCTGTACCAATTGAGTTGGCAGGCGTCTCCGATCTTTGTTTCTCAGCAAGAGTTATCTCATTACCCAAAGGCTCTGCTTCAAGACAACAGCCGTTACCCAAATTTCAAAAAATTCACATGGCAAGATATTGCTTTATTGGCTGAGATTCAGCAGACCTGCCAAGCAATTGAGCCTTCTAACCCGGCTTTAAATGATGCCATAGAGTTCGAGCTTGCTTTGTGTCGACAGCAAACGTTGGACTCTATCTGGTTTGCCGCAAACTCAAAACGACATCCCGCTGGTGGCAGCTTTGCTGACCGTTATTTCGCTCATTACCCAGAAAACCGCGAACCAATACACCCGTTTTTGACCATTTCGAACCCACTACATCCCCTCTATACCAAGCTGGAACCCTTGAGCCCAGAAGGAAAAGAAGCATTACTTAACGGATACCGAGCTTGGCAGCAAGGTGATGTGCTTTGGTTAAGTGGTGAGCAAGGTTGGAAAGTGGTCCCGCATGATGTTTGGAAGCCAATTGCGAAGGAACAAGGCATAACCTTATCAGGAGAAAGCTGTTCGTTTCGATACAGTAATCTCTGTCTGAGTGAAACGAACAACGACACTCTTTTCATGAAAGTGATGATCTTCTC
Organism: Vibrio sp. Makdt; assembly: GCF_027587015.1. NCBI lineage: Bacteria > Pseudomonadati > Pseudomonadota > Gammaproteobacteria > Vibrionales > Vibrionaceae > Vibrio > Vibrio sp. Makdt. The sequence continues at coordinate 276,778 of NZ_JAPPTH010000002.1, forward strand.
TTTGTTGATTGTTCTATTTTCAATATTAGCAAGATCACTATTTCTAAGAACAAAACAGCGTAAAGAGAGACAGTTTGTGTTGCAGCTCCTGACTCATGAACTTCGCACACCAATTACCAGCCTTGGGTTAACCGTCGAAATGTTCAGAAATCGTTACGACGAGTTCCCTGATGCCACTCAAGATGCAGTTTGGCGTTTGATATCTGACTATCAGAGGCTATCTCAACTTACTGAAAACAGTAAGGTTTACTTGAGCACAGAAAACGCTGAACCTTTATTGAAGCAAAACGCTTCTCTCGAAGAGTGGCTTGAACATGTATGCGAAAAGCACAACATCGACTATCAATGTGATTCCGGCGAAGTAGAGCTTAACCTGCCCTATTACTGGCTGACCATTTGCTTAGATAACTTGATCAAGAACGCTAAGCAACACGGCAAAGGTAATGTGTTAGTGACCGCGACCCTTGCTGACAAGTTAAGAATTGAGGTCCAAGATCAAGGACATTTCCCTTCATTCTTAGAACGAGCCTTGTCCCGAGTCACTCCAAATGATGCGCATAGACACGATAACATGGGTATTGGACTCACCATTGTTGAACACTTGATGAAACAAGCGAATGGACGCCTCATTATTCTCCGTAATCCAACCCGATGTATTTTGGAAATAGCTTATGAACACCCTACTGCTGATTGAAGATGATCCACTACTTGGACAAGGCCTAGTCAGCTTCTTTGAGTCCAATGGTTATCAATGCCTTTGGGCACAAGAAGCTGCGCATGCCAATAAGCTTTGGTTACGAGCCGACCTCGTGGTGCTTGATAGGCAACTTGAGGACGGCGACAGCTTACAACACCTGCCAAACTGGTTACTTCTTAAAGCACTACCCGTGATCGTATTAACCGCGAAAGTAGAAGTTCAACAGCGTGTTGAAGGCTTAATGGCTGGCGCCAAAGATTATGTGACCAAGCCTTTTTCAAATGAAGAATTGCTGGCGCGGGTCATCACTCAATTGCGTCCACTGGGTGTCAGTCATCTAAGTTACGCCAATATCCAAATCAACTTATCGGAAAGAACCGCCTATCTCGATCAAGCCCCAGTAGCGCTTAAACCGAAAGAGTTTCAGCTATTGGTCCTGTTTGTCCAGAGCCAAGGGCGAGTGTTCCACCGAGACGAGCTGCTTAACAAAATTTGGGGATACCAAGCCTTTCCGAGTACTCGAACTGTAGATAACCACATACTGCGTTTGCGCCAAAAGTTGCCAACACTCCAACTAGAGACACATCGTGGCGTTGGCTACCGTTTAGTTGGGGATTCTAAATGAGAATAACATCGTTAACCGCTTTGCTGTGTGCGTTACCGTTTTCGAGTCATGCGACTTGGTTTACAGACACACCTTTACAGCGATCCTACCAATCGCTACTTAATGAGCAACCGCAGCTTGCATGGCAAGAGCTACAGATCGCACTCAATCAAGAATCGCTTGATAGTCAGCTTTGGCTGCCCGTAAAACAAGAAATACTCACTAGAACTCAATGTGGAAGAACACTTAAACAAAGCGATGTACCTGCCCACCACATCCAAGTGAGTTTTATTAAACGTTACGGTCTTTCGTCACAAGGCTATCAGATTAAAATCTCAGCCGAGCCACGCAGCAGTGATCTAAATAAAAAAGCACAGCCAGTCACACTCATCGCTCCTGATGGTCTTACGATGATTGAAGGACAGTTCAACTCGGGCGTCGACTATCAAGAAATCGAAACCAATGAGATGTTCATCAAACCAGAATCTGGTGTTTATCAATTAACCGTTGGGACGAACAACTACCCACTTGTAGTCGCTTTAGATGACAGCAATCGCTGGTTAGCACTGGAGAATAAGCTTGAGAATGCACACGTTGTGGTCACGCCGCCAGAGGTAATCGATAACTGCCCTAGCACCCATGTAAGTTGGCAATGGTTTGATGAAAACTACAACATGTTAGGTTTCAAAGTGCCGATCAAAGCAAAACAAGTCGCTGTTCCTACAGAAAGCCCATCAGTAGGTAAAGCTAGCCACTTGAGTGCCTCTGTAGAAAAGTATGAATACCAAGGCGCGATTGAAATCCAATATGTTCAGCGTGTTGCGGTGCCCTTCTGAAGGCCTACCACAACAAGATACTGATGGTTGTTCGGTGTAAAAATAGAGACATATAGGTGACAAAACACTAACGCATCTCAGATGTAATAACCGTACTTACTCTTTACGGAATATCGATATGCTTAGTATCCACCACAAATTTAATGCTACATCTTGTGCCATTTTGGCCGTATTCTCCGCTTGTGCTTTTTCAACACATGCTCAAGCGAACGAGTTAATACTTGCCGACCACACTGCCAACGACATCGTTTCGATATCACCAGAAACGCTCACGATAGATTGGAATGACCTAAGCATTAACAGTGCTTCGCTAACCGTTAACCGTATCCCTCAAACAGTGGCCGAGATAACCAAGGATTCAACCAGTGCCGCTTGGACCTTAATGCCAAGCCGTATCGCGGTAACCGCAGAGTTAAATCAAGGTGAACTTGACCTCCAATTCACGCTACCTTCCGGTATCAAGGTAAAGCGCAATCAACCAATAGAACTAGCGTGGTTCGACCTTACGGAACAAGAAACACAAACACTGCTTCTGCCCTTTAGTGAAGGTATGCGCGTGCCTACCAACAATAAGCGATGGGCGAATTATCTCGCCAATAACCACTCTGGAAGCAACACCACTCAAGACCTAAAGATGCCGTTTTGGACCACACAACAGAGCGATCAATTCATCAGCTACCAATTGATCAACCCAACCAATAACCAACTGTTTTTTAATGATGTAACGTCTGAATCGGACTCTAAAAACAAGTCCCTTATCGATATGAGCGCATCGCATCAGTTCACCGCGCTAAATCAGTCACAACCTTTTGCTGTACGTATCACGCTTGGCGATTCAATGCTCGATGGTGCCAAGCAATACCGCGACTGGCGCATCGCCAATGGGTTGTCAGAATCACTAGCCTCAAAGCAAGCGCGTAATCCAGATATCAGCAAGTTGGTTGGTGCAAGTCATGTCTACCTGTTTGGTAAAGATCCTTTGAGTATTCAAGATGTAACAGACTGGTGGGGACTAAAAGAGTGGTACTTTGAACGTTCTAAGCTCAACATATCCGATGAAGCTAAGCGTGAGCTATCCACTTTGTCTAAAGGTAAGGACTGGTTGAGCCGATATCATAAACAGTTGCTGTTGGATTCTATTAGCCAATCTCTACAAAGCTTATACGCCGTCGCATCCCCGAGACTCGCTGATAACACGATTGAGGCGCAATACATCGCGGCGCGAAGAATAAAAAACTGGTTGTCTGAACACGCGTCGTCATTTCTTAACTCACCAGATACTTGGGGGCAAGCCTTATCATCCGGCATGATCGATAATCTAAACAACGCCGGATTAAACAAGCTTTGGTTGGGCTTTGATAACTGGATGCCTGCTTTTTATCAACCAAACGCAGTCGAGTTAGCAAAGCAATCTGGTTATCTGGTGGGGACTTACGACTCCTATAACACTGCAATACCGGCTCAGTTAAATGACAGCTGGTTAACCGCTCAGCTGCCAGATCCAATAAGAAAAACATGCGCGATTGAGCTAGCCGATGGAAGTTTGAAAAAAGGATTTCGTGGTAACGGCTTCTACTTAAATCCCAATTGCCATTTGGACTACGTAAAACAGCGCGCAAAAGACATCATGAACTTTGGTCACTTCAATAGTTTGTTCTTAGATGTCGATGCAACGGCAATGGCGCGTGAGGACTACAGTGACAATACCAGTGAGTCGGAGATGCTTTCTTCCTTTAATAACCGAATGCAGGGGCTGAGCGAACAACCGTCTCTGGTGTTGGGCTCTGAAGACGGCAACAGCTTGACCACCAAGAGCATTGCGTTTGCACACGGCTTGGAGACGGTAGGGTTTGGTTGGACAGATAAAGATATGAAAGAAAACCGCCAGTCTCCCTACTTCCTAGGTCGCTGGTACCCAGATCATAAGCCGGACTTTTTCTTCAAACCAGCAAAGGTTAAAGAGCCCTATCAGTCGCTACTTTTTTCGCCTCAATATCGTGTACCGTTATACCAAACTGTATTCCATGATGAAGTGATTAATACGCACCATTGGCACTCAGACAGTCTCAAATTTACCAATGTGAAGGCCAACCGTGACTTAACAGCCATGCTATATAACACGCCCGCAATGGTTCACTTAACCAGAGACGAAGCTCTCAAAAGTACAAGCCCGAGGCTCAAAGCCTTAAAACACTACCAAGATGGGTTTGAGCCGATACACGAACAGTTGTGGGATAAAGCGTTGATTGATTTCTCATGGTTAAATAACCACGGTACCGTCCAACAAACCACGTTCAGTGATGGCAGTAAGATCATCGCTAACTTCTCAGACCAAGTGTTTAATAAAGGCGACATCGATGTGGCTGCGGCTTCCGTCAATGCGATATTAAGCAATGGAGAAGTCATAAAGTGGAAAGCCGAACTTAACTAAAGTGATTAATTTAGTCCCTTAGCGGTTAGCAGAAAACCAAGGGGGTTAGCTTACCTCAATAAAGCTAAGGTTAAGCTAACCAAGCTACTTGCGCTTCTCACTCTGAAACGCTGTGAGTAGATAATCGATAAATACCTTCTTGCGTTTCGGCATTAATTGTCTGTCGGCATACACCAAGCTTACCGAAACTTGTGGCATGTCGTATTCCGGCAGCAGATTCACCAGTCGACCCGTCTTGAAATGCTCACGACAAATGAACTCAGGTAACACTGCTAACCCTAGGCCATCGACACAGGCCGTTAAACACGCGGTAATCGTGTTTACCCTGAGTTGGCTTGGTAGCTGAATCAATTCAGACTCCCCATCACCTAATTGCAATTCCCACTTAGGTAAACGTGCGGCTTTGTTTACCACCTCTATCATGCGAAAAGGAATCTTAAGGTCCTTTGGCGTGTGTATTGGGCCAACTTGTTCTAGATATTTAGGGCTCGCCACTAACACACGTTTAGAGGTTGTCAGGTATCGAGAAACTAAACTTGAATCAACCAGCTCACCAATCTGCGCGTACAGATCTATCCCTTCGCCGATGATGTCAACTTCTCGGTTGGTTAGCTCCAAGTTCATCGTCACATTCGGGTATTCAAGCAGAAAGCTATGGATGTATTTAGCAAGCACTTGATGACCCAACTCTACCGGTAGTACTACATTCAATGGACCACGAATCAGGTCTTGGTTTGCAGAGACTTCTAACTCCGCTTGATTCATGATCTCTTGCATTTGAAGGCTCGACTGATAGAAGCGCTCTCCTTCAGGCGTGAGTATCAAACTGCGAGTTGAACGAGTGATCAGTCTCACACCTAAATGCTGTTCTAGCTCTGCTAATTTTCGACTCACTGTTGATTTCGTCATATTCAACACTTCAGCAGCATGCGTAAAACTCCCACAATCAACCACTTGTGTGAAAACAGTCACAGCATTTAAGTCCATAAGACCTCCGAAAACTATAATTAGTAAGATTTTTACAACAGTGTTTCCCTTTTTTCCTATCTTATCAATCAATCAGATTCATTTACAATTCGTTACATCTAAATAAAAACAAAATGAGAAAAGAGAAATGGCAGAGAACAACACCGCTTCGCAACCAGTAAGCACAAAAAAACGTAAAAAAGCCCCGCTTATTGCCACTGCGATCATGCTGTCATTGGGTTTAGCTGGCGCTGGATATTGGTACGGTTACGGTCAGTACTTTGAGTCGACCGATAATGCCTACCTACAAGGCGATATTACCAATATCAGCCCTAAGGTATCTGGCTATATCGTTAAGTCCTATGTAACGGACAACCAATCTGTTAAGAAAGGCGATCTATTGGTTCAAATCGATGATCGTGACTACCAAGCAACGCTTGCTCAGGCTAATGCTCACCTAGCCGTCGTTCAGTCTGACGTAAAGAACCTTATCGCCCAACAGACGTTACAACGTAGCAAAATTAGTCAAGCAGAAAGTGGCGTCGATTCAGCAGAAGCAGAATACGAACGTGCGACTCAACAAGTGCAGCGCTCGCGTAGCCTGTTAAAACGTAATTATGCTTCTCAAGATGAAGTCGATAGCATGATCGCTCAACAAAAAGTGACTCTTGCTGACTTAGAAGAAGCAAAAGCAAACCTTGTGGCTAGCAATGATCAATTAACCGTAATTGCCAGCGAGATAGAACAAGCCAAAGCTTCGGTCACTGAAGCCCAAGCACAACAAGAACAGGCACAGCTAAACCTTGATTACACCAAAGTTTACGCACCAACAGACGGTGTAATTGGTAAACGAAGCGTACGTGAAGGCTTGTTGATTCAAGCTGGTGCTCCACTTATGAGCTTAGTGCCAAACAACCAAGTGTGGATTGAGGCGAACTTCAAAGAGACGCAACTTAGTGGCATTCACAAAGGCCAAACGGTTGAAGTCGAACTCGACGCTTTCCCAGGACAACCGCTTGAAGGTGTTGTCGATAGTTTCTCACCTGCAACTGGTGCTAAGTTCGCACTACTTCCACCAGAGAACGCAACAGGTAACTTCACGAAGATCGTTCAACGTGTACCCGTAAAAATTACGATTCCAGACCAGCAAGGGTTAAAAGGTCGATTGCTTCCTGGTTTGTCTGTGGTTGCGACCATCGATAAACGAGGCTAGACCATGAGCAGCGCTGGTGTTATCAACTCAACTCATGATGAGGACAAAGTATCAACTCGCCATTGGATCGCCCTATTTGGCGGCTTGATCGGTGCGTTTATGGCGATCTTGGATATCCAGATCACCAACTCGTCTCTTAAAGATATTCAAGGTGCGCTATCTGCTACCCTGGATGAAAGTTCATGGATCTCGACCTCTTATCTAGTCGCAGAAATGATCGCTATTCCTCTCAGTGGTTGGCTTTCAAAAGCATTAGGTAAACGTCGTTACCTAACATGGACCACGGCTATCTTCACTATTTCATCGTTGCTGTGTTCGTTCTCGTGGAACATGACCTCGATGATCGTGTTCCGTGCAATGCAAGGTTTTAGTGGTGGTGCTTTAATACCACTCGCCTTCTCACTGGTCATTCAACTACTGCCCATTAACAAGCGTGCTGTCGGCATGGCTCTGTTTGGTGTTACCGCGACGTTTGCTCCATCTATTGGCCCAACGTTTGGTGGCTGGTTAACCGAGAACTTCTCGTGGCATTACATTTTCTACATCAACATCCCACCAGCCCTGCTCGTGATCACCATGATCCGATACGGCTTGGATGATGAAAAGCTCGACCTTGGTACGCTGAAGAAAGCCGATTGGTTCGGTATCGCTACCATGGCACTTGGACTTGGTTGTTTAGAAGTGGTGCTAGAAGAAGGCAACCGTGAAGAGTGGTTCAGTTCAAGCTTTATCATTACGTTGAGCATCATCTCTGCAGTGAGCTTAGTCTACTTCGTCATAAATGAGCTTCAACACAAAAAACCATTGGTCAACTTACGGCTATTACGAAATGGGCAGTTTGCGATGTCTTGTATCGCTTACCTCATTCTAGGGATGGCGTTGCTTGGGTCTATCTACGTGTTGCCAATGTATCTGACACAGATTCAGCAATACAACGCGATGGAAATCGGCGAAGTACTCATGTGGATGGGTTTTCCTCAACTGTTGATATTTCCAATCGTACCTAAGCTGACTCAAATCATTAAGCCGAAATACTTAGTGACATTTGGCTTCGCGATGTTTGGTTTCAGTTGTTACGTAAATACCCACATGACCATTGATTTTGGTGGGCAACAGTTGATCTTATCTATGGTATTGCGTGCGATTGGTAGCCCGTTCATCATGGTTCCGCTCTCTTTAGTGGCGATGAAGAACATCAGCAAAATGGATACGCCTGACGCATCTACACTAACTAACGTTATGCGTAACCTAGGCGGGGCGTTCAGTATTGCGATCATCGCTACCCTTTTGGACAACAAGACACGTGAGCATCTAGCACATATTAAAGAGTCACTACCTTCAGTAAGTCAGTTAGGTTGGCAAACACTCAAAGATCAACAAGCGTTCTTTATCCAATCTGGCAGTGATGCCGCGACAGCGATGCAACAAGCACAGGCAAGCTTGTTAGGAACCATGCAACGTGACGCCGCTATCATGGCCTACAATGATGTGTTTCTCATGATGACCGCATTCTTGGCATTAGCTGCAGTGTTAATTCTTAGTATGCGTGATTAAGTTTTAAGGCTTACAAATGCCGTTTGAATCGTTGATAAATACCGTTCCAATTAAACAAAGAGGCAAGCCTAACCGCTTGCCTCTTTTGCTCAAACAAGTGTTAACCTCACAAAACCAAGGGAAAAACAGTAGCCGAGGAGCAACACTCTCGATTGTTTGTGAATACTCTTTAATTACCAATAGCTTATTGACCATATAGATGTGAACCGAGCATCTTGACAATGTGCAACCTGACACCTAAATTAAAAATATCATTTGGTATAAAGGAAAATGGATTTGACCTTACCAGGAGACCTAAGGGTTTTAATTGTCGACGACTCTAAAAGCGCGACGATTCTGATCAAACAACAGCTAGCTAGTTTAGGTATTGCGCACGAGTGTATTTTCATTGCGACGGATTATCGACAAGCCATTAAGGCTGTCGAAACGCATGCGTTTCATGTACTTCTCATTGATTACCACTTAGAGCAATCTTTTACCGGCTTTGAGCTACTAGGTATTCTGTATCGTAATCGACTTATCGACCACACGGTTGCGACGATTTTGCTCTCTGGAGATATGCGTCAAGAAACAGTGCTTACCGCCCTATCAGGGGAGGCTCACCATTTTATCTCTAAGCCAATTAACACTCAGGCATTAGGTAAAAAGATCAAAAGTGCCGTATTCGAGTCAAGACAAATAGACCAACTCAATCACCTATATCCCATTACCACACCGGAATTACTCAAACAGGCATTAGAAATAACCAGCGAGAAATCCAACGTTCAATTCGAAGCAACACTGATTGAGCACTTGATCGCTGGGAAGAAGTGGCAACTGCTCTCTAGTCTCATCACTCACTCTAAAACTAACATGCACCCAACCAAATTGGTCGCAGAAGCCTTAATTCTAGACAGCTTGGGAAAGCCGAATTTGGCAATAGAGAAACTGCACAACTACCTTATCGTGCAACCACTATCGTTAAACGTGATTGATTGCCTCAGCTGCATTTATGAAAAACACAACATGCTACTGCCCGCGTTAAAGTTGGCTATTCGCGCATTTGAGATGACGCCAAGTATTAGCCATCGCGCAATCAGAGCGATCGATTTGGCCGAGAACGCTGACAATACACACATGCTTATTAAGCTTGGTGAGATGTACGCAAGCCATATTTCACCCGCCGATATCGACGTAATACATTCTATTAGAACTCACTTCGATTCTCTTAAAGCGACGTACCAAAGAGAAACTCAAGTACAGAATAAGCGTCTTTTGCTTGAGCATGCCAACCAATTTACCGAGCTGGTCAACTTGAAGCTTCCAGCCAAACTCCAACAACAAGTCTTGGCAAGCCTAGCCCTATTTCAAAGCAATATATTGTTGATTGAAGGCAGCCCGTTAGTTGCGCACAAAAAAGTGATACGAGCGACTACATTGTTAGCTAATCAGTTTTACAATCAACCGACTTCCCTGCTATCGCAACTTTTGCCTTTGCTCCGCCACTTTGGTGAATACTCTTTGTATCACATCGTTGAGGAGTGTTTGAAATCACGCGGTGAGGCAATAAACGATAAACTGGAGTCTCGCAAAGACGACCCTTCGAACTGTATCAACATCGAAAACTCAGGATCGATCCAAGAACTACGCGACTTTATTACCAATTACCCCTATTCAGTCGCCGCTAAGCTAGACTATCTTTACGCTGTCAATAACGCATGCGTTGAAACAGACCTTAGCGACGAATACGCGGAAGATCTTATTCAGTTAGATCTTCCTCCTAGATGGAATCAATGGATTAGTGACTCATCAAAATATGGTTATTCCACTAAGCCGCCCAGCCCATTTTCAACATGCAGCCGACAGGAGTCTATATGCTAGATTTTGATGCTTTAAATGCCTACCTAGACAATGACAGAGATGTCATTTTTGCCGTGTTATCAACCTACCAAGAAGACCATGGTAATTCATTACAAGAGATCGAAGAACTGGTGCAACAGCAAGATTGGGGCAAGCTTCATTTCACGGTGCATACCTTAAAAGGCATATTAGCCAGCTTCGGGGAAGAGACAGCAACAGTTGCCCTGGAAAGAGTTGAACAAAACACGTTTAACAAAATTGCTCCTGAAGCTGATGACCTTTCACTCATCTACAGTGAGATGAAAATTATTAATCAACAAATCGATGAAGTGCTCAGCACCTATTAATCTGGATGTCGTCCCTATTAATCAAGGAAGTCGTCCCGCTTACTCCATTTTGTCCCACCACCAAATAACGATCAGTGTTGAGGTTTTGTAGAATCACAGAACCTCTACACTTGTCATTTTCGTGAATAATTTATGCCTTTCTCACCACCTATAAATTCACGTGATTTATCTAGAGCCCACACACATAACAACCCCTTTATAAAAGACTTATCTTTTTGTTTTTATTCTAAAATGCCACCTCTCAGTAGAATGTAATCTAGTTGATTATTTGTTGAGTTATTTGTGACATTCACATACCAATTTGCATTTTATTTATTGGTAAAGATAGAACTCTTATCTACACTCTAATGAAACCAAGCGTTAATCACTTGGTGGCATAATAATAAATAAAAAAACGTTCAGTCGGCTAGATAAGGACAAGGAAATGAACAACGAGAACATTGCTGCGTTTCAGGGGCTCACGGATGACACACCCATTAACGAATCATTTTCTGCCAACGCAGAACCTTATGCTCAATACTTGAAGGACATTGTAGGTATTGACCTGCTATCTCGTGAAGATGAACTTTACTACGCACGTTTAAATCGTCAGGGTGACAAAAATGCTCGTGATGTGATGATCGAGTCCAATTTACGTCTTGTTGTTAAGATCGCAAAGAGTTATCTCAAGCGTAAAGGCAACAACTTCACGCTGCTAGACCTTATCGAAGAAGGCAATATCGGTCTCATTAAGGCCATTGATAAATACGATCCAGAACCTGGCTATCGTTTTTCTACCTATGCCGTGTGGTGGATTCGTGAAAACATTGACGCTGCTTTAATGAACAAAGGGCGTACGGTTCGTTTGCCTGCTCATGTCTGTAAAGAGATTAATAGCCTTGCGTCTAAGAAGCTCGATGTAAGCAAAAAAATGCGCAAATCGGTTTCCATAACAGAGTTATCTGACAATTCCGGAATTAAACCTGAACGCGTAGATCAACTTGTCGCACTGAGCGGTTTTATCGATGTAACCACCACGGTAGATATCCACCATGCACCATTAGTTTTGGATCAATTTGAAAGTTTTGATATCCCCGATCCCCAACAAGATTTAGAAGCGCAATCGTTCACACAAGCTTTGGAGCAAATTATAGGTACTTTGCCGTCTAAATTACAGAAAGTCTTAATACACCGTTTTGGACTGTTTGATAATAAAGTTAAGACACTTTCTGAAGTGGCAGGCATGTTAGATGTGAGTGTTTCCAATGAACGAGTAAGACAGATGCAAAAAGAAGCGGTTGAAAGGGTTCAAAAGCGGCTGCAATTTGATGGATGGGTATAAATCAAAACCTATATGGTTATATTGTCAGAGGGTGAGCTTAGAGGCTTGCCCTTTTTTGTGGCTGCCTTCTAAAAAACTCAATAGCGTTACCAATACTACGTCACCTATAAAGCGTAGTACGTTCACTACGTAGGATTAGATAGTTGACATAAGTGGTCTCAAAGCGGTTCTGCTCCCACAACGATAGAATTCGCTTCGCCGCAAAATAGTAATCTTTGTTTCTCAATAGCATACCAACCGTGTTACTTAATTTCTCAAATCTGGCTTGTTCACTCTCGGATATGCAGCTCTGGTCGTTTTCAATAATTGGAGCCAATCCGTCTGCAAACCAGTTATTTAGAATTTCACGCATTTCTAATTCACACTCAGGCACGTCCACATTCGATAGCTCTCGATGTTGTGGGGGTGGCACGATGTATTTAGATGCTTGTGGCGAACTAACATATCGATACATGTCAACGCTCCTTATAAATGACTCTTTTAATAATTAAGGACATTTTTATGCGTTCTCAAGTTTTTATAGCAAACTAATCACTGAATTAATGTCAAATAAAAAGCCATGCAAGGTAGGCCCAGCATGGCTTTCGATAAGGGCAACTTTACGCTGCCCTGTCAACTTGTCGGCTCATGTAATACCAACGTTTTGGTTTAGATTGAGCTTTGATCGAAGTCGTTGCCTTGATCGTTTCCAGATTGCGAATCTGAGTCGAAGCTTCCAGAGTCGTCTGTGAAGTCAACACCTTGGTCTTGACCACCAGCACTAGTCCAGTCACTGCCACCTGATTCCATACCTGCCATGTCTGGTTGCTGCTCTTGAGTAGAACCTTGCATGGTGTATTGATCATCAACTTCAACTTCAACAGAGCCACTTGCACCGTCTATCGAACTACCCAACTCGTCGTAACCTTGGAATTGGATCTCGCTAGTGCCTTCGTAACCTTCAGGAAGCTCAACCGATACCGGTTGCTCAAGGTTACCACTGATAGTGAAGCTACCATCACCGTTATCCAACGCATTACTCACGCTAGAACCTTCAGGTAAACCAGACATTTCAGCGTAATCCACCGATTCGTTACCACTCACCTCATCAGGGATCGAGATAGAAATAGTATCTCCCGGTGCGGCTGTTACGTCAGCAACGCTGTCTTCTGCTTCAGCATCTTGAGCTTGGTCATCAGCTTGTTGTGCGACTTCCACTTGCTGCTCTTCAGTTGCTTGAGCGGCTTCTGCTTGTGGTTCATCACTCGGTGCTGAATCATCAGCTACTTGGACGCTTAAGCTATGGCTCGATACTTCACCACCATCGTTAACGTCGACATTCATCGCTAAGTTGCCGTCGAAGTCTTCGTTTGGCCAGTATGTCCATTCGCCTTCACCAGATTCAGCAAAGAAGCCTGCGTCATTCGCGTCTGCAACATCAACAACTTGAGCTGTATCGCTAACGCCTAACTCATCCACCAGCTGAGACTCTGTGATAGTTAATGAACCGTCATCCGCTAAGACGTAACCTTCACTCGCTGCTGATTCATCGCCACCTTGAATATCCACGTTGAAGAAGCTTTCGATGCGGTTTTCGCCATCGGTCGCTATAAATCCAACTTGAACATCTCCAGTGTAATCTTCAGCAGGTGTGAATTGATAATTACCTTGGTTATCGCTTTCTATCACACCCTGACCTTCCATCAAGCTCACTGACTCAATGCTCAAGCTATCGCCCTCTGCATCGCTCAGGTTCGCTAACATATCTTCGTCAGTAAACGACAAGGTTGCATCCGCTGCGATTTCCGTCGTCGTGATGCTGTTCACTTCTGGTGCTGCATTCTCTTGTGAATCGCCCTCTTTCACGACCACGCCAGTTTGCTCATCATGAAGCACGCCATCTTTATCGACCACGTAAGCAATGTCTGCTTCGCCAGTAAAGCCAGGAGCTGGTGTGAACGTCCAAGTGCCATCGCCATTATCGACAATCTCACCTTGGCTGCGGTCTGCTAGATGAACCAATTTCACTTCATCGTCACTGTCTGCATCCACATTCTCAGCCAACCCGATTAGGTCGTCCGCGGTTAGGATGATGGAATCACCCGCTACGGTTTCGAAATCACCAGAATCGATGCCATCTTCGAACGCTTCTGGCTCATCTCCATAATCGACCGTTGTTGCACTTACGGTTACGAAGAACTCACCATGGAAGTCTTCAGGAGGCGTCATTTGAATATTTGAGATATCCCAGTCGAACAAGTCAATGTATTGACCCGGTTCAGTGATCATTACGGTGTTCACACCATCAGTCACTTCGAAGCCAACAGGGAAACCAGTCATCACTAGATTACTTAGTGTTTCTGAATCATCGACTAAGCCAACGTTCAATCCTAGGTGACCCGTTTCATCTTCACCGAAGACAAGTGGACCATCATGGTCGGTTGTAATCACCGCGCCATCCGCAACAGGACGAACGTACACAGGAACATCGAGCACCGTTTCAAACTCACCATCACTCACCACAACTTGTAGGTCTGAAACGCCTGCGAAGTCGCCCGTTGGTGTGAATGTCCAAGTACCATCGCCGTTGTCTGTGACTTCTCCGCCATCTTCACCGTCTGCAGTGATAATGCGTGAAACTACAAGGTCAGCGGTATCAATGTCACCGAACAAGTTCATCAAGTCGCCAGCGTCGAAGGTGAACGCGCCATCTTCGTCTGTGGTCATCATGGCGTTACCGACATTGAATGGAGCGTCGTTAACTGGAATCACATCCACATTTAGCGAACCATCAACCACTTCTTCGCCATCAGTTGCTTGATAGCCCAGTTCTACCAAGCCATTAAAGTCTTGAGTAGTGACTAAGTGATACATGCCGTCTGGCTGCTGAGTTAAGGTCGCATTAGCTGGAGCACGAACCGTGATGCTTTCGATACTGATCTCGTCACCATCAAGATCCGACACTTGATCCGCGATGTAAGCCGGGTCAAGCACCATGACCACATCTTCTTCACCTTGCATCTCAATCGTAGGCGCTTCAGGCGCGTCGTTCACTGGCGTGACATCGATGTTGCCGTCGACAGAAATCGTATCTTGACCATCGCTAACGTTAAACGTCATTGGCACATCGCCATTGAAGTTTTCATTTGGCGTGAATGACCAAGTACCATCTTCGTTATCTAACAACTCACCTAAGCTTGGGTCAATCTGTAGGCCAGAAGCAGATAGTTCGTCAGCAGTGTTGTCAATATCCGTCGCTTGAGCCAGCAGCATTTCTTGTGTGATAAGAATGGTGCTGTCTTCGGCTGTGGTTAGGTTCACATCCTCTGATTCAGGTCCATCGTTCACAGCCAGAACTTCGATACCTGCCGTTGTTGTTGCTGTCGCACCGTCATCGTCGGTTACAACAACATCTAAGCTAATATCACCATTGAAGTTCTCGTTTGGTGTGAAGGTCACAGACCCATTGTCGTTTTGAACCAAGGTGCCATCAGAGCCAGTGTAAGTCACACTCTCTAGCGACACTTCGCCATCAACGTCTGAGCTGTTCGCAATCAATTGCTCTGGGCTAATGGTTATCGTGCCATCTTCGTTCATTTGGTAAGACGTTGAACCTGCCACTGGTGCATCATTCACATCCGTGACTGTCACATCGATGTTGGCGTCAACCGTATCAGTACCGTCAGACACTGTGAAACCAAGGTTTACATCGCCATTGAAGTTCTCATTCGGAGCAAAGCTATAAGTGCCGTCGCCGTTATCGGTGAACACACCCTCTGCACCTGTGTAAGACACATCAGTGACGGATAGGTCGTCCCCATCAATGTCCGCTGCACCTGCTAGTAGGTCCGCATCCGTGAAGATCAGCGTTCCATCTTCCTCAACAGTGAAGCTTTGATCTTCAGCCGTTGGCAAGTCGTTAACTGGGTTCACCGTTAGGTCAACACCAGCTTGAACGGTTTCAAGGCCATCCGATACATCGAAGCTTAGGTCGATGTCACCATTGAAGTTCGCATCCGGCGTGATAGTAAATGAACCATCATCGTTCGCCGTTACCGTTGCGTTGTCACCTGCACTCAAGTTGGCAGCAGTTAGGTCATCGCCATCAACATCCGATGCGTTCGCTAATAGCTGCTCTTGAGTTAGGGTAATTGAACCATCTTCATCAACTGAGTAAGCCACGCTGCCTGCAACTGGAGCATCATTAACAGCAATGACTTCAATACCAGCGGTTGTTTCAGCCGTCGCGCCATCGTCATCAATAACGGTTACATCAAGGCTGATATCACCGTTAAAGTTTTCATTGGGAGCAAAGGTCACTGAACCATCTTCATTTTGAACCAAGATACCGTCGGTACCTGAGTAGCTCACGCTATCAAGTGACACTTCGCCATCAACATCAGAGCTATTCGCAATCAATTGCTCTGGGCTCAATGTGATGGTGCCATCTTCGTTCATCTGGTAAGTCGTTGAACCTGCCACCGGTCCATCATTCACATCTGTGACTGTCACATCAATGTTGGCATCAACGGTGTCAGTACCATCCGACACAGTGAAACCAAGGTTTACGTCACCATTGAAGTTCTCATTTGGAGCAAAGCTATAAGTGCCGTCACCATTATCGGTGAATACACCGTCGGTACCCGTGTAAGACACATCAGCAACTGATAGGTCGTCACCGTCAATGTCCGCAGCACCAGCTAACAGATCCTCATCAGTGAAGGTTAGCGTTCCGTCTTCCTCAACGGTGAAGTTTTGATCTTCAGCCGTAGGCAAGTCGTTCACTGGGTTAACTGTTAGGTCAACGCCTGCTTGAACGGTTTCAAGGCCATCTGAAACGTCGAAGCTTAGGTCAATGTCGCCATTGAAGTCCGCATCCGGTGTAATCGTAAATGAACCATCATCGTTCGCCGTTACCGTCGCGTTGTCACCTGCTGTTAGGTTAGATGCCGTTAGAGTATCGCCATCAACATCAGATGCTTGAGCAAGCAGCTGCTCTTGGCTTAGGGTGATTGAGCCATCTTCATCAACTGAGTACGCCAAGTCACCTGATACTGGTGCATCGTTAACCGCGATAACATCAATGCCCGCCGTCGTTTGAGCAGTAGCACCATCTTCATCAGCCACGGTGACATCTAGACTGACATTACCGTTGAAGTTTTCGTTTGGTGCAAAACTGTAAGTACCATCGCCGTTATCGGTAAAGATACCGTCTGTGCCTGAGTAAGACACATCGCTAACGGATACATCACCTTCGATGTCTGAGCTATTTGCAAGAAGCTGTGCATCAGAAATCGTAATGACGTTATCTTCGTCAACACTGTAGGTTGTTGAACCAGCTACCGGTAAGTCATTAACGGCAATAACATCAATGCCTGCGGTTGTTTCGGCTGTGGCACCATCTTCATCCATAACGGATACATCAAGGCTGATATCGCCGTTAAAGTTTTCATTTGGCGCGAAGGTGTAAGTGCCGTCACCATTATCCGTAAACACACCATCAGTACCGCTGTAACTTACGTCACTAACAAACACTTCCCCTTCTACATCTGAGCTGTTCGCCAGAAGTTGTGCATCGCTTAGGGTGATACTGCCATCTTCTTCAACGCTGTAAGAGGTTGTGCCCGCAACGGGTACGTCATTGATTGGAACAACTTGAACATCAATGTTTGCCGATACCACATCTGTACCATCACTTACATCGTAAGTGAGGTCGACGTTACCGTTGAAGTTCTCGTTTGGAGCGAAGGTGTAAGTACCATCACCATTATCCGTGAACACACCATCTGTGCCTTCGTAATTAACAGACTCAACGGACAGATCATCACCGTCGATATCCGTAGCACCAGCCAGTAACTGCTCATCTGTGAAGGTTAACGAGCCATCTTCGTTAATGGTGTAGTCATGGTCGTAAATCACAGATAGGTCGTTGACTGCCGTGACTGTCACATCAAGCTCAGCAGGAGTCACTCCACCGTTACCATCATCTACGTTGTAGCTAATGGAGAATTCACCGTTGAAGTTCTCTTCCGGCGTAATGGTGTAGGTACCGTCACCATTGTCAGTGATCAGAGCGTTCTCGATGGAAATGTCACCAACACTTGGTTCGTTACCATCGGTATCGCCCAAATCACCGTCTTCTTCGCCGCTTAGCAATTCAGAAATGTCGATACCGTTTTCATTCGCAAGCGCTTCTTCTGCCGTTGGCAAATCGAACGCATTTTGAGTGCCGACATCTTGGCTTGGAACAATGATGCCATTCACGATATCAAATACATGCCAGTGATCACCTGATGGGTTATCAGATAAATCTGGGCTGAAGGTTTCAACCAATGTATCGCCTACAAACACCTGAACTTGTACATCTTCAACACCATCTACATCCCAACTTCTGTTGGTGTAGTTGTGTACTGAATAGTGCATGTCAGCATCTTGGTAGTTTGGAATGGTAATGGTTTCAGGACCATGGCCATTTACATCATCAACATCTTGTTGAACAACGTTACCTTCACCAAGATCATGGCTCATGTCGCGGTAGTAAATATGGTCTAGCTCATTGCCATTCTCTGTATCGTATAGCCATAAGTGGTTATCCATATCTCGAGGACTTTCACCCCAAGTCACCACGATACGCATATCTGTTTCTTCAAGTACTTCAGATATAGCAGTTACGCCACCATTCACATCTTCGCCCGCAGGGACAAGGAAGCTACTGGTGATTGAACCTTCTTGCTCAATGGTGACCGTACCTTGGTCAACGACTGAACCTGTAACAGAGTAGTTTCCTGAATCATCCGTTACTGTGGTGTAGCTATTGCCAGCGCTGTCGGTCAGGGTGACTTCTGCACCAGACACTGGATTACTGGTTTCAGCATCCAACACTGTACCGGTTACGGTTGTTTCATCGCCCTGCTCTCCAATAATTGCGGTCATGTCATCGTCTTCGATGTCAGTCGCGAATTGTAGGAGCTCTTCTTGAGTAATGGTGTATGAACCATCTTCTTCAATGGTTATCGCCACATCAGCAGAAACAATTGGCGCGTCGTTAACTGGGTCAACGGTTAAGCCTAAGTTAGCGGCAATTGGGGTGTCGCCATCGTTGATGCTGTAGGCAACGTCGATGTAGCCATTGAAGTTTTCGCTTGGAGTGATTGAGAACGTGCCATCGCCATTATCGACAATCGTTGCATCGTCACCCACTAAGGTTAAGTCGGAAGCGACAAGGTCGTCACCCTCAATATCAGCGGCATTCGCAAGTAGCTGCTCTTGAGTGATCGTGATGGTGTTATCTTCATCAACATTAGCGTACACATCGTCACTGGTTGGTAAATCGTTCACTGGGTTAACGGTTAGGTCAACACCAGCTTGTACCGTTTCTAAGCCGTCTGATACATCGAAGCTTAGGTCAATGTCGCCGTTGAAATCAGCATCCGGCGTGACCGTGAAGGTACCATCGCCATTATCAACAACGGTCGCGTTATCCCCTGCACTTAGGTTGCTGGCTGTTAGATCATCACCATCGACATCCGATGCTTGAGACAGCAACTGCTCTTGAGTCAGAGTAATTGAACCATCTTCATCAATGCTGTACGCCAAGTCGCCCGATACTGGTGGATCATTAATTGGTAGAACATCAATGCTTGCCGTTGTGGCGGTCGTTGCACCATCCTCGTCGGTTACCACTACATCAAGGCTTACATCACCATCGAAGTTTGCGTTTGGCGCGAAGCTGAATGTTCCATCGCCATTGTCAGTAAAGATACCGTCAGCGCCTGTGTAGTTCACGCTGTCAATCGCCACTTCGCCTTCAACGTCTGAAGAGTTCGCCAACAGTTGATCTGAACTGATGGTGATAACTTCATCTTCATTCACTGAGTAGCTGGTTGAGCCAGCAATTGGTGGATCGTTAACCTCAAGAACGGTAATTCCAGCTGTAGTCGCTTCAGTTGCACCGTCTTCATCTGTCACAACAACGGCCAAGCTTACTTCGCCATTGAAGTTCTCGTTTGGAGAGAAGATGTAGGTGCCGTCACCGTTGTCTTCGAACACACCATCACTGCCAGTGTAAGACACGCTATCAATCGCCACTTCACCTTCAACATCAGAAGAGTTAGCCAATAGCTGCTCGTTACTGATGGTGATCGAGTTGTCTTCATGGACCGTGTAAGACGTGCTGCCTGCCACCGGTGGGTCGTTCTCAGGAGTCACGCTCACATCAATGTTGGCTTGAACCGTATCTGTGCCATCTGACACATCAAAACTAAAGTTCACATCACCATTGAAGTTCTCGTTAGGTGCAAAGCTGTAGCTGCCATCACCATTATCAGTAAGCACACCGTCAGCGCCTGTGTATGTCACGCTTTCAACCGCTAGTGTGTCACCTTCAACATCCGTAGCACCTGTTAGTAGGTCTTCATCTGTGAAGTTAAGAACACCATCCTCACCAATGGTGAATGTTTGGTCTTGTGGCTCTGGCGCGTCATTGACTGGTGTTACCGTCAAGTCTAAGCCCGCTGCCACCATCTCCTCTCCATCGGTGACATCGTAACTAAATTCGATATTACCGTTGAAGTTTTCACTTGGTGTAATGGTGAAACTGCCATCGTCGTTCATTTCGACGGTCGCATTTTCATCATTGGTGGTTAAGTTGATTGCGGATAGATCATCACCATCAATATCGACAGCGTGTTCTAGTAGTTGCTCTTGCGTTAACGTGATGCTGTTGTCTTCTGCTGTGACTGCGCTGATATCACCTTCTACCTCTGGTGCATCATTCGCAGGCGAGATGTGAATCGTCACATCTTGCGTCGCTGTTGCGGTTGTACCGGTATCAACATCTGTTGATGTCGCATTAACCGTCAACACCACATCGCCATTGAAATCACCTGAAGGAATAAACTCTAACCCTGCAAGTTCTTCTGGCTGTAGAGACCATGTGCCATCGCCGTTGTCGGTACCTGCAGAAAGCGAACTTCCCTCTGGTACATCTTCAATCAAGATAGCGAGATTTTCTGAACCATCGGTATCCGTTAATGCAGCATCAATATCCAGTGGAACTGGTGTGTCTTCGGTACCAATGATTTGGTAATCCGCGTCAGACACTGATATTTCGATGTTGTCGATACCAAACGACTCGTCATTAACGCTTTGATTCAAGGTTGAACCAAAGCCAAGTTCAAGTTGGCCGTCTTCAACCGGCACCGTTAGGTTGATTTGGTGTGCTTGGTCATTCCATCCACTGAAGCCCTCACCTTGCGACACGCCATGAACCACTTCGCCGACTTCGTTACCTTCTGAGTCGTAAAGCGTTGTTGTGCCATCTTGCGTACGGAACGCAGAATTATCTAATGTAGTTAGCTCTTCGCCACCAACAAAGATTTGGAACGACTCACCATCCCAAGAGTCGATTTCGTAGAAGCTAAACGAGATATTAACTTCGCTTACATCACTTGGAATGTCGTAAGTTTTGCTTACAGCCTCCTCGCCACCAGTGCCACCAATACGACCTAGCATGTCGCCAGATTCAAAGCCTTGTGAGCTTTCAGTGCCTGTATTCCAACCGTTTGAGCCAGACTCGAAGTTGTCTGAAGCAATCACTAGGTCAGAAGCAATCGACAGCTCTGGCATATCAACCACAGATTGAACATCAATCGTCGCTTCTGCTGGTACTGTTGCCGTGCCGTCATTCACGTCGAACGTCACATTCACATTGCCGTCGAAGTTTTCATTCGGAGCGAATGTGTAAGTGCCGTCACCGTTATCAACCAAAGTACCGCTATCTGAAGCCACATTTTCAACCGATAGGTTATCGCCATCAATGTCGCCCGCATTTTGCAGTAGCTGCTCTTCAGTGAACGTGAAGCTGGTGTCTTCTTGAGTCACAAATTGTGGCTCGCCGACTGTTGGTAGGTCGTTGACTGGGTTAACCGTTAGATCAGCCGTTGCTTGAATCGTCTCATCACCATCGGTAATGTCGAAGTTCAAATCAATGTCGCCATTGAAGTCAGCATCTGGTGTAATAGTAAAGCTACCATCATCGTTTGCTGTTACTGTCGCATTGCCGTCAACGGTCAGGTTAGATACCGATAGGTCGTCACCATCAACGTCACCCGCTTGAGCAAGTAATTGCTCTTGACTTAGGTTAATCGAGCCATCTTCATCGACACTGTATGCCAATTCACCAGATACCGGAGCATCGTTAACAGGCAGAACATCAATGCTTGCTGTTGTGGTTGCCGTTGCACCATCTTCGTCCGTTACGACAACATCAAGGCTGACATCACCGTCGAAGTTTGCGTTTGGAGCGAAGCTGAATGTTCCATCACCATTATCAGTAAAGATGCCGTCTGAACCGGTGTAGTTGACGCTATCAATCGCCACTTCACCTTCGATATCAGAAGCGTTCGCCAACAGTTGCTCTGAACTGATGGTGATAACTTCGTCCTCGTTGACTGAGTAACTCGTTGAGCCTGCGATTGGTGGATCGTTCACCTCAAGTACAGTAATACCCGCGGTGGTCGCTTCAGTTGCGCCCTCTTCATCAGTTACGACAACATCAAGGCTAACTTCGCCGTTGAAGTTTTCGTTTGGTGAGAAGGTGTAAGTACCGTCACCGTTGTTTTCAAAGACACCGTCAGCGCCAGTGTAAGTCACGCTGTCAACGGCCACATCACCCTCAATGTCCGAAGAGTTAGCAAGTAACTGTTCGTCACTGATGGTAATTGAGTTGTCTTCATGAACGGTGTAAGACGTGCTACCTGCAACCGGAGGATCGTTCTCTGGTGTCACACTCACATCGATGTTCGCCTGAACCGTATCCGTGCCATCTGACACATCAAAGCTGAAGCTCACATCGCCATTGAAGTTCTCGTTTGGCGCGAAGCTGTATGTGCCGTCACCATTATCGGTAAGCACACCGTCAGCGCCCGTATAGTTTACACCTTCGACTGATAGGTCATCCCCATCGATATCGGTAGCACCTGTTAGCAAGTCTTCATCAGTGAAGTCCAAGGTGCCGTCTTCGCCAATGCTGAAGGTTTGATCTTGTGGCTGTGGCAGGTCATTAACAGGGTTAACCGTTAAGTCAGCCGTAGCGACTAATGTGTCTGTACCATCGTTAATGTCGAACGTGAGGTCGATGTCTCCATTGAAGTTCGCATCAGGAACAATGGTAAAGCTACCGTCATCGTTCGCCGTTACAGTCGCATCCCCATCAACCATTAAGTTAGAAGCGGTAAGGTCATCCCCTTCCACGTCACTTGCTTGAGACAGAAGCTGCTCTTGGCTTAGTGTGATTGAGCCGTCTTCTTCTACGCTGTAAGCCAAGTCACCCGACACAGGCACATCATTGATTGGTAAGACATCTACCGTAATGTAAGTATCAACTTGAGCACCATCTTCATCTTGAATGGTCACATCCAATTGCACTTGGCCGTTGAAGTTTTCATTCGGTGCAAAGCTACAAGTGCCATCACCATTAATTGAGAAGATGCCATCTGGACCATCGTAGTTAATCTCAACTAACTCAACGTCGCCTTCAATATCTGACGCGTTAAGCAGTACTTGAGACTCACTGAATGTCAGTACAGAATCTTCATCAATGGTGTAAGACGTTGGACCTGCAACCGGAGGATCGTTCACCTCTAGAACCGTAATTCCAGCTGTGGTTGCTTCAGTGGCACCATCTTCATCGGTCACAACAACATCAAGGCTGACTTCACCGTTGAAGTTCTCGTTTGGAGAGAAGGTGTAAGTTCCGTCACCATTGATTTCAAGTACACCATCGCCGCCACTGTAAGTCACGCTATCAATCGCCACTTCCCCTTCGATATCCGACGAGTTCGCAAGCAATTGTTCGTTGCTGATCGTGATGGAGTTATCTTCATGAACGGTGTAAGACGTGCTGCCAGCAACAGGAGGATCATTCTCAGGTGTTACGCTTACATCAACGTTAGCAGTAACCGTGTCTGTGCCATCGGACACATCAAACGTAAAGTTAACATCACCGTTGAAGTTCTCATTCGGCGCGAAGCTGTATGTACCGTCACCGTTATCAGTTAATACACCATCTGCACCAGTGTATGTGACGCCTTCAACGCTCAGGTCATCCCCTTCAATGTCTGTAGCACCTGTTAGTAGGTCTTGGTCAGTAAAGGTTAATACACCATCTTCGTTTACTGTGAAGGCTTGATCTTGCGCTTCAGGACCATCATTCACGGGTGAAACAGTCAGTTCTAGGTTGGTTGAAACAACATCATCACCATCAGATACATCGAAGGTAAAGCTTACATCACCGTTGAAGTCAGCATCTGGTGTCAATGTGTATGTGCCATCACCGTTATCTGTAATAGTCACACTGTCATCGTCAGTTGCTAAGTTGAGCGCTGTTAACTGGTCGCCATCTAAGTCACGAGCGTTGGCCAACAGGTCTTCTTGCGTGATGATGATGGAGCCATCTTCTTCCACTGTTGCAGCAACAGGTAGTGCTTCAGGAGCATGTTCAATATGTGCACCTGTCGCATTGATGTGAATGGTTTGAGATACCGTCTCAGAGTCATCGTTTGATAGCTCGGTTGCGGTTGCAGTTACGTTGATTTCAATTTGTTCATTGAAATCTTCTGGCAGTTGAATCTGCAGCTCTTGTGCAATTGCTGTTGTTGGTATATCAACTGAGCCATCAGGACCAACGGTAATTTCACCGCTATAGATTTGGCTGTTCACCTCACCTACATCAATAGTGAAGTTGAAGTCGGTATAGTCAGCATCACCGCCACCATAAAGATCTTCAAATCCGTAAACCAGTTCACCATCTTCATTCACCGTGGTTCGTGTATGCTCGATACCATCTTGGTTTAGTTGAGCGCTTGAACCACCATGGAAGATAGCGTCTCCATTCTGGCCTTGAATCACTGTTTCAGTGCCATCGGCAGCAACAAACACAAGTTGAGGATCAACCGTGTCCATATTTGCAGGCGAACCATCTTCAGCACGGAACTCATACTGACCTTCTTGCATCGCGTCAAAGTCGTTGTGCTGATGCCCGTTTGGAATCAAGAACAGGTTGAAGCTTTCACCTTCTGCAACTTGGAAGCTGAATTGATCTTGCCCTGGGACAAGGTCACCGCCACCACCAACTTGTGATGCGTTTTCGTAAACAACTTCAACACCTGTGATGTTGCCGTCTTCGTCAACTTTGTAGTAACCCGCTGCGTTTTGGTAGCCCGCGGTTTCGCCTTCAAACGTTACTGTGATTTCAGTATCGTTGAAACTGGTAATACCGTTCTCTTGGTCATTCAGAACGCCTTCGTTATCGTATTGGATAACCGAGCCTTCTGGCACACCATCTACCGTTACAGTGAGTGTTTCAGACAAGTCTTGGTCGACAAGTGCCGCAGCAATGTTCAGTTCAACAATACCGCCTGGCTCAACCAAAATCGCCTGGTCGTCGACGTTAACACCATCACCATCGGTAATCACAAGATCCGGCGCATCCGCGACCGCTTCAATGTGAACATTGAGGTCTTGCTCTACCTCATCAGTACCATCAGTCACTGTGAAGCTGAACTGTAAGTCACCGCTAAAGTGCTCTTCAGGAACAAAGCTGAACGTGCCATCACCGTTGTCGGTAACCGTTCCTTCATCACCAGAGTAGTTGATGCTGGTAACACTTAGGTCGTCGCCATCAATATCAATCGCACCACTCAATAGATCTTCTTGAGTGAACAGGATGCTGCCATCCTCTTCGATGTGGTACATGCCTGGAGCAACAATTGGAATGTCATTCACCGGATTCACGGTCAATGTCATGTCATTAGAAGTACTTAGCTCACCATCGCTCACCTCATAAGTGAATGCGATATCACCGTTGAAGTTCTCCGAAGGTGTCACCGTGTAAGTGCCATCGCCATTATCTAGAATGCTTGCATTTGGATCGTTAGTTTCCAATGAACTTGCAAACAGCTCGTCGCCATCTTGATCAGTTGCGTTTTCAAGCAGCATTTCTTGTGTAACAAGGATCGAGCCATCTTCGTCGACATTGGCAACCATTGGCGTTGCTTCTGGCGCGTCATTGACGAATTCAACTTTTAAGTCGATGTTTGCTGCAACTACATCCGTGCCATCGCTCACATCAAACGCTAAATCAACATTACCGAAGAAGCCCTGCTCTGGCGTCAATGTATATGTACCGTCGCCGTTATCGGTGACTTCAACTGTGTCGCTGGTGCTTGTAACATTCACTACAGACAGCTCATCGCCTTCGACATCGGTTGCTTGTGCTAATAGCTCAGCTTCAGTAATCGTAATCGCTTGACCATCTTCCGTCGTGAAAGACATATCCGGTACGTCAGGAGCGTCATTGATTGGATTTACTGTTAAGTTCAGGTCTGCTGCCACTGTCTCAATGGCATCAGTCACATCATAAGTGAATTCAATCTCACCAAAGAAATCTGCACTTGGTGTGATAGTGAAGCTGCCATCAGAGTTTTCTACGATAACCGCATTTGGATCGTTGGTTGCTAAGTTAACCGCTTCAAGATTATCACCATCAACATCCGTCGCGTTCGCTAACAAGTCTTCTTGTGTAATGGTGATTGAACCATCTTCATCCACCGCCGCTTCAATTGGACCACTCACTTCAGGGCCTTCGTTGACAATCTCAACGTCAACTGTCGCTGTGCTAGGTGCGCTCGCTTGGCCGTCGCTGATATCGAAAGTCAGATTAACTTCACCGTAGAAGTTCTCTGCTGGTTCGAAGGTGAACGTGTTGTCGCCGTTATCGGTCAACATACCTTGCGTTTGGTCTGCAAGTAATAGGTTTTCGACATGGAGAATGTCACCATCGACATCCGTCGCGCCAGACAATAGGTCTTTCGCTTCGATGATCATGGAGCCGTTTTCAAGCATTTGGGTATGTAGCGGTTCACCTGGAACTGGAATATCGTTAACAGGGACTACCGTTAGGTCTAGGTGTGTTGCCACTTCATCGGTACCATCGAACACCTTGTAGTCAATATCGATTTCACCATTGAAGTTTTCATTCGGCATGAAGGTAAATGTGCCGTCACCATTGTCGACTAAGTCACCATCATCACCACCGTAAGTGATGTCAGATATAGACAGCGTATCGCCCTCTACGTCTGTCGTGTTCGCCAACAGGTCATCGGCACTGAACGTGATGCCTACATCTTCGTCTGTCGATAGAACAATTGGACCAGACACAATCGGCGCATCATTCACCGATTCAAAATTGATGTTGATAATGTTGTCGTCGGTTAGCTCACCATCACTGACTTGGTAACCTAGCTCGATTTCACCGTGGAAGTTTTCATCCGGTGTTACCGTCCAAGTGCCATCGCCATTATCTGTCAGCGTTGCGTGCTCTGAGTTTTCACCAACCAGCTCTAGGTTTTGAATATCAAGATCATCACCATCAATGTCTGATGCTTGAGCTAATAACTGCTCTTCAGTAATCACAACAGACGCAAACTGAGCAGAACCTTCTGTATCGATAGTGATATTTGGAAGGTCAGCCGTTAGTTCAATCTCGTTATCACCCGCATGGATGTTTAACTCAACCGTTTCAGTGATTTCAGAACCGTCTACACCAATTGATGTGAACACGGCTTCATCATGACACGTTTGTGACACTGTCATGTTCTGAACAACGTAAGTGCCGTTACCTTGTATTGTACCCAATTCAAAGTAAGACACTGGTTGATCAACCGTTAGCGTGTAGTCTGTCTCGAACGTACCACGGTCTTCTTTGTGGTAAGTCATCGAGTCGATCATGTCGCCATCTTCATTGAAGGCGCGAATTTCCACCTCTGTAAAGTGACGCGACTCCTCCATGAACCAGCCACCCAAGCCATCTAGGTGGAAACTGATTTCATTGATGTCTTGCCCTTCAACAGAAATCGTCAGTTTCTCATCACCACTCAGGCCTTGACGGTCGGTATCACCAATACCATGACCGATATGAGTATTGCCATTCCAAGCGCCAAGCGGATCATCGTTACTTTGCACGGTAACGGTTAGGTCGCCATCTGAGAACTCACGAGTGTATGGGTCTACTTCTGTACCCCAATCATCTACGCTCGCATTATCATCGAAGGTACCAATTTGTGTGGTGTGGGTGCCGTTCGCAAGTGCCTCTTCACTTGGAACAAAGCGTACTTCTGTATCAGCTGGCACCTCTTGTCCAACTTCCAGAACTACCCACTCATTATCCAGATTTGCTTCAATGATGCCGTTTTCTGGTGCTTGATCCAGACGTAGTGCTGGCTCTTCACGAAGCGTGACACCAACCGTTTGGTCTTCTTGCGCTTGAATGAAGATCTCTTCGCCTGCTTCTGGCGCATCATTAACTGGATTAACGGTTAGATCGAGTGTAGTCAGAACTTCGTTGTCACCATCACTGATGCTGTATGTGAAGTCCAACTCGCCATTGAAGTTCTCGGTATGCGTGATAGTGAATGAACCATCGTCATTTGCAACGATAGTCGCGTCAGGATCATTGGTTTGAAGGTTAGACGCCGTTAGATCATCACCTTCAACGTCCGTTGCATTCGCTAGTAACTGCTCTTGAGTAATGGTGATTGCGTTGTCTTCATCGACTTCAGCTTGAATGCCTGATGTTTCAGGGCCGTCATTCACAGCAATAACATCGATACCCGCAGTGGTTGTAGCAGTAGCGCCATCTTCGTCAACGACAACAACATCAAGTGAGATATCACCGTCGAAGTTTTCGTTTGGCGTAAAGGTAAATGTGCCATTACCGTTATCAACGAATGTGCCATCATCGCCGCCATAACTCACACTTGATAGTGAAACATCGCCTTCGACATCTGACGAATTCGCCAGTAGCTGTTCTGCACTGATGGTAATTTGGCCATCTTCTTGAACCGTGTATGACGTTGAGCCCGCGATAGGTGGATCATTCTCAGGTGTCACGCTGACATCAATAACAGCAGCCGTCGATCCGGTACCATCAGAAACATCGAATGAGAATTGAACATCACCATTGAAGTTCTCGTTTGGTGCAAAGCTGTAAGTACCGTCACCGTTGTCACTCAGAACACCGTCTGCACCTGTGTAAAGTACATTTTCAATCGACAGTTCGTCACCATCAATATCCGATGCTCCAGCAAGTAGGTCTTCATCGGTAAACAGTAATGTGCCATCTTCTTCAATGGTGAACTGCTGATCTTGCGCTTGTGGCAAGTCGTTCAGTGGATTGACTGTGATATCGAGACCAACTTGAACCTCACCACCATCGTTATCAATGATATCGAAGCTTAGGTCTAGGTCGCCGTTGTAATCAGCGTCAGGAGTAATGGTATAGCTACCATCCTCGTTTTGCTGGATAGTCGCGTTTTCATCCGTCGATAAGTTTATCGCTTCAAGATTATCGCTATCAATATCGCCTGCTCGCGCTAGCAATTGATCTTGTGTCAGCGTAATTGAACTGTCTTCGTTGATGGTGTAAGCCAAGTCACCGGATACTGGTGGATCGTTAATTGGCAGAACATCAACATTGATGTGAGTTTCAACCGTTGCGCCATTCTCATCTTGAATCGTAACATCAAGCTGAACCTGACCATTGAAGTTTTCATTTGGCGCGAAACTGCATGTACCATCACCATTGACGGTAAAAATACCGTCTGACCCGTCGTAGTTGATACCGACAAGCTCAACGTCACCTTCAACGTCTGAGGCATTCACAAGGATCTGAGATTCACTGAACGTTAGAACAGAATCTTCATCAATCGTGTAAGACGTTGGCCCTGCAACAGGTGGATCGTTTACTTCAAGAACGGTAATGCCTGCTGTGGTTTCATCAATTGCACCCTCTTCATCTGCAACAATCACATCAAGGCTAATATCACCGCTGAAGTTTTCATTAGGAAGGAAAGTGTAGCTGCCGTCACCGTTATCTTGGAATACACCATCTGTGCCACTGTAGGTCACAGTATCAACCGACACCGCACCTTCAATATCCGAAGAGTTAGCTAATAATTGCTCATCAGAAATGGTGATCGCATTGTCTTCGTTCACCATGTACGAAGTGGAACCCGCGACTGGCGGATCATTCTCAGGCGTCACGCTCACGTCAATGTTTGCGCTAACCGTTTCTGTGCCATCATAGACATCGAAACTGAAGTTCACATCACCATTGAAGTTCTCATTTGGTGCAAAAGTATAAGTACCGTCACCGTGGTCAGTTAGAACACCATCGCTACCGGTGTAACTAATTCCCTCAACCGTAAGGTCATCGCCATCCACATCAGTTGCGCCAGACAGTAAGTCTGCATCTGTGAATTGCAGAGTACCGTCTTCTTCAATACTAAATTGTTGATCTTGAGGAACCGGTAGATCGTTAACTGGATTAACAGTCAGATCCGCTGTGGCTTGGACGGTATCTGTGCCATCAGTGATATTGAATTGGATATCAATATCACCGTTAAAGTTAATGTCAGGAACAATGGTGAAGCTGCCATCATCATTGGCCGTTACTGTTGCGTTACCATCGACAGTTAAGTCACTCGCGGTTAGGTCATCTCCTTCTACATCCGATGCTTGAGACAACAACTGATCTTGGCTCAATGTAATTGAACCATCTTCATTTACGTTGTATGCCAAATCACCAGAAACAGGTGCATCATTGATCGGCAATACATCGACGTTCATAACCGTTTCAACTTCAGCACCATCTTCATCTCGAATCGTCACGTCAAGCTGAACTTGGCCATTGAAGTTCTCATTAGGAGCAAAGCTACAAGTACCATCTCCATTTACGGAGAAGATACCATCTGGACCGTCATAGCTAATACCAACAAGCTCTACGTCCCCTTCTACATCCGAAGCGTTAAGCAGCACTTGTGACTCGCTAAACGTGAGTACAGAGTCTTCATCAATGGTATAAGACGTTGGTCCTGCAACGGGTGGATCGTTCACTTCAAGAACATTAATACCAGCCGTTGTAGCATCCGTCGCGCCATCTTCATCGGCAACAACGACATCAAGTGATATCTCACCGCTATAGTTTTCATTTGGTGAGAATGTGTATGTACCATCACCATTGATTTCCAATACACCGTCACTGCCTGAATACGTCACACTGTCGATAGAAACATCGCCTTCAATATCTGAAGAAGTTGCCAACAGTTGTGCATCAGAAATAGTAATCGAGTTATCTTCATTTACGGTGTAAGACGTCGAGCCCGCAACTGGAGGATCATTTTCCGGAGTCACGCTAACATCAATGTTTGCCGACACTGTGCCAGTACCATCAGACACATCGAAGCTGAAGCTCACATCGCCATTGAAGTTCTCATTTGGCGCAAAGCTATAAGAGCCATCACCATTATCGGTCAGTACGCCATCAGTGCCTTCATAAGAGATCCCTTCAACAGTTAAGTTATCTCCCTCAACATCAGTTGCACCGTTTAGTAGGTCTGCATCCGTAAAGACAAGCGTACCGTCTTCTTCAATACTGAACTCTTGGTCTTGAGGAACTGGTAAGTCATTGATTGGATTGACGGTTAAGTCAGCAGAGGCTTGAACCGTGTTAGTGCCATCAGAGATATCAAAGCTGATGTCGATGTCACCGTTAAAGTTTTCATCCGGTGTTATGGTGAAGCTGCCGTCATCGTTCTGAACAACTGTTGCATCGCCATCGACCGTAAGGCCACTCGCAGTAAGATCATCGCCTTCCACGTCTGATGCTTGCGAAAGTAGTTGCTCTTGGCTCAGACGAATCGAACCGTCTTCATCAACTGAGTAAGCTAAGTCGCCGGATACAGGTGCATCATCAACTGCAGTTACACTGACGTCGATGTTCGCAGAGACTGTATCGGTACCGTCAGACACATCGAAGCTAAAGTTAACGTCACCATTGAAGTTCTCGTTTGGTGCGAAGGTGTATGTACCATTGCCATTGTCGGTGAGAATGCCGTCACCGCCATCATAAGTTACCCCTTCAACCGATAGGTTATCGCCTTCAATGTCCGTTGCACCTGTTAGCAGGTCTGCATCAGTAAAGATGAGCGTACCGTCTTCTTCTACGCTGAATTGTTGGTCTTGTGGAACAGGTAAATCATTGACTGGGTTTACTGTTAGATCAGCAGAGGCTTGAACTGTGTTAGTGCCATCAGAGATATCAAATTGAATATCAATGTCACCGTTAAAGTTCTCGTCTGGCGTGATAGTAAAGCTACCATCATCGTTTTGAGTAACCGTCGCATCACCATCAACCGTTAGGCTGCTAGCAGTTAGATCGTCACCCTCTACGTCAGAAGCTTGGGATAGCAACTGTTCTTGGCTTAAACGAATCGAACCGTCTTCATCTACTGAGTACGCTAGATCACCCGATACTGGCGCATCATCAACAGCTGTTACGCTCACATCAATGTTCGCAGAGACTGTATCGGTACCGTCAGACACATCGAAGCTAAAGTTTACATCGCCATTGAAGTTCTCGTTTGACGCAAAGGTATAGGTACCATTACCGTTATCGGTAAGAATACCGTCGCCACCATCGTAGGTCACACCTTCAACAGTAAGGTTGTCGCCTTCAATGTCCGTTGCGCCTGTTAACAAGTCAGCATCAGTGAAGATTAGCGTACCGTCTTCCTCAACAGAGAACTGTTGATCTTGAGGCACCGGCAGGTCGTTAACTGGATTTACTGTTAGGTCGGCAGACGCTTGAACCGTATTGGTGCCATCGGAGATATCAAAGCTAATGTCGATATCACCATTGAAGTTCTCATCTGGCGTGATGGTGAAGCTGCCATCATCGTTTTGTACAACGGTTGCATCGCCATCCACCGTTAGGCTGCTAGCAGTAAGATCATCACCCTCTACGTCAGAAGCTTGAGATAGCAACTGTTCTTGACTTAAACGGATCGAACCGTCTTCATCAATTGAGTATGCTAGGTCGCCAGACACAGGAGCATCATCAACCGCAGTAACACTTACATCGATGTTTGCAGAAACAGTATCAGTACCATCAGACACATCGAAGCTAAAGTTTACATCGCCATTGAAGTTCTCATTTGGCGCAAAGGTATAGGTGCCATTGCCGTTATCGGTGAGAATGCCTTCACCGCCATCATACGTTACCCCTCCAACCGATAGGTTATCGCCTTCAATGTCCGTTGCACCTGTTAGCAGGTCTGCATCGGTAAAGTTAAGCGTACCATCCTCTTCAACACTGAACTGTTGGTCTTGAGGAACAGGCAGATCGTTAATTGGGTTAACTGTTAGGTCCGCAGATGCTTGAACCGTGTTAGTGCCATCTGAAATATCGAAGCTGATATCGATGTCACCGTTAAAGTTTGCATCTGGTGTGATGGTGAAACTGCCGTCATCGTTTTGAACGACAGTTGCATCGCCATCGACCGTTAGGCCACTCGCAGTAAGGTCATCGCCTTCCACGTCTGACGCTTGTGAAAGTAGTTGCTCTTGGCTCAGGCGGATAGAGCCGTCTTCATCAACTGAGTAAGCTAAGTCGCCAGATACCGGTGCATCATCAACTGCAGTTACACTGACGTCGATGTTCGCAGAAACAGTATCAGTACCGTCAGATACATCGAAACTAAAGTTAACGTCACCGTTGAAGTTTTCATTTGGTGCAAAGGTGTATGTACCATTGCCATTGTCGGTGAGAATGCCGTCACCGCCATCATAAGTTACCCCTTCAACCGATAGGTTATCGCCTTCAATGTCCGTAGCACCTGTTAGTAGGTCTGCGTCCGTGAAGATAAGTGTGCCATCTTCTTCAATCTCGAACGTTTTATCTTCAGGAACTGGCGCATCATTTATTGGGCGAACCGTTAGATCAATTGCGCTGCTTATGGTTTCTTGGCCATCACTGATATCAAATGTTAGGTCAAGCTCACCGTTGAAATCTGCGGAAGGAACAACGGTAAAAGTACCATCACCATTGTCTTGAACGGTAGCATCAGCACCAACTTGAACGTTTGATGCAACTAGGTCATCTCCATCGACATCACTTGCGTATTCGAGTAGTTGTTCTTGATTAAATGTTATGGAGCCATCTTCATCCATGATGTAAGCAAGATCTTGCTCTACTTCTGGTGCGTCATTCTCACTTTCTACTTTGATTTTGAAGGTTTCGCTTACCGTTTCTGAATCAAAGTCGTCTTCAACTTCACTAATGGTCTCTTCATCTGAAGCTTGAACATCAACAGCAAACGTTTCTTCTACTGTCTGTGAATCAAGGCCATCATCAACTGGTTGTTCTGGTGCTTCGGAAGAATCTGCACTTGGTGATGCTGATGTTCTCCCTGCCTGCCCCTGCTCTTCATTACCTTCAGCAGTTGCACCGCCATCTGAAGCTTCATTGCTTTCACCACCTACAGCTTGAGCTCCAGCTCCTGAACCGCCACCGCTGCCGGCCGCTTCACCAGCTCCTGCATCAGAAGCTGCACCGCCAACGACATTCGACTGAGCATCACCAGAGTCACTACCACCTTCAGGTGTCTCTTCTTGAACTGCACCACCGGAAGCTGAAGCCTCTTCTTCGTTACCAGCGCCACTAGGGTTATCCGCTAGAGCTTGGTTAACTTCGTCAGCTGCATCCGTGTTTTCAGCACCAGTCGCTATTGTTGACGCGATCGTATTCTGTTGATTCTGTTGGTTCTGCTGCTGGGAGGGAGTACCAGCATCATTCGTGTCCGTTTGTTCGACAGCATCATTGAGATCTTCGTTTTGGTTATTTTGGTTATTTTCGCCTGCCATTACAGCCTCCGTTGCTACTAGCTAACTGATCGTTTAGAGGCATTAAAGGACACCATTTCGGAAAACCAAATTTTTATACAACATTTTTCATAATTTTATTTTTACAAATAAAGATGCAAAAAAAATTTGAAATCCCCCTTTAAAGATCCTTAGTTATTGTCATTAAAGCAATTAAGGCAGTGGAATGATGATAGACATGACAAATTTGTTGCGTTCAATCGACAACAACCACAAAGGGCTGCAATTGCTATTGGGAGATTTTTACAAGGACTTTTCCGACGCGGCAACAAACATCGAGCAGCTTCATCAAGGTAATCGTTTCGATGAGCTTAACCACTACTCGAGAAAGTTGAAGACAATCTTAGCCCTGCTATGCGACCAAGATTTACCGCCTAAGATGGCGAAGCTGGAACATTTAAGTAAACACGAATTCCCTGCTCCGGAAGAACTTACAAAGGATATAAAAGCCGAATTGCTAAACGTTAATCGACAAATAAATCATTTGTTAGAGCTAGAAGCCGTCCCAGATGACAAGGTATCGAGGTAGGTCATGAGCAATAATCAAATTGAGCATCACCTTAGAAAGGCCCTTGTTTCTAATACAGAAGCCACTAAGGTCACAGCAGACGACACAATAGTACTAGCAAGTGCAATGACTAGTGTTCACAAAACACTGCTTATTATATTCATGCTGGCACTGATTGCAGTTGCTGTGGCATCGCAAGCACGCATAGACATTGTGGTTTCTGTTCGTGGTGAACTGCTTTTGGAATCTGACGTGGAAAAAGTTCAACACCTAGAAGGTGGGATTCTAGAAGAGTTGCTCGTAAGAAAAGGCGAAGTCGTTTATGAAGGACAACCCATCGCGAGAATACGCTCACTCGACCGTAATACTCAACTTGATACGGTAAATACAGAGATAATCCAACTTGAACTAGACAAGATTCGTTATGAAAGCTTGCGCGATATGGTGGAGCCCGACTTCACCGCTTTCATTGAACAATATCCTGAACAAGTACAAACCAACATGAACACTTGGCGACAAGAGTTCTCTAAAAATCGGTCAAATGAAGAGCTCATCACTCATGATATAAAGCACAAAAACTCCCTTATTGGCTCAATGCTAAAGCGCCGTAAAAGTTCAGAGAATCAGCTTTCATTGATTCGTAAACAGCTCAATATCAAAAACACCCTCTATAAAGAAGAGATGGCTTCTTACGTAGATGTTCTCAATATGCAGGTTCAAGAGTCCAATATGGTGCGTGAAATAGAGAATCTGGATGAGTCGGTAATGAACGAGCGATTCCAACTCGACAAACTAGAAAAGCAACATCGTGATTTAGTTGAGAATCGAAATTCAGAGTATCAAGCACAAATCATTCAAGCTAACAAAGATCTGAAATTGAAACGAATCCTACAACCTCAGCATTCAGACAAGGTTGACCGTCTAGTCGTTTATTCACCCGTTGATGGAGTGGTCGACAAATTGCATTTTAATTTCCGTTCGGCGGTTATTCCTCCAGGCGAAAGTATCGCTGATATCGCACCGATCAATAACTCCCTTCACGGCGAAGCCAAAATCCCTCGTAAAGACATGGGGTTTGTGGAGATCGGCCAAGCAGTGAAAGTGAAAATGGATACGTATAACTTTGCCAAGTATGGCTTTGTAGAGGGAACCATTGCCTCTATCAGTCGCTCATCATACGAAGAAGAAGACGCTGAGTTCTATTTGGCAGAGATTGAGATAAGCCAAAATTTTCTAGAGCGAGGAGGCACACAATACAAACTATCCCCTTATATGGAATTTACTGCCGATGTCAAAACAGGCTCACGCCGAGTCATCGAATACGCAGCCAAGCCTGTAATGTCAGCCATCGAAGATGCATTCGATGAGAGGTAGTGAATGATCGGAAAGCCATCATACAATATATCGGTCCCAGCGCTGCGCCTAAGCATATTGTTTAGCGTGGTATTGGCTTCGCTCGCATTTTATTTGTACTTATCTTGGTCAAAAGTCGACTCTGTTTCACAAGTACAAAATGCCCCACTCCTTACTAAAGCCCAAGAGCTGAACCAAACCATTGAATTAGGCATACAAACCTTACAGCGCTGCTTAAAGGCAGATAACTGTAGCGAGAGCGATTTAAGCCTATCCAACCTGAAGAGTGAGATTGACGAGTTTCGTTCTTTGGCTTCTCTGAATAAAACTGAATTTAGTTTGGTTGGTGCGACCGAATATACACAACTTGAATTGGCGATTAACCGCTTTTCTGACAGCCCACAAGCTCGTAATGACGTACTCGACTTGTACCTTTCACTGACCAACAACTACCTGCAGATGGACGATAACTATCGCACCATGTTTAACAACCATGCAAGTGACCTAATGGCTGAGAAAAATGAGTTTTTCGTGTGGCTATTTATGGTGGTGGCAGTTTTGGCTGTGATTAGCGTATTGTCCAATTTAGTGGCGATATTTAAGCTTAAAAAATCCAGCTCAAATGAACGAGTCATCGATTATGAATTTGATGCGCTATACCAAGAGTTAAAGCAGCTTGATTTACAAAGACTTGAAGAGCTTCTCAACGAAGTGAGCATCAACCCCAAGCAGCGACAAATATACTCTCATCTCAAATTGATCTTCAGCAAATTAGAAGATCAAAAGCGCAATAACGACCTTTATAAACAACTGTATGCGCTCATCGGTTATGAAATTCGCGGTATTACCAACACCATCAACGGCGGTGTCCAATATCTAGTTCAAGAAACGGATGAAAGTGGCGTGTTAATGGCGAAGGACATTACCTCAGCTTCCAATACCCTTTCAGAGCTGGCTGAAAACTACAACCGTCTGATTTCTCAAGGGACAGAAAGCAAATCGAAAGAGTTTTCGCTATTGAATGTGTTGTCCGAGTTGATGATACATATCAGCGCAAAAGTGCAGCGTAATGAGGGTCAGCTCGACTGCTTCATTTCCGACAATTTACCCAATAGAGTTGAAGGACAATCCACCAGCTTGTTCTGGATTCTGTTTCTACAGCTATCAAACGCCATTCAACTTAAATCAAACAAGAAGTTATTTGTGACCATTGAATCTGGCGCAGCGTCCGATATGGAAAACACGCGAGTCACGATTAACCTCAACTTTCTCTCCACACTTGATGTATCGGTGGCAAAGTTGAATAAGCTCCACTGGAGTGCTCATAAAGACCACACAGCCAACACCGATGACTTGGCTAAGAGCGTGCTAAAAGACTATGGCTATTATGAAAGCCATTGGTTCCAATCTGGAGCACAAGAGCGCTTTCAGATTGAACTAGATCTCAAAGCAAAAAACTTCCATACAGAGAAAACCCGCTTCGATGGCAAGCGCTTACTGCTATGTGCTAACACTCAAGTTCGTATTGATGTCATGGGAAAGATGCTCGTTAACTTGGGGCTTGAGATCACCGAGATTCGCACCGCAAACGAACTGTTCTCAGCAGCTAAAACCTTTGGTGACTATGACGCAATCATGCTGACTGACACCTTTGAACCTAACAAGCTGCCTTCATTAAGCAAAACGGTGAAATCACAACTCAAGAACCACCCAAATACTAAACTTCTGCTCTCCGTGACCAGTACGCAACATGCACAAGAGTGTCATAGCTTTGTCGATAAGATCATAAACTCTCCTGCTATTCCGTATGAATTCATTCCGAACCTACTTGCCATCATGGAAGCAGAAGCATCGGAAGAGCAGATGGAAAACAGCTCATTCCTAATCGTAGAGGATGATCGAGTTCAGCAAATTCTTCTCAAACGAATTCTAACAAAACAAGAATACGAACCGGATACGGTTGGCGATGGTGCCGATGCGGTTAAGCACTTCATGAACAAGCGTTCTGACATCATCTTCATGGACTGCATTATGCCAGGCATGGGTGGCATTGAAGCAACCAAACGCATTCGTCAATTTGAACAAGAAAACGAGAAAAACCCTTGTACCATCATTGGTGCAACCGCATTGACCAGCAGTAATGAACATCAAGCGTGTATAGAAGCAGGGATGGATTACGTGATCAGCAAACCTTACAAGAGCGATGAAATCATCAAGGTGATCAACAAGTATGTGGCGGTACAAAAACTTAACTAGCGGCATTATTGCTGCACTTGCAATCAGCACGACTCCTTCGGCAATGGCAACTACCCTGCTTGAGGCGGTAGAGCTCGGCCTGCAAAACAGTCTATCCCTAAGAGCCAGTGACAAAGGCGTAGAAGAGAACGAATACAATATTGGTATTAGTCGTTCTAAGTTTCTCCCTTCATTAAATGGTGCCGCCGATACCACATGGAATGAAAATGAGACCTTGCTATCAGGAGCTCCTGATGAAACCTCTAGCTATAACTCCAACAGCTATAGCCTGTCTCTTTCTCAGTCGATATTCAACCTTGGTGATATTTTCAAATACGGCACCGCAAAGCTCGATTTCAATATCGAAGAGGTTAAGCACGAAAACAAAATCCAGAGCACTATTTCGGAGATTGGCTCTCAGTATTTTGAATACCTAAAAAACAACGCACAGATCAAAGCGACCATGGTCGAGCTTAAGTCATCAGAGACTCGAGAACATCAAATGCGACGTAACGTCGAGCTAGGCAACACCGCGGCCAGCGAGCTATATGAGGTTATTGCGCAAAAAGAAGGGGTCGCTAACCGATTAAGAACACTACAAAAAGATCGACGTGTCATTCTTAACGGGTTATCGATTCAGATTCAGTACCCTATTACTCCATCACAAGACATCTACGAAAGTGTTCCATTAAAAGAGATCAGTGAGACGGAGCAACGCTCAATTATGGACCAAGCGCTGAAGCTCAATAACGATCTGCTGGTCGCTAAGAAAAACGTCGAACGCAGCCGTCGTAGCTTAAAAGAGAGTGGGTCCAACTTTTTGCCGACCGTTTCTCTCTCTGCCAGTTACCGCCATGACGATGCCAATAACTACGACAAAACAGACGTTACTGCCACTGGTGAAAGTAACTCAACCAGTGTTGGGCTGAACCTAGCCGTACCTATCCTATCGGGTGGCTCGGACTACTATGGTTATCAAAAATCATCGACGGCCATCGAGCGCACAGAGTTGCTTTACCAAGACTCGCTGTACACCACTCGTAATAGCGTGAACACATCAGTTCTTAACATCAACGACTTTTCTCAGTCGATCAGCAGTTATGAAAACATCATTCGTGCTAACTACGCCTCTTATAAAGGGATTCAACGCGCATACCAACTGGGCACTCGTACTATCACCGATTTACTCGCCGCAGAAAGCAAACTGTTTAGTGCGTTGAGAGACTATGAAAGTGCACGGTACGATTACATCATTGAGACAATCAAGCTTGAGCAAATTAAAGGCGTACTGTCGATTCAGTCTATTGAGAGCATAATGCAGTTAATGAGCGACATCGAAGGACGTGACAACCAAGATTTAGTGCCGAAGCACCTTCTCTCAACCGAGTCGCTAAAGAAAGGAGGTCGCAATGCAAACTGAGCAGTTTTCTCAGAAAATCAATATGGCTGATAAGTGCTACCTCACTTTCTCTACCATTATTTCAACGCTATTTGGTTTAGTACTGCCCTTCTCGATTCTGATCATTTTTGACCGAGTGCTGCCGAACCAAGCGCAAGACACCCTTTTCTTGCTGTTCGCGATTATTTTGATTTCGATATTCCTCGACTACCACCTAAAAAACCAGGAGGAGAAAATTTCCTCCGTGATCATGAGGCAGTTTGAGACAAACCTAACCAACAAGGTATTCCAATCCATCTGTTTGGCTGAGATATCAAAATTTCGTCGCCTAGAGCCGGGGGAATATCTCGAACGCATCGCCACTATTCCCGAACTAAAAACCTTCTTTGGCGGGGAGTCGGTTAGAGCGCTCATCAACCTTGCGGTAAGTGTACTGACCATTCTTATCATAGGATTAATCAACATATGGGCAGGTATCACCCTTCTCATTGCCTCGCTGATCTTGGCTATATTCGCTTGGAGTCTTTCTAAACAGAAAATTGGTAGCTTGCAAAACAAGTCGGACATCGAAGGCTTAACCACATCTAAAATCATTGAAATCATATCAAGCCCGCTGGATATCAAAGCGCGAAATATGGAGTACCGCGTAGAAAGCTTGATGACACAAATGGTTGAAGAGCGTGAAGTCGAGAACATTAAATACGAACAGATTGAATCTAACTTCAGTTTGATATTAGCGCTCATTCAACAGCTCTCAATCGCTTGTGTGGTGGTTGTTTTGGCGACAGCCGTAATCAACATGGAATCAAGCCAAGGCATCATGGCGGCAATCATCATGCTGACTAACCGTTACTTCGCCCCCTACCAACAGGTGATGCGCACTGCGAGCCGATGGGAGCTCAACAAGCTCCATATTCAGCGTATTGCAGAACTGCTTGAGCTCGCAGCTTCTGTTGAACAGCAACATGAGACGACAGAAGTTGAGCGGATATCGGTTAAATACTCAGACAAGCAACGTATAGAGTTTGAGCGCGGCCAAGCGTATTTACTGACAGGGAAAAGTGGCGCCGGTAAAACGCACTTGGCGAACTGTATCACTCGACAAAACAGTGACAGCAAATTAGAGATAATGATCAACGACACACCGTTAGATGAGTTGAACTACAACGTTTGGCGTAACAGCGTATTGATGGTGGATAAGACCAGCTCCTTCGTAGAAGGCACCATTATCGATAACCTCACCTGTTTCCGTCCAAGCTTGAATAACACAGCCTTTGCTTTGTGTGAAACCATGAACATTAAGGCACAAATCGATGGGCTACCTGCTGGCTTTTATACCGAACTCAAGGGCCACATGAGAAACCCGTTCTCGCGCCAAGTGGGATACGCCCTATTGTTGGTTCGTGCGTTACTGGCAAGCAAGCGTGTCTTAATATTTGATGACATCGATTGTGTCTACGACGATGAGTTCGCCCGCTTAGTGCTCACCAGCACCGCTTACCGTGCCAACGATAAGATCCTCATTATTGCCAGCAACAAAATGGACAAACTGAATCACCGCCTCAAGCGCGTCAAACTTACAGGAGGTGACCAATGAGTATCCTAGTTGATTTCAACAATGTGCCGCAGCGAGTGCTCGATTTTGAAGCCAGCGGTTATGACGAGCGTTATGGTCAATCACCTCTAATTCGAGGCTTAGCCTACACCTTAATAGCCCTCGAATGGGAAGGCACGCCAGCGATACTCAGCGATGCATTCATTCCCAGACCAAAAGACAGCGACAGTTTTACCGCCACAATAGAGCGCCTGGGCTACCGCTGCGATGTCACCAAGTTAAAAACACTCGAAAACATCGATAAACACCCACATCCATGTTTTATCGAGATTGAAAACCTTAGCGCTATCTTTCTTGGTACCAAAGATGGCAAGTTAATGCTGTTTGATTACACAAACAACAACACCATCGAATATCCGATGTGTAAAAAGCCTTGCTTGCTGATTTCCATCAGTGAGTACTCTCGCCTATTCCGAGAGCCACCACCAGAATCACAAGACAGAAGTAACTGGATTAAATACGCGTTCTATCGATACAACAACGAACTCAAGAGCCTAATCATATTGAGCTTTGTGATCAGTATTTTAGGTGCACTTCAACCCTTCTTCATCATGAGTGTGTATAACTTCGCCTTGACGTCTAGCTCTGAAGCTACCCTCTATTGGTTGACCCTCTTTGCCGTGATTGTTGGGTTCTCTGAATACTTCTTCAAGAAGATGCGGGTCAACATCATCGCCACTTCAGGGAAAGATCTTGCGGTTCATATATCGCAAGCGGTGATATCGAAGTTGTTATGGCTCCCCTACGCGATGACCTCAACCGCAGGTGTCTCATCTCAACTTGCTCGTTTAAAAGATATCGATACGTTTAGACGCTTGGTGACCGCAGAATCGACACTCAGCTACTTTGATATGCCGTTTGTCATTGTGTTTATCATTGCCATTGCTCTAATGTCAGGTACCGCTGCACTCGTGGTAATGGGCGGATTGATCTTGATGTTGGTGTTCTGTATTTACTCGCGTTATATCTATTCTCAAGCAACTTCCAAAAGCTCTCGGGCTAACGCCATGGTTTCCTACCAATGGAACGAGATACTTCGTGGTATCAAAACCATTCAAGGGTTGCCACTTCTACGTGTAGTTCAATCTCGCTTTAGTGCATCACACTTGCAAAGTACCAGTGATGCAGAAAATGTCGCGGTGACGAATAGTAAAATTCAAGCCGCTGGCGGTAGTCTAATTCAGGTGATTGGTACTGCCAGTATTGTGACCGCCGTAATTGGCGTGATGGAAGGCACCTCAGATGCCGGAGCCATGCTCGCAACCGTGATTCTGGTATGGAAAGCCTTAGGTCCAATCATGGGCATCTACAACTCGATTTCTAAGTTTCAATCAATCAAAGCATCATCAGCACAAATCAACAATTTGATGTCGATGAATGACGACAAGTTAACACTAGAAAAAAGCCCACCGATTCGCCTATTCCAAGGCAGTATTGTAGGTAGTGGCGTGAGTCACCGGTACGCAGGTGCAGCAACAGGGCTAACCAACCTTGGTTTCAAAATACCACCCGCTGCAAAAGTGGTGATATGTGGGCCTACCGGATGCGGAAAAACGACTTTAATTTCAATCATTGCCGGTTTAGAAGACCGCTATCAAGGTGCTGTATCTGTCGATGGTTATAACATTAAGCAGTTCAACAGCTATCGCTACCGTACCTCGATTAACTACATTCCCTTTAACCTACATATTTTTGAAGGCTCATTAGAGACTAACTTCATTCTGCACAATGGTCTTGTTCCTACCGAGAAGATGCAAGAGATGGTCAGCTTCTTCGAGCTAGATGAATGGCTACCAGACGGGTTAGCAACACAGCTCAGTGTAGATAAATGTAAGAGCCTACCTAATGGGATTCAGCAAAAACTTCGCCTCGCGCTTGGCCTCGGCAACTGTGAGCAATCTCTGATAATCATCGATGAGCCATTCAATGGCGCCGAGCAAGAAAACGCACAATATTTTAACCGCTTATTTACTGATAAACTTCTGAATAAGAGCGTGATTTTCTCAACCAATGATCCGGGATTAATCGCGACATCGAACATGAGTCTAGTGTTAGAACCAGACGGAAACCTGAAGTATTTTGGTTTGACAGACAAATACTTAAATAGCTTAAGCTAAAAGTTCAACACACATACACAATTCATTTACTCGCTCAATGAATGCCATTGACATAAAGATGAACCAAAGGGATGATTCGCTGCAAAAGCCCACAGAACAAGGAATCAGATGTACACTTTCGTTGCAGACAAGCTTGATGTTACTTACTTATCCGCAATTCCTGAAAACCATCAACTTCAGGAATGTGATGTGCCTGAAGAGGAGCTCGAACTCAGAGAGATCGTTGAGATCTGGTACGAAAGCGCATTCCTGCCAGCGTTCAATCTACAACACCTAGAAATCGCCCAAAAAGCAGAGCTTACTATCGTACAGAGTCACGTGTTGAGCAACGACACCCAAACACTCGCATTCCTTCTAAAAAACAGGGTGTATCGTGCCGCGCTTAACCGAATCTTA
Organism: Vibrio sp. Makdt; assembly: GCF_027587015.1. Lineage (NCBI taxonomy): Bacteria > Pseudomonadati > Pseudomonadota > Gammaproteobacteria > Vibrionales > Vibrionaceae > Vibrio > Vibrio sp. Makdt. The sequence goes on from NZ_JAPPTH010000002.1 coordinate 320,967, forward strand.
GGTGTTTGGGTTTTGGAGCCTTCTGCAAAAACGATTTTAGAGCAACTTCTACTGGCGGCAAATCAAGACAAATCTCGTACTCATTGATCTATCTTTTGAGTTATTCATCAGTAAGCATTAGAAATAGCCTGCTATCAATCGCTAGAAATTAGTACAAATTATTCATTCAATCAAAATAAGTTTCGGAATCATAAGAACTTATACTCCTCCCACAGTTCCAAAAAATTAACCGACTCAAAGTTTCAATATCGCTAATTTTATTCTACTGTTTTTATATAAAAACAGTTGGATGGATCCTTATATGGCGATTACGGTCTGGAATAACCTTTCAGTCAAACATAAACTCTTTGGCTTAGTTCTACTTCCCATTTCACTTTTGCTCTTCCTCGCTGGCAGACAAGCCTATATTTTGACGACACAGTTAACTGATTTTGAGCGCACTAATCAGTTATCTGTCTACCTTCAAGATATTTCTGTCTTATACAGAAGCACCTTAGCGTCGAGTCCTGAAGAGTTTACCGCTCAAAGTGAACAAGTTAAGTCAGAACTCAAAACCTTATCTCCTATTATCTTCCTCGGGGCTTCTGATGACATGAATCAGTTAGTCGCGGATTTTAGCGAAGCTACCTTATCGACCATGGAAGCAACGGATACTTTCGATAAATTGGATGCCCTTGAATGGCAGAGCGATTTATATAAACAGTTGTTACTTGAAATCGAGAAAGTCCCATTTGAAAACACCAAGCGTGAAATCCAACAGCACCTTACCGCCTTACAACAACTCGAGTGGTTGATGTTCTGGTCGAACGAAGAATTTAAATTGGGCACCTCGCTTATTGAGATATTCCAAAGTAGCCAAGAATACGATCCCGAACTTGCAGAACAGATAAAGACCTTAAGTGAAAGGCAGCAACTGTTCTTGGAGCGCTTTGTGTCATTGAATGCTAACGAACATCAAGTGTCACTGATGGTTGAAGTATTTAGAAATGATGTGTTTGCTCAAAGCCAAGAGATCCGTAACGCACTGCTTGATCTAAACGCCATCAGTCAACTTACACCTCAAGAGATATCTGTCGGCTTGGAAGCAATGAGCGCGCGACTTAACCTATTGCAAAGTTTAGGGAACGTCATCAAACAAGAGTTCCAAGTTGAAGTTGAACAAGCAATCTCAGCGGCTCAAGTACAAAGAACATTATTCATCTCTTTAGTCGCCCTACTCGCAACGATTGTTATGGGCTTAACGCTGAGCTTAGCAAGACAGGTAACCAATAATCTTGGTTTGGTTCTGAAGTTCTTAAAGAGTGAGAATGATGAAACTCGCCCTTCACTGGAAAAGCTCATTCAAGGTAAAGATGAACTGAGTCTATTCGCTCAGCAAGTCGAGCGTTTAACTATTGAAAGAGAGCACGCTAAAGAAAAGCTTACGCTAGCGAAAGAAGACGCAGAGCGAGCTAAAGAGGACGCCGAAGAAGCGAAAGATCACGCAATACAAGCAAGTAAGGCGAAAAGTAGTTTCCTAGCCAACATGTCACACGAGATCCGTACCCCGTTAAATGGCGTTATCGGTATCTCAGAGATCCTTTCTGATACTCCATTAACCCCGACACAGCGTGATTATGTAGACACTATAGAAACCTCTTCTCAACTCTTGCTTAGCTTAATCAATGACATATTGGACTTCTCGAAAATTGAATCCGGTATGTTGCTGATCAGTCCACATTCTGCGTCTATCCGCGAATCCATTTATGACATTGCGTCGATTGTTGCGCCAAAAGCCAAAGAGCAAAAAATATCAGTCAACGTTGATATCAGCCCGGATACTCCAGCCCGAGTGATGATCGATGACCACCGTCTAAGACAAGTGCTGATGAACTTTATGTCGAATGCTGTGAAGTTCACAGCTGAAGGCGGCGTTACCCTCTCGATCAACACTCTCCAACAATCCGACGACAAGGTTACAGTGCGCTTTGCAGTGCGAGATACGGGTATTGGTATCGATAAGCAGCAGCAAAAACAGATATTCGAACCTTTTGCGCAAGAAGATGACTCAACAACTCGTCAGTTTGGTGGTACCGGCCTTGGACTTGCCATCAGTACTCAGCTCGTAGAGCTAATGGGCGGACAAATACAGTTAGATTCAGTGAAAGGCGAAGGTAGCTGTTTCTATTTCGACCTAGAATTAGCAGTCGATCTCATGCTACCGAAGCCAAGCTCTGCTTCCGCAGACATTTATATTCTTGGGCATGCTAATTTACTTTCAGAGCGTATCGAAAACGACCTAAAACTCTATGGATTAGAAGTCGCGCAAACCACCGATAATACGAACGAGATTAGTGACCAAATTGCCAACAAACAACACGCTAAACCGACTACGGTTATCTTTGCAGAAAGCGATGAGTTCCAAGCTAGCGACTATGCCGAACAACTAGATACGCTCCATAAAAATGGCGCGACTATTTGTTTAATTCGTTCCTTCCTCAGCGACCCCGCCGACATCGGGGAATGTATCGCGGCACAAGTGTCACAACCCCTGCTCGGTCTGCGCTTAATAAAAGCAGTCGAACTTTGCGATACCCAGGGGTTAGCTGAGCTATCGAATACAAACCAGTCCGAGCTTCAGGTTCAACATAAGATCTTGATTGTCGAAGATAACAAGATAAATCAAAAAATCGCCGGTCTACACGTCGGAAAAAGTGGGTTCGAATTTGAGTTCGCTAACAATGGGCAAGAGGCCGTGGATATGTTTACCGCGAATCCTCATTACGCAGCAATCTTAATGGATTGTATGATGCCTGTCATGGATGGCTTTGAGGCAACGGGTCACATTCGACGTATCGAGAAAGAGACAGAAGCAACCCGCCGCATCCCTATCATTGCGTTGACTGCCAGTGTTATCGATGACGACATACAAAAGTGTTTCGATGTGGGTATGGACGATTACGTGCCTAAGCCGTTCAAGTTCGAGATGTTAAAAGAGAAAGTGCTAACGGCTGTCGAAGCAATGCCGCTTCCAGCAACACACAATACAGCGCCAACGCACAACTCAACCGTTACCCCTATTCACAAAGCCACCTCTACAACTCAAGCAGCGAAAACCACGCTACCGGAGGAGCCTCAAGAAGAATCTGTACCAAGTAAATCTGAAAAGATTCTTTTAGTCGAAGACAATCGTGTAAATCAAAAAGTGGCGTCGGTCATGCTTAAAAAAGCAGGTTATACCTTTGAAATTGCGGACAACGGACAGATTGCCGTTGATATGTACCAGAGCGACAGCAGTTTCGACGTCATTTTGATGGACTGCATGATGCCCGTGATGGATGGCTTCACCGCAACCAAGGAGATTAGAGAACACGAGAAGAACTTAGGCTTAACAAAAACTCCAATCATCGCGTTAACTGCCAGCGTTATCGATGATGATATTCAAAAGTGCTTTGATTCCGGAATGGATGGTTACGTTGCGAAGCCCGTGAGAAAAGAAAAGCTATTCCATCAAATTGAAAGTGCGACTTGTTAGGAGATACCAATGGATTGGATGAAAACAATAAAAACACTCCAATGCAGAGCTGTGCTAACCGCAGTAATAGGACTGTTAGGAAGTGTGCTTCTTACTAGCCCAGCTCATGCAGCGGAAGATTACGCCATATTCTCTTTAGACTCTGGGTTTGAAGAGATATCGATAAACAAAGCGAGAAAGCTATACCGAGGAAAAACCAAGCGCCTCAATGGCAAACGTGTAGAACTATCAGACTGGCCTGAGAACAGCGCCGAGAGAGAACAATTTTATCAGCTTTTACTTGGAAAAAATGCCGCTCAAATGAATGCACATTGGGCTGGATTATCTTTTTCAGGAAAAGCGCGTTATCCAAGAGAAATCAAAACGGCATCAACCGACAGCTTAGTGGACTGGCTTGATGACAAACCAAACCGTATTGGTTACTCCCCACTCTCTTCGGTTCCTCAAAATGCCAACGTTCTCTACGTTATAAGTTCGGAGAAATAATATGAAAAGAATAATTACGTCAGTGTTATGTGCCTCAATGGCCTCTCCGGCTTTTGCGAATATCGAACTTACCGATAATTTATCCTTGAGTGGCTTTGGCTCAACGTCTTGGGCTAAGTCCGACAATGAAACCCCCTTGATGATCACTCGCGGTTTTACCGACGAAAATTGCTACGACTGTGATACCACATTTGGTGTTCAACTCGATTACTTTTACAACTCATTCAAAGCTTCCGTACAGGTTGTCAAACCACCCCAATATGATTGGAGTGAGCCTCAACTGGAATGGGCTTACTTGGGCTATGAATTTAACGACTTCGATGTCAGCGTTGGTCGATTACGACTGCCACTATTCCTTGCCTCTGAGTACTACTATGTGGGCCAAGCCTATATGACAGCAAGGCCACCGACAGAGGTGTATAACAGCGTTCTCGGAATCACAGCTTTCAACGGCATAAAAGTGAGCTGGACTCATGATGTCAGTGACGAAGCGACTCTTTTACTTACTCCGTTTATCGGTATAAAAGATAAAAATGACGTAGATTTCAATTCGACTACAAAACTGGAATTCGAAACCAATCGCATGCTCGGCGCAAATTTGCAGCTAAGCGGTGATAGCTACCGTTGGAATTTATCTTTCCTAGACTCAAATTTCGATCAGATTGTCATCACAACAATTCCCGGAATACCTACCCCATTCAGAACTGAACAAGATAACCAGCATATCCAACTTTGGTCATTAGGAGCAGAATACGAACTGGGTCAATTTGTTTTGACAAGTGAAGGACAAATCAGTGACTTCTCTTCATCAATGTACGCCAGTCTTGGATACCACTTAGGAGCATTCACGCCTTACGTTGTGTATGGTGCACAATTTGACGACCATGAGCATTTAAACGGGAATAGTTATTTAGTTGGAGTTGATTACGATGTTCTGCCAAACGTTTCTATCAATGGCGAAGTTCAGTACTTCGAATCGAAAAAATCGAATGGCGTATTTATCGATACCCCAACAGATGACAAAGATGCCGTCCTTTACACCATAATGCTGAGTTTCGTTTTCTAATCATGCGTAAAAATCATCGTCAATAGAAATAAAAGCCCAAGCTAATCAAACAGTCTGGGCTTTTTTATGTCTTTGAATTGTCATGCTTAACCAGCCATAACATTGATCTTAACTATCCTTTAATACAGAAACATTTAGGTGATTTAGTCACTAATGTCAGAGCCGTCAGCATTGTGTAAGAAGGCTGTAAACTCACGAACTTCACTACCTTAATTTGGTCAACCTAAAAGCGAATAAACAGATACCTTAAACGGAGAGCGCATGCGTATAGCAACTTTATCTTTAAGCTTGGTTTCAGCGGTGGGTTTTGCTGCTGAGCCCAGCCCTTTTCCAGTAATGCCTGATGCTGAAGGTGACAAATTCATGGTTAGTGCGACAAACCCCTATGTCAGCAGCACTGGCTATTCGATACTGAAACAAGGCGGTAATGCCATCGATGCCATGGTGGCAATGCAAATGACCATGTCCGTCGTCGAGCCCGACATGACCGGGATCGGCGGCGGAACGTTTGCTTTGTTTTATCAGCATGATAAAGACCAGTTTCTCGCTCTTGATGGACGAGATGAGGCTCCTTCAAGCGCTACACCCGACATGTTCATGGAAAACGGCAAGCCACTGAGTCGAAATGAAATTTTAGGTCCGCGTTCGGTCGCAGTACCTGGCACTCTTCGTTTACTTTATAGTGCCCACCAAGAGTATGGGAAACTGCCTTGGTCTGAGTTAGTTCAACCGGCCATCGACCTGGCGAGCAAAGGTTATGCGATGAACAGCTACACGTACGACATTGTAGTCCGTGAGCAGAACCGTTTAATTGAAGACCCAGAAATCAAAGCACTCTATTGGGATAACGACGAAATCAAACCGACGGGCACCTTGATGACCAATCCAAAGCTTGCCGACACGTTGACCAATATTGCTCAACAAGGTGACAAATACCTTTATGGTGGAGAGTTTGGTAAGAACATTGTCGAAACGGTTAACAGTCGCATCGATTCAGGCCACGCAAAGTTATCCATTGAAGACTTTGAACAATACAAAATTAAACAGCGTGACGTGATTGAAACCGATTATCGTGGCAATAAAATTGTATCCTTTGGTTATCCGGCCTCTGGGGGCGTGATGGTAGCGCAAAGCCTAGAAATGCTAGAAGCGTATGATTTGGCAGACATGCCCAAAACCGATGCCGAACCATGGCGCTTGATGACAGAAGCTATGAGAATCGCAAGAGCGGACCGTATTGCGTATGCAGGTGACCCTGATTATGTGGAGACGCCCGTAAATGCCCTGCTTGATAAATCTTATATTGATAAGCGACGCCAACTCATTCCCGAAAATGGTATTGCACAAACGAACCCGAAAGCAGGCAAACTTTCCGATACCGACTATGCAGAACACCAAGGCTTTGAGAGCAAAGATACCGGACACATATCCATCATCGATAAAGAGGGCAACGCGATAGCCATGACCAGCACCGTCGGTACAGGAATGGGCTCTGGCGTGATGGTAGACGGTGTGATTTTGAATGCGCAGATGGCTAACTTTTCGACCAAACCAATTATCAATGGCAAACCAAGCCAAAATGCAATTGAAGCAGGCAAGCGACCTCGTTCAGCAATCACGCCATTAATGGTGATGGATAAGCAAGATGACCTGCGTTTAGTTGTTGGCTCTCCGGGTAGCTCACAAATTCCTGGGTACGTGTTAAAAACCGTGGTTGGTGTTGTGGATTGGGATCTATCAGCGCAAGAAGCGATTGATCTGCCAAACATTCAATACGGTACTAAGATAGATCGCACCAAGCCCTATGACCCAACAGGCCTTTTGGTCGAGAAAAAAACCTACGCCGAAATGTTGGTTCCAGAATTCATGCAGCTCGGTTACCCAGTCCATGTCATTCCTGTCGTCAGTGGCTTAAACGCCATTGAAATCAAAGACGGAAAACTTTACGGTGCGACAGACAGGCGTCGCGCATCCAGTTCTATGGGTGAATAGATGTTTTATGAGTAAATAGATGTTTTACGGGTGAGCAACTCAACTCACCCACTATAACGTACTGATTTATCGATTTTTCCAACCACACATTTTAAATTCACTTCTAAATGCAAAAAGCCAGTCGAACGTTTCGACTGGCTTTTCAATAACTCGTTTTAATTGATCGATTAACACAAATACTACGAACTTGGCGCTACTCGCTTCTCTTTCAACTGTTCAATCACATAGTCAGGTGCAACTTTACCTAGCTCAGTCAAACATTCATCCGTTTTTTCATTGCCGTAACGGACGTAAATATCACATACAGCGTAGAGTTGCTCTGGAGCGCCAGAAATCAAATACGCCTTTTCAAATGATTTCGTAGACTTGTCGATATCGAGATCTTCTTGCAACACACCGTTGAGATACCAGTAATAGCTATTGTCCTTCGCTAACTCAGCAGCCACTTCGATCTCTTTTGCTGCAGCGCCCTTCTCTTCAAGACGAACTAAAGTCAACGATTTCGAGTAATGCAGAGCCGCGTTGTCCGGTACGTTCTCTAGACCACGATCTAGCACTTCAACCGCTTGTTGGTCTTTCTTCTGAGCTCGGAAGTTATCTGCGTAACTCAACCAAACTTGAGGATCATTTTGATGCGTTTTGATCAGCTCTAAATAAACCGTTTCCGCCTTTTCCCACTCATTGTGCCAACGTAGGACATCGGCAAACAGTAACTGAAACTTCTCTGATTCTTGTGTTTCCAAGAAAGTGATCAGCTCTTTTACCGCCGGTTCAATTTCCGCTTTTTGCGCTTCATCTAGGGTGTTGAAATCACGAACTAAATTCGATGTCGCTGTGTGGCGAACCATAGTATCGCCGTCTTTAAGTAAAGGAGAAACTAATGCCCAACGATGCTCCAGTTGATATGGCTCGGAGCCAATAACCGCCGCTTCACGCACCTCAGGGTCTTGGTCTTTTAGACCTCTAGCAACCGCCACCAGCGCATTTTGGCTTGGGTATGAAGCTAACTCTTGCAGCGCTCCAGTGCGGTTTTCAATAGACTGATTCTGATCTTGTGCCATGTAGGACAGTTGCTGAATGCGTGTTTGAGTGTCTGTCATTTCAAGCACTTGGTTAATGTTCTGTGCAGGTGCGTCAACCGTGGCTTGGACGCTGTTAGCTGCCATTGCAGATGTTGATAGCAATGCGGACGTTGAAATAAATAAAGCAACCGCTGTCGCTAAACTCTTCTTAATCATAGTATTACCTTAAACTTGAGAACTTAGCCTGTCCCTAGACTCATATCTGTTTGAATTATCGTTAAGATTGATAGACCTAGAACTTGGTCTCGAACGTCGCTTGCTTTGCCATCTCTGCACGACGCGCCATCATTACAGAGTCGCTGTACTTGCCGTGAGCAACAGGGTGTCTCATAGCGCGAGCGATGTACGCCATCGATTTATCGACATGAGAAAAGAACTTGTGCCAACCCGCGCACAAGTAGTTCAAACCCGGCTCACCTGAACGCGTTTTAATAAAGCGGTTCTTAGGACATTCACCATGGCAAGCAAACTTGTAATCACATTGCTGACATTGGCTGGTTAATGTTCGTGATTTAGCAAAGCCAAACTTCTGTTGTGAAGCGCTGTACGCCAAATCATCCAACTTCTCGTGGTGGATATTACCGATTTTATATTCTGGATAAACATAGTGGTCACATGAGAAAACGTCACCATTAGGCTCCATTGCCAGGCCTTTACCGCAGATCTCATTCAAGGTACAAAGTGGATTAGGACGACCAATCCACGTTTCTAAACTTGCTTCGAAATATTGAACGAACACTTTGCCGATATCGTGTTTCGCCCACTCATCAAACACGGTAATCAGGAAGTTACCCCACGCCAGATCTGACACACACCATGATTCCATGATTGAATCTTTATGACCCGGGATCAGGCGCTTGTCACCCTGCTTCAATTGCTCGCTCACTTGAGAGGTTTGCGGTGCAACCGTTCTAAAGGTTTTTTGCTCAACGATAGGGATAAACTGCATTTGTGGCGACTTCACCACATCACGTAAGAATCGGTACACTTCTAGTGCATTTTGACTGGTCAGGTTGTTCACGCAGGTTAACGTCGCGAATTTCACTTGGTACTTGTGCAACAGCTCAACAGCCGCCATCACTTGCTTGAACGTACCGCGACCGGCTCGGTTAGTTCGATAGGCGTTATGCTGCATCTCTGGGCCATCAATACTTAAGCCTACCAAGAAGTTATTCTTTGCTAGGAACAGTCCCCAATCGTCATTCAGCAATGTGCCATTGGTTTGTAGGTCATTGGAAATCAATACACCTTCAGGTTGGTACTTCTTCTGTAGTTCAACCACACGTTCAAAATAAGCCAAACCAAGCATGGTAGGTTCACCACCCTGCCATGAGAAGATAATTTCCGGCGTATTTTGGCCTTCGATGTATTGTCGGATATACGTCTCTAACGTTTCATCATCCATTCTTGGAGAACTGCCTTTCTTGTACTCCAACAAATCTTGCTTACTTAGGTAATAACAATATTTACAGTCAATGTTACACGCTGCGCCAATCGGCTTCGCCATAACATGTAAGCGCTTAGACGCTTTACCATTATATTGAGGACCTTGAGTAATATGCATGATTTACCTACCTATCTTATTATCTTGTTCCCATCATAATTCCGAATGAAGTCAGTGGCATGTTATACCCTTTATAACCAATAGGAATGACCAAAAACGTTAGAATTACACCTTATTTCGAACATTTGAGGCACGTGATGAAATTTATCAATTACAAACATTTAGCAGCAGTCAGCGGCGTCACCATGACTATTCTTCTCAGCGGCTGTTCAAGCGTGCCAACACACCCTATTGCCCAACAAATTGACCAAGATATGGTTCTCGTTGAAGGCGGCACATTTACCATGGGTTCAAACAGCCCAGAAGCAAGTAAAGCCGAGCGCCCAGCGCGTAGTGTTACTGTAGATAGTTTCTACATCGCGAAGTTTGAGGTGACTCAAGAATTGTTCGAATCTGTCATGGGCTCATCTCTCAGTTATTTCCAAAACCCACAAGTTCCAGTTAACAACCTAAGCTGGCAGCAAGCGAACTATTTCGTAGAGCAATTGAATGAGTTAACTGGCGAAGATTACCGTCTACCAACCGAAGCAGAATGGGAATTTGCTGCCAAAGGTGGCAACAAAAGCAAAGGCTATACTTACAGTGGTTCCAATAACTTAGATGATGTTGCGTGGTACTCAGCAAATTCGAAAAATAGCGCACACCCAGTCGGGCTAAAGAAGCCAAATGAACTAGGCTTATATGACATGACCGGTAATGTTGGCGAATTCGTGATCGATGCCTTCGATGACACCTTCTACCGATTTGGTCCAACAGACAATCCAAACAACGCTAAACACAGCGACGTAGGCTTATCGCACAAGTCTGTTCGCGGTGGCAGTTTTGCTTATGACGAAAATGAATCGGAAAGTTACCGTCGTGATTTCGCAAGCCAGTCCATCACCATGTCGGACATGGGATTGCGGTTGGTTAAAGATGCAAATTAGATACGTGAATAACCCAACCTTAACGTTAAAAGTCTGACCACACGCTAGAACACTGCGTCAACACTGAATAAGGACACCCTATGCAATACACCAAGCTTTCAGGTCTTACACTTGCTCTACTCTGTGCTTTGCCCGCAACAGCCGCAGAGAAACCTGATTTGGTTCTTCAAATCACGGTTGATGGTCTGCGTGCCGACCTTATAGAGCGCTATAAGCATAACTTTGGTGAGGGTGGCTTTCGCTACTTGATGGATGATGGCACCTATTACACTAATGCCAATTATCAACACGGTAATACAGAAACCATTGTCGGCCATGTATCACTAGCAACAGGCGCTCCACCAAGTGTACATGGCATGGTTGGTAACGTTTGGTACGACCGCAGTGAAGAGCGTTTAGTGTATAACGTAGAGGACGGCAACTACACCATGTTAACCTCTGGTGCGGGTGTCGATAAAGCTACAGAGATAGATCCAACACAAAAGACAGCACAAGGCGATGGCCGTTCTCCAGAGCCAATCCTTGCGACCACCTTTGGTGATGAACTCACTATTTCCAACAGCGGAAAATCAAAGGTTTTTGGTGTGTCAGTGAAAGACCGTGGTGCTATATCTCTTGCAGGACACAGTGGAAAAGCGTTTTGGTTCTCGAAAGCACAATCTGAGTTTATCACCAGTAATTATTACTATGATGAATATCCAGATTGGGTATCTCGTTGGAATGAGAAGAAAGTTGCAGCGCAATACTCCAAACAGAAATGGGAACTCTCGTTGCCGCGCGACCAATATACCCTTCAAGAGCACGATACTGATTACAAGGTTAAGCTAGGTGATTTCCAAAGGACTTTCCCTCACCCTTATGGCCCAGCGAGTTATAAATATTACAGCACCACGTTAACCGTGAGCCCCGCTGGTGATGAGATTACAGAGAACTTTGCCAGCACACTATTGATGCAAGAAAAACTGGGGCAAGGCGATGCCACCGACTTCCTATCGGTTAGCTTCTCATCGAACGATTATGTGGTCCATCTATACGGCCCAGAAAGCTTAGAAACGGAAGACAACTTAATTCGACTTGATAAAACCATCGCGAAACTTTTAAAAACCGTCGATGACCAAGTGGGTTTAGAAAACACACTCATTGTTTTGTCCGCCGACCATGGCGTACCAGAAGCGTCGCCTGCGGCAAATGCGCTTGGCTTTAATCAGGCACAATACTTCAACAAAGATACCTTACTATCGAGTGGTGTTGAGAAACGTTTGAAAGACCAATTTGGTTTAACTAAAGACGCGATCCGCTTGTATGCACAGCCTTACATTTACCTGAATCATGACCTTATCGCTGAGAAGAAGCTTGACCTAGCAAAGGTTCAGGAAGCGATTGCAGATGAAATTTCGAAAGTGAAAGGCGTAGCATTTGCTGTATCCAGTAGTGATATCGCTAAGAACAGAGTACCTGATACACACGTCATGCAGCTAATTAAAAACAACTATCACCCAGCGCGCTCTGGTGACGTTTATGTCGTATTTGCACCGCGCAGCTACATCAACGACATGGAAGGTCTTCAAATCGCGTCGACACATGGTTCGCCATGGAAATACGACACTCATGTACCGGTTATCTTCGCAGGTTATGACGTAGAAGCTAAAAAGGTATCACGAGCAGTTACGCCTTATGATATTGCACCGACTCTGTCTAACAAACTAGGCATCACACAGCCTAGTGGTTCGATTGGTGAAGTATTGAAAGAAATCGTCGACTAAAAGCATTAGCACTAACACCGAATAAACCGGTGTGTTGCGAACGATAAAAAAGCCGCTTACCTAATACAGGCAAGCGGCTTTTTCACTGCTGGGGTACCGGTAACGTTCAGTACACTAGTTTTTGCCTGAATAACGGAAAGCCTCTCGAGTTAATTGGCTCAGCTCTTGATCATCCATTTTGTTGTGCACCACGGTGATTCTGCCTAAATAGATCAACGGCACTTCTGTTTGTCGACCTTCCAAGTGAAACTTAATCGCTTCTGCCGTAGCAACACCCAGATCGTCGCTCATTCTCATAGGGGTAGCATCAAGCTCATCAGAACGGATTTTTTCTATTTCTTTTGCGGTGCCGCCCCAACCTGTCACATATATCTCAGACAGCATTTCAGCTTCACTAAGCGCGTCCACCGCTCCCATCGTCATTGCCGTATTAGCATTGTGAACCATGGTCACTTCCGGAAAGTTACCGAGTACTAGGCGGATCCCATCGGCCCCTCCAATTTTTTGATACTGCCCAAAATGCTCATAAACCGTTAACCAATCGCCTTTCTCTTCAACACAATCGATAAAGCCTTGTGAACGTTGGGTGTCGGTGATGCCAGGAATGCCTCGGTTAGCGGAAAACTCAACATCATTACCTAACTCTCGAACCACGTGTTCACACAACACTTTCGCGCCCATCTCACTGGAAAAATCAAACCAGCTATCTGGCTGATGTGACCACTGCTCATTAGGGGTATGGAAAGCCCAAATGAAGGTTTTAAAGTCGGAGGACGCCGACAGCTTTTGAATGTTTCCGGCTTGAATATCCAGTTCTGAAGGTCCAAAAATGACGAAGTCATACGGAGTATCCGAGCTGAGCACTTGTTCCGTGTATTGAGTTTGCAATGAGTGTTCAATCTGCCTTGATGTGAATTCATCAATTTCAAATCTGAGATCCAAAGCGATCAGCCTTTCCTTTAGCGCAACGAAATTACGTATCCAAAAATCGGAAATATCTGCGCTTGGGTAAATTAAAGCGATCCTTACGGGTTTTTCAGACGATTGTGCTACAAGAGAAATAGGTTCACCACTCACAGTCTCTTGAAATTTTTCAAGTTTTTTAAAATCATCGTCACGCCTTTCTCCATCAGCCCTCACAGTTAGTGAAACCATAAAACAAGCAGTTAGAAGCAAAGGTAAAAGGATTTTATAATTTTGACCCAGCATAAATGTTACCAAGTGTTTGAATGTTTATTAACAATATTATAAATATAGGGCGATAATAATTTAAAGAACTTTTATAAAGCCGATGAATAAAATATTTAACTTTGCAAGTGCATTGCTTGCTATCACTTGCAGCTCAACAAGTTTTGCAGGGTACCCAGAAGACGTATTTTTCAAATACGCAGAAAACAAGGTTACGCGTGCGGTGTCTTACCAAACCACTTGGGGAGGACCAACTGCAGGCCCTGCGATACGCCATGAAAAAAGCATCATTTTTGTTGCATCGGACCTGCGTAACGGTGGTGTTTATGGTGTGGGGAAAGGCCTATCTGAAGCGATTTCAAAAATTGATTGGCACCTACGTTTTGTCGATGGTTTAGGATCTGAGGTCCGCCAAGGGGCAGCCATTAGAAAAGCAATCGGCTTTCAACCCGATGCCATCGTGCTTGGTGGTATTGATGCAGTACGTCATCAAAAGATCCTAAAACAAGCCCAAGATTTGGGCATCACCATCATTGGATGGCACGCCACAGAATTAGCGGGTGGAAATCCTGAGATTGGTCTGTTTACCAACATCACAACCGATCCTCTGGATGTAGCAGAAATCGCTGCTTTATTGTCTATTGTTAACTCAAAAGGCCAAGCCAAAATTGTGGTTTTCACCGACCCAAATTACGAAATTGCGATGATAAAAGCGAATGCAATGGTGGATACCATCAAACAGTGCCGCCAATGTGATGTGCTTGAGCTGATCTACCTTCCACTCGATCAGATCGATCAAAAAATGCCATCTACCTTGAAGATGCTTGATAAAAAATATGGTGACAACATCACCCATATTTTAGCGATTAACGACCTATATATCGACTATGCCATCCCCTCCTTAGAGTCGAAAATTGAAGATAAAAAATTGATTCCCAATAACATTTCGGCAGGCGATGGTAGTAAAGCCGCGTACAAAAGAATCAACAGAGACAAGTTCCAGTCTGCGACCGTTCCTGAGCCTCTATACCTACAAGGTTGGCAAATCGTTGACGAACTCAACAGAGCGTTTAATAACATGCCGCCTAGTGGTTATTCTGCGCCTGTTCATCTCGTCACGCCAAAGAACGTAGCAGAGCTTATTAACAACGAAACGACTGGCATTTATGACCCTAAGAATGGCTACCGCGAAGCGTATCTGAATATTTGGAAGCCACAATGAAATTCAATCAAATTAACATTACCCAGCGCTTCATAATATCCAACTTAATATCACTACTTATCGTAAGCTTCGCGGTCATCATGGTGATTCGCTCTTTGTATTATGTCGAATCAACGCTTAAAACAGAAACCTCTACACATGTCTCCGAATTGATTGTAAATTCCGAGATAAGTCGACGAGTTTTTACCTTGACCTCTCGAGTAAAACTACTCGAACAGACCTTTCTATTCAGCGAGAATACCTTGTCTGAAGAGGCTTTTAACGTTGATTTCCAGCTACAAAAACTAAGAGATTTGTCTACAAATGAAGGGTTTTCACAGAAAATAGATGCATTTATTGACAACTTCCACCGTTTCTTAGGCAGTTCACTTGCGCTTAATCGAATCTTAAAACAAACCAATCAAATTGATGCCACCTTAGCAGCCCAGCTCAATAAGCTGGAGTTTGCTATTGCTGACAGTAAGCTGAAGCACCTCAATCAAAATGACTTTATTCGATACAACAATGAGTTGGATCTGATGAACATGCTGAGAGAATCTTTTCTGACTTCCGGAAAAATGGTCGGTGACATACACAGCCGCATTACACCAGAAACAGAAAAAGTGCTGTTAATCAAAGTCGAAAAAGAGCTCGATATCTTCTTACTGCACTTAGAAAACGTTGATATAAAAACAGCAGCGGTAATCAGCGAGAAGCAGAAAATTCAGAAAACAGTTAAACGCTATAATGCGGCACTTAAACGAATTCGTGCCAACCTAGAACAACGTTGGCTGGTCATGGCTTCTCTATTGGATGCACAAAGCGATCTATTAGAAATGGTAGAAAATACAGAGTCTCGTGTTCAAAACCAAGCTCTGGCCCTCACTGCTCAACTAGAAGAAGAGATCGGTGAGTCGCGCTTTAACGCAATTATCATCAGCTTTTCTGCCGTTATCTTGTCCCTGCTGTTACTTAACCATGTCGTCAGGCACCATATTCAAAAACCACTCAACGCACTTAAGCATGGTTTCAATCGTTTGGAGTCTGGTAGCCTAAAAGAGCCTATCGCGCTTGGTAGAAGCGATGAATGGTCTCATTTAGAGAAAGCCTACAATGACATGGCAGGTAGGCTGTCTGAAGCGTATTTGGACCTAACTGAAGAGAAAAAGAACTTCGACTTTCTTGCCCACCACGATCCGTTAACAGGTTTAGCAAACCGACTGTTAGCTACGAAGAGATTAGATGAGGAGATTAAACGGTCTCGAGAGCATAACTCATTTTTCTTACTGCTCTATCTGGATATTGATGAGTTTAAAACCATCAATGACTCGCTAGGACACGGGCAAGGTGACAACCTTTTGATCAACGTATCAAATATTTTGACCACGCTTGTTGGCAACAATGGCTTCGTTGCACGAATGGGCGGCGATGAATTTATGGTCGTGTTCTCTGACATCAGCTTAAGTGAAGGTGAACAACTGGCAGACCGACTAAACCAATCACTCCGCAAACCTTACTATGCCGACAACAACTCGATATTCGTTGCAGCGAGTATAGGCGTGTGTGAGTACCCTACTCATGGCTCAAGTGGTGAAACTCTAATCCGAAACGCAGATACTGCCATGTATCACGCCAAGCGTAATGGAAGAGACCAATATCGCGTCTATGCCGACAAGATGACTCATGAAGTCAATGATCTTATCGAAACCAACATGGGCTTGCATCAGGCCATTGCTAATGACGAACTAGAAGTGTTCTTCCAACCAAAAGTCGATCTGGACACGCAAGAGATCATTGGTGCAGAAGCACTTGTCCGTTGGCGACATCCTAAGTTGGGCCTTTTGCCTCCGGCTGGTTTTCTGGAAGTCGCAGAAAAGAGTGACCTTATTATCGATATTGATAAGTGGGTATTTAAAAAAGTAGCTAACCTCATCACCGACTGGCAACGCTCAGGAATCGACTTGGAGGGGGTCACTTTCTCCATCAACTTCTCTGCTCGGATGTTTTACATGACCGACCTTGCAGAGCAACTCCAAGTAATACTAGATGAAACAGATTGTCAGCCACATCAACTGTTGCTTGAGATAACAGAAAGAGACATGATGCGAGATTTCGAAACCTGTTCGAGAACGATAGAAGTACTTCATTCCAAGGGCTATAAAATTGCCATTGATGACTTTGGCACCGGTTACTCTTCACTATCTGTGTTGAAAAACCTCTCAGCAGACTGCGTCAAACTCGATCGAAGCTTTATTGAAGACATCAACTCATCTAAGGTTGATTACGAGATCACCTGTGCGGTATTAAAACTCGCACAAATACTCGATTTTTCAGTGATTGCTGAAGGACTTGAAACGCAGAACCACGTAAAGACTCTGCGTCAGATAGGTTGTAAATACGCACAAGGTTACTTCTTTGCTAAACCGTTGCCGATTGATGATTGGGTCTCTTATTTTATCGGTAGTACTGTTCAGCCAATACAGACCTCATTGTAATACAAAGATTTAGCTCTGAATGACACGCTCTTCTTCTCAAAGCCCCAAGCGCTTATCGGCGTCTGGGGCAAATTAGTGTGCATTAAAATCTAAAGCTAAACCGACACTTCTTTTGCTGCCGCTTTGATCTTCGCACGTAACCATTTATGACTTGGTTCATTGGTACGGCTTGGATGCCAAATCATACACATATCGAGGTTGTCCAATTCGAATGGCAAAGGGAGTGTTTTAACCTTGTACTTTTCGGAGAAACAACGCACCGATGACATAGGTAGCATTCCGATATAATCAGAACTCTCAATCACTGGCAGCATCTCAACAACCCCTGCAGCTCGGTACACTACTCTACGCTTTTCTAAGTCTCTGAAATGATCTGAGCTCAATAAGCTTCGGCGTGCGTGCCATTTGGATACCACAACATGCTCAAGTGATAAAAACTGCTCCATATCGATGGTATCACCGATTGAAGGGTGATCTTCTCGACATACAACCACCAGCTCTTCGGTAGAAACGACCTCATGCTTGAGCGTCGTTCTTCCTCTTGGCGTCATATCGATGATCACATCATGTCTTTGTAGTCTTAGATCCGACTCGTAGTCTTCTGTAAACAAAGGGTGAACTTCTAAGGCAATACCCGGTGCTACCTGGCTAATCAGTTGCATCACCTTAGGCATCATTTCGTAGCTCGCCGCCGACACACAGGCGATAGAGAACACGCGGCCGGAGGTTTTAGGGTCAAAGTCTCTTGATGCAGACAAGGTCGACGTAAAATTCTTCAGTGCTGCCGCCATCGCTGGATAGATATCCATCGCGAAAGCAGTTGGCTCAACACCTGAAGTGGTACGGTGAAACAGTGGCTCATCATAGATATCTCTCAGCCTCGCAAGTGCTTTACTCACGGCTGGCTGGCTGATATCCATGCGGCTAGCAGCTCTAGATAAGTTCTGCTCTTCATAGATAGCGACAAATATTGGAATTAAATTTAGCTCGGTACTTTTCATACAGTTCCATATTAAAGAAGCAGGTTCCCTATAGTAGAGAACCTGCCGATTATGTTCGATGCGAATTGCTAAAAGTTGTGCGTAATGCCTCGATAAACCCCGAATCTTTATGGGTATTTCAATTGAACCAGTGCATCACATGCCTACTTAATTTTGTCTTTTAAGTCTGGCAAGGCTTTAGGAATTTTCAAGCGACCTGCAATTGAGCGAGATATATTGGAGTTAGTCCGACCATTGGCGAGTTTTTTTAACCCTTTCCTCAAACGTTTAAACACGCTCTTATCTTCATGCCCTTGCTGAAGTGCAGCGCTATCATCCAGCCATAACTTTTCTTTACTGGCTTTCGATAACTCTAACTCCGTCGTTTGATATCGTAATTGAGTGTAAATAAACGTTCGTAACGCAGCCCAGTCGCCCTGTTTAATCAAGCGTCTCATCACTAACCACGTGGGTGTTGGTCGAGCCGCGTAATAACGCTTACCAACAACAAACAGCAAAACACACGCTAACAACACTAAACCAGCCGTAATGAATACCGACATATAGGCTTTAACAAAGGACTGTAATGTATGCTTGGCTTCAAATACTTCACCTTTGATTACGACATCTTCTAAACGTTGCTTGTCGCTATTCCACCATTGGAACTCGAATTCAGGGAGTGTAAATTCACCACCTTGTTGAATGACATAGACTGATTCTTCAATTCGGCTTGAACGATAGTCCCCACGCTCTTGCGTATCATCAAGGCGGTTCGGTTGCGGATAAGCTTGATACTGCTGTGTAGATTCGTTGGTTAATACGTTGGGTAGCAACACCGATAAGCTGTCTTTTGCCTTAATGGTCACTGTTCGAGTGATTGCATCGCCAACTTTCAGCTCATCGCTAGAGCGTTGCCACTTTTGCTCAACCTCAACATCCGTTGCTGCGAACCAAGGCGAGTCTTCACTCAATAACCCAGAAGGTAGCGAAGCTTCAAACTTAATCGGTTGGGTGTAAAGTGTACCAGTCACGTTAGAACCATCGGGAGCTGACACCTTTATACTCACAGGCAAGGTAGGAATAACAAAAGCACCCGATGCCATCGGATAAAGGGTGATTTCCCAGCGCTGGCGAGACCAAGTAGTTCCACCTACTCTTTCGGTATAATTCGTTGCAAGCTGATTACGCTGCTTAGCAATCACATTCGGAATTTCGACACTGCCAATTCGGGTACCACCAGTAAACCAGCGTGGTGTTGCGACTTCGATATTCAAAATTACTTGTTCATTCACACTCACCTTAGTTGGCGCTATCTTGTCGCCCTGCTTAGGTTTTTCTCCCACCCACGCAATCAGTTCAACATCGCCACTGCGTTGCAAATCATAAATATCAAGGGCATAAGCTGAAGGCGAACAAAGAGCAATAATTAACCCCAACAACATCATACTGAGACCATGTAGTAGACGGTTTAACGGCTCGGTTGGTTGAGAGTCTCTATGCTGACCGAGAGACAAAGACTGACTGAAGTTCATTACTTTTTCTCCTGGTTAAATGTTGTTGAAGGTTCACGCAGCTGGATTTGAAACTTAGCGCGAAGAAAATACTTAGGATCTGCCTCTACTCGCTTGAGCCATTTATCGGCTAACTCTTGGCTACCCAAAATCTCATTGGCGTTGAGCGTCTCTTTAAGCATTAATTCCGCAGCCGTCTCTTCTTCTGCACCATCCCCCGTGCGCGGTTTATCGTCATCCAGTTCAAATGACTCTTCAGGGCCATCCGTCGTCCCCGCTTGGCTTTCACTGGTTCGGTTTACCTCTTCGACAATGCCATTGACCACTGCTAAGTTGTGCTGTACGTCAGGCTTTAAATTAGGGTCAAGGTCAGGCTTATCATTTAAACTTTTCAGCAAATCTCGTGCAGCCAGATACTCTCGTTGCCTAGCTAGAGCACTAGCCGCGTTGTATAAACCAAAATCACTGTCGACTTGTAAGAAGGCACTATGGGCAAGCTTAAACTCGCGTGCGTAGTAGTAAGCGACGCCTTTCCTAAGTGGATCCTCAAAGTGTTTCGCAGCTTCTAAATACTGTTGTTGGTTTAGCAATCGCTGCCCCTGTTGGTCTGGTGTCAGCCATAAATCCCACCACCATTGGGCAGTTTTATCCCAAGCCGATAATGTTTCCACTTCAGCAGGTCTGTCCGCCGTCAGATGAACCGTTTTTGCCATTGTATTTGGCGTATAAAAGGCACCTGTCGTAATAGCTCCGATTAGACACCACTGCACGAGCCAGCCTTTTCGGAACCAAAGTAACATGATCAAAGCAATAGGGAACAACAAGCCGTAACCCATGTCTTTCCAAGGCATTGAAGACTCACCATTGAGCTGCATATTGCGCTCAACCGCACTGTTAAGCGCTTTTATGTCAGAGCCATCTACCGTCACTTCAATCAAGCGACCACCCGTGGCTTTAGCCAACGTGTTCAATGAATCAAGGTCTACTGGGTTATTACTAACCATTTGGCTATTACCCGCTGCCAAAATCAACAATTGGTAACTGTTTTCATTAAAGAACTTTTCGTACGCCTTGATGGTAGTAGGGTTTACGCCATCAGAAACCAGCAACACAGTTGAACCCGGTTCACCAGACAATTGTTGCTGAACTAAAGGCAGTGCTTTCTCAGCAGCTTTACCATCAACAGGCATAATTTCAGGCGTGATTGCCGCCAAAAACGGCTCGAAAACTTTGCTATCTTGAGTCACCGGCATCGCAACATGAGCACTTCCTGCATACACTACTAAACCTGTATTACCGCCTTTACGCGCCGCCAATAAGTCTCGAATTTTTTGTTTCGAGCGCTCTAAGCGACTAGGAGGTAAATCCTTTTCTAGCATAGATTCGCTGTTATCAAGTACCACTAACATCGAGGCTTTATCTTCTCCAAATGGCGATGCTTCACGCTGCCACGTTGGACCGGAGCAAACAATGATCGCGATGGTCACTATCACCATCAGTAGCTTGAGCGGTAGCTGTTTACGCCACCCTGTCTCACCAATTGTTAGTGCATTGCGTAAATGCTCTGGAAGAATGTCTTTCCAGTTCGGTTTAGTCTCTTCACGCCAACGTAACCAGAGTAAGAAAAACATCGGCACAAATGCTAAGAGCCAAAGTGGGCGAATAAAATGAAACTGAGTAAAAAACTGTTGAATTGCGAGAGAATCAAACATCGCTCTCTCCTTTCGTTTCAGAGTTCAATAAACGCATCGTGCGTCGACGCCTTAACGTAGCTAGACTGAACGCCGTGAGATACATGACGACAACGACCGCCATCAGATAGTGGTGTAAGCCCTGCTTTGGTCGATATGTTGTACTTTCATATAACTGGGGCTCAAGTTGACCGATCTGTTCGTAGGCTGTACTGAGTTCATCACGGTTAAGCGCTTCAAAAGCCTCACCGCCAGATTCAGAGGCTATTCGATTGATGGTCTCCATATCCAAAGCAACTTCTCCGACAGTCTGAGGATCTCCCATCGCAATCACGTGGATACGAACCCCTTTCGCTTTAGCCACTTTTGCAGCATCAATTGGCTCTACAAAACTGCCCGTATCATTACCGTCCGTAAGAACAATCACGACTTTCTCACGCTCGATATCGTTTTGGGCTTGTTCGGCAGACATCTGCTTACCGCTCTGCTCAAACACTTTTATCGCTAAGCCAATCGCATCGCCCAAGTGAGTGCTCTGCCCGGCCATCGCCACATCTGTTTGATTTAAGAGCTCAAGCCATACATCTTGGTCGGCAGTGAAAGGAGTTTGTACAAAAGCAGCATCACCAAACAGGATTAACCCTAAGCGGTCGCCTTTTCTGGTTTTCGCAAAGTCCGCTAACACCTGTTTGGTTGCTTCCAAGCGTGAGATTTTCTTACCTTGCTTAGATGTGAAGTCTTGTTCTGCCATTGATCCAGATAAATCAACAACCACCATGACATCGCGACCTAATTGTTCACGTATTTGAGGTTCACCAAGAATGGTCGGTTTAGCCAAGGCACAAACAACCAAAACCCAAGTGATAATGAGAGTGGTGCGTTGCCACCAGCTTGGCGTCAATTGACTTGCCCCTTCAGAAGGTGCTTCCCCAATCGCTTCCACCAATTCGTGGAAGAACGGCACTTTAATGGCCATTTGTTTGGTGCGATATGCCGGCACCGCTAAGTAGACCAACAGAGGTAAAGGCAGTGCAACGAACCACAATGGATGTGCAAATTCAAAGCTAGAAGAGAAGAGATTAATCATTTGCTTGCCCCTCAACTGCTACTTGAACATCAGGCTTATGGAGTTTTAGCCACATCATAGAGGTTTGAATGACTTCCGAGCGCTGTTCAAAGGTCAAGCGTACCTTTGGATCAATGAGGCTTTGCATCCATAATCCTGAGATATCCTCAGCAAAGAATGCGTTGTTACTCTCTGTTTTCCCGTTGACAGGAAGGTGCGCATTCAAACGTTTCACATAAGCTTGTCCAAACAACTTTGCATTACTGCTGTCTAGATAACGGAGTACAACTTTAAGCACTTTAAAAGCCTGCTCAGGGGAGTTTATGTCTCTCGCATCCAATAACATCAATTCATTAAGTGCTTCTTTTCTATAGCGATTATTCCACCATCTTAGCGCCAAACGATAGGCCAGGTAGAGAGCCGCTAATAACAAGATAACGCCAAGGATCTTCCAACCGATGGTTTGTGGAGCCCAGCTAACACTATTAGGTATCGCCACATCGTGAAGTTCACGCAGGATATAAGTACTAGGAGGCGTATGTTCGACTGTCATTTAGCGCCCTCCCACTAACTTTTGTAACTGGGAGATATGATTGCCAGACGTGTCTAATTCGATATACGGAAGGTTTTTCATCGCCATTAATTTAGCTAGAGATTGTTTTTGAAGTGCCGCTTTCTGAGCCAGACTCTCGCTTGCAAGGTTGACCTTAGATTGGCTATCTAGGCTCAATTGAAAACGACCATCACCCACCACCCAGTTTGCACTAGCAAGATCTCTTGGCAGTGATCGCTCTAATGGGTCAGTGACCATGATGGCGAGAATATCGTTATGCTGTTGAAGTTGTTTCAAACGGTCTAGGTGATGCTCTTGGCAATCACGCCAATCGCTAATAAAGATTAACGTCGACTGTTTTAACCTCATTCGCTTAATCAATTCGATCCATTGAGTAAAACCGACTCCCTCATTGTCGCTTACATTCACCTCCAAGCTTTGATTGGCTTTAGCGAGGTGTTTGAGTTGGGATAGTAAATCAGACTGAGCACGTTGCGCTTTTGTGTGGAATAGCTTTTGGTGTGACGCCAAAACAAAACCGACGCGGTCTCCATCCTTAAGAACCCGCCAACCACACAATGCCGCCACTTCAGCGGCAACGACGGACTTCATGGTGTCTTGAGAGGCAAAAAACATTGAGCTGCGTTGGTCTACACAGATCATCACATTACGGTCTTTCTCTTCGGTATAGCTACGAACATGTGGTTTCCCGGTTCGCATGGTGACTTTCCAATCGAGGTTACGAATGTCATCACCGAGTTGGTAATGCCGTAACTCTTCAAAGTTCAAACCACGACCACGAAACAACGAATTGTGTCTTCCCGAAAGGACACTACCCGCTTTTAGGTGAGGCAACAGAGAAAACGACTCAGCTTGCGCCTGTATTCGCACTAACTTTGAGTAGTCACAGTACAGTCTTGGATCAAGGCCTTGCGATTTGGGAGCTTGTGTTGGCTTCGCCATGACGCCCCCTTATTATCCGATCTCTACGTTATCAAGTAGCTCTTCAACGACTCTCTGATGGTCGACCCCGTCAGCAAGCGCATCGTAAGACAGTGAGAATCGGTGCCCCAACACAGTTGGCAGCATTGCACGAACATCATCCAACGTGACGTGGTCACGCCCTTGTAGCCAAGCATAAGCGCGAGCACACTTATCTAGAGCGATAGAAGCACGTGGACTCGAACCAATTTCAATCCATTTAGACAGGTTAGATTCTGGGTAACGTTCCGGCTTTCGAGTTGCCATAACTAACGCCACGATATAGTTTTCAACTAAATCAGACACCGCGATTTCTGGAAGTTGGCGCCGTGCCTCAAGCACTAATTCAGGTTCAATATGTTGCGGAGTCACTAGCTCTGAACTGGTCTCATTGCCTAGCTCTTCGCTGCGAACCAAGCGAATGATGTCGCGCTCTGCTTCGTCTTCCGGGTAGTCGACCGTCACTTTCATAATGAAACGGTCCATTTGCGCTTCAGGTAGCGGGTATGTCCCTTCTTGCTCAACTGGGTTTTGAGTAGCGAGTACCATGAATAAATCAGGAAGGATGTGAGTTTGACCACCGACTGTGATCGTGCCCTCAGCCATCGCCTCAAGCAGTGCTGCTTGTACTTTAGCTGGCGCACGGTTTACTTCATCGGCTAGGACAATACTGTTGAAGATAGGCCCCGGTTGGAAGTGCAGTTGAGGTTTCCCGTCTAGCTCTTGATACACCTCTGTACCCGTCACATCTGATGGTAATAGGTCTGGTGTGAACTGGATTCGACCAAAACTGGTATTTAATAAGTTGGCAAGCGACTTTACTGAACGCGTTTTCGCTGTGCCAGGAAGCCCTTCTAAAAGCACATGCCCATTGGTCAATAACCCTATCACCAGAGCCCGAACGACGTGACTCTGTCCGATAACACTTTTTTCTGTTTGTTCAATCAGTTGGTTTATTGCTTGTTGCGCATGGTTCATAGGTCTTCCTTTATTCAAACTGGCTGCGTACATCCTACTCACAAGCTCGATAACTATTGGTTATAAACGCAATAAGTGGTTATGGCGTAAAACGTTACAACCACCATATCCAAGCTAACTTCATCGTTTTATTTGAGCCTAGCCTTCAATTGGTTAATGGCTTCTGGCGGCGCCACTTTGCTCAATGATGAGATACACTGTTCAAATGCTTTTGGCACACCCGGTATGTGGCTGTTTCGCGCCAACACTTCACACTGCGCATACAAATGTTGAGGGTTTCGGCTAAATTGATAAGCCTTGTGTAATGACTGGCTCGCCGCAAGTACATCTGACTTTTCCAATGCCAAGCCATACACATACCAATATTGCGGATCCGTCTGTGCAGTTTCAGCCGCTTGTTTTAGATAACGCGTAGCTTGGTCGTAGTCTTTTACCCTTAGCAAAGCTAAACCTGCACTGTATGGCAACACACTCGATTTTGGTTGCGCCTGAATGCCTTGCTTCAAGGTAACAAGAGCTTTAGATTCATCACCTAGTGCCCGGTAGAGGTCAGCCAGATTGGCGTAGCTGTTCTCGAAATATGGCTCGATTTCGATAGCGCCTAAGTAGTATTCAATGGCTTGTTCGTGCTTCCCTAAATCTCGGTAAACATTACCCAGATTGGTTCTTCCAAAACCTCTGTCACCATTAAAGTGCTGAATCTCAATGTACTCTTCCAATGCAGACTTGATTTGGTCTTTCTGTAGCGGATTCATTTCTCCCCAATAACGGACTAGCGCGCCTGCTGTTTCTGAACGAATAGACAATACTGGATCAGTAAGCAGTGGTTCTAGAATCTGCCAGCGGTCGGTAAACGGGAAACCAGATGAACCTTGCACCACACCCAAACGGATCATCTCATCGTCGTGTTTTACTGCCCTTGCTAATGAAATGAGAGTGTTCTTACCCGTGTTACCAGACAAGCGCTCCAAGCTTGATGCTCGAATAATATTACTTAAGCTAGAATCCTGAGCCGAATACGCCAGTGCATCTTCCGCGCCTCTGTGCCCTATTGAGTCCGCGTAAAAAGCCACAGCAAAATGCTGTTGGTTTCGATATTTAGAATCAGGGAACCATTGACCAATTTGCTTATCGGCCCATTGATCGGTTTTGTCTTCATGGCAACTGGTACACACGTTCGGCGTTTTAATATGTTGGCTAATATCTGGACGCGGCACATGCCAGCTATGGTCACGTCTCGGATCGACCTCCATATACGTCGTTTCAGGCATGTGACAAGTGGTACATTTTGAAGCTTCTGTGTTTGCCTGGTGGAAAGTGTGTTTTTCTGGTGTGTATTCGGATGCAATATGGCACTGACTACATACCGCTTCTTCCGCAATTTTCAGCTCTGCGGTATGGGGATCGTGACAGTTCGTGCAAGTGACGCCTTTCTCAGCCATCGCTGACTGTAGGAATGAACCGTAAACATAGTCTTCATCATAGATTTGACCATCGTGATGATAGAGTTCCGGGCTAATTAAGCTCAAACGGTATTTATCAAAAAATGAGCCATTGACGTGATCCGCCGTCTCATTCAGTTGTGTGCGTCGGCTATGGCACTGAGCACAGGTTTGAACTTGGTTGGTATGAATGATGTCTTTCGGTTGAAGGGTGGAATTGCCCTCTTGGTAAACCCACTCTTTGACCGACTTAGACAAATCACGATCAAAACCATAATGCGCCGTGAGTTGAGCGCTTTTACCACCATTGGCTTTAGCAGAATGAACAGCTTGCTTTGCTTGTTCAACGTGCTCACTTGCAGGGCCATGACACGCCTCACAACCCACATTGATTTCAGACCAAGTTGTACTGTAGGTGTTGCTTGCCATGTCGTAGTTCTTTTCTAGGTTTGTTGAATGGCAATCAGCACACATGAAATTCCAATTTTGGCCGCTATTGGTCCAATAAAATTCATCGGTGTTGGTTGTATCTGGATAGAGGTGAAACCAGCGCTGTCCTCCCTCACTCTCGGTGCGAGAGTCCCAAGCAAAAGGAATGAGCTGAACACGACCGTCTTCAAACTCAACCATATATTGCTGAAGTGGTTCAAAAGCAAAGGTATAACTGATTTTGTAATCTTTGAATTGACCATCTGGCCCTTCAATGTTGACCCAGAACTCATCACCTTTGCGATAAAAACGATTTGGCTTACCTTGATGCGTGATGGTTTGGTTATCAAAATTACCTAAAACGGAATCATCTGTGGCGTGCTTCATCGCCATGTCATGATGAGAGTCCTGCCAAGCTTCGACTTCTGCGCTGTGGCAATCAATACAAGCCTCTGAGCCTATGTACGTGGCTGACGAACCGCTTTCCGTAGATTTAGACACGGCTTTAGTAGCTTTATCACTGACAGGCGACGCTTGTTCACTCGCGCAAACATTGAAGCTCAATATCGTGATAATCGCGGATAATACTGCAACTCGCTGGCGTTTCAATCCGTTCACTAGTGAGCACAACAATGCAGACATAACATTCCTTGTTTTATACATCCTTATGCTTAATAAGGTAGACGCAAAACCAACTAATTTACAATTATTTAGTGACCATGAGCTCGATTGTTGTGATTCATATTCAGGACATGTGGCTGCTCACGACTGCACCCATAAAAAAGAGCTCCGAAGAGCTCTTTTCATCCAGTTAGTATATCCAAGTAGTCGATTACTTGTTATGAGACTCCTGAAGCTTCTCCATAACCTGATCTAAACTAAAGCTCGCCGCTTTTTGACGTGGTGGATATTCAGCGAATGTTTCTAGGAACTTGCCAACATAGGCTTGTGCTGGAACGAACATGTACGCGTGGTCAAGCAACCAGTCGTAGTATGTATTCGATGTGATATCAGCATTTTCGTACGGGTCCATTCTAAGGTTAAACAACTTAGGAAGACGCAAGGTCACAAACGGTTCAGCCCAAATTTGCATAGTCCCCGTAGCTCGTTGCTCCATGAATACCGCTTTCCATTGGTTATAACGAAGCGCCGCTAAATCACCATCATCTGTGAAGTAGAAGATTTCGTGGCGACGACCTTTTTCTTCTTCACCTGTTAGGTAAGGGAGGAAGTTGTAACCATCTAGGTGAAGCTTAAAGGTTTTATCACCCGCGGTATGTCCTTTGAGTAGCTTCTCTTTGATCTGATCATCACCCGCTGCAGCAAGGAATGTTGGCATCCAGTCCATGTGATGCATGATTTCGTTAGAGACAGTTCCAGGTTCAATTTTTCCCGGCCAACGAACCATGGCTGGCACACGGTATGCCCCTTCCCAGTTGGTGTTTTTCTCACCACGGAACGGGGTTGTACCTGCATCAGGCCAAGAGTTCATGTGTGGACCATTATCCGTAGAGTAGAAAACAATGGTGTTGTCTTTGATGCCTAAATCATCCACTTGTTTTAGTAGCTGACCAACATGTCTATCGTGCTCAACCATACCATCAGCATAGTTACTAATGCCTGTTACACCTTTACTGTCTGGCTGAACGTGTGTTCTAAAGTGCATACGCGTGGCGTTCCACCAAACAAAGAATGGTTTGTCGGCTTTCACCGCGCGATCCATAAAGTCGAGTGCCGCGTCTAGTGTTTCTTCATCTACCGTTTCCATACGCTTACGCGTTAAAGGACCAGTATCTTCGATCTTACCGTCAGCGAATGACTTGATAACGCCACGTGGTCCAAACTTCTTACGAAACTCTGGGTCTTTAGGGTAATCTTCATTCTCTGGTTCTTCCTCAGCATTTAGATGGTAAAGGTTGCCAAAAAATTCATCAAACCCGTGTGCTGTTGGAAGGAATTCATCTTTATCGCCCAAGTGGTTTTTACCAAATTGGCCTGTCATGTAACCCATAGGCTTGAGCAGTTCTGCAATCGTAGCATCTTCTGCTTGAAGACCAATATCCGCACCGGGCAAACCTACTTTACTTAAGCCTGTTCGTAATACACTTTGGCCAGTAATGAACGTAGAGCGACCTGCGGTACACGACTGCTCTGCGTAGTAATCGGTAAACATCATGCCTTCTTTAGCGATGCTATCAATATTCGGAGTTTGATAGCCCATTAAGCCAAAGGTGTAAGCACTAACATTAGATTGACCAATGTCATCACCCCAAATGACGAGAATATTTGGTTTTTCGGCCGCGAATGTGGTGGTAGAAGCCGCCATCATCGCTGTACCCAAAATCGCTAATCGACGCTTGACGCCATATTTCGCTGTCATAGAAACCTCTTCGTAAGTTATTTGCATCCTGCCCTACAACGTATAGTCCATTTTTTGCACATGCGCGAGATTCGGTAAGCTATTAATCTTTTTGTCATTTTTATTGAGACACGGATACAAAACTTACTGGTTTGATTTGCATCGACAAACTTGATAGGGATCACACATGTAAACTAAGGGCTTATTAGAAGTATCAAGTTAAACCCCTATTAATCAACAACTTAACCCCACATCATAACGATTGGTTATAAGCACTATAAAAGGACGGAACCCGGTTTTGGGAATAACATTTGTCCATCGATGTGTTGTTCTAACGCATTAATCTTAAAAGTGAATCGGAGTCCTTATGGGTACTAAAATTAATAAACTAGCATTAGGTGTTGGCTTATTAGCAGCTTCTTCAGCAGCGACAGCAGCAGAAAAACCAAATATTCTTGCTATCTGGGGTGATGACATTGGTGTATTCAACATCAGTGCATATAACAACGGAATGATGGGTTACGAAACACCTAACATCGACCGTATTGCTAACGAAGGCGCACTATTTACTGACCACTACGGTCAACAATCGTGTACAGCTGGTCGTGCTGCATTCCTAACAGGTCAAGAACCTTTCCGTACAGGTCTACTTACCATTGGTATGCCAGGTTCTGATCACGGTATCCCAGACTGGGCTCCAACTATCGCAGACCTTCTTAAAGAACAGGGCTACATGACAGCTCAGTTCGGTAAGAACCACATGGGTGACCAAGACAAACACCTTCCTACAAACCACGGTTTTGATGAGTTCTTCGGTAACCTTTACCACCTGAATGCAGAAGAAGAGCCAGAGACATACTACTACCCTAAAGATCCTGAGTTCCGTAAGAACTTCGGTCCACGTGGTGTAATCAAGTCTACTGCTGACGGTAAGATCGAAGATACAGGTCCTATGACGCGTAAGCGTATGGAGCACGCAGATGAAGAGTTCCTAGAAGAATCTCTAGCGTTTATGGAAAAAGCAGTGAAAGCTGACAAACCATTCTTTATCTGGCACAACACAACACGTATGCACGTGTGGACTCGTCTACAAGAAAAATACCAAGGTAAATCTGGTATCAGCATCTACGCTGACGGCATGCTAGAGCACGATGACCAAGTTGGTATCCTTCTAGACAAGCTTGATGAGCTTAAGATCGCAGACAACACAATCGTAATTTACTCTACCGATAACGGTGCAGAGACAGTATCTTGGCCTGATGGTGGTGCAACTTACTTCCACGGTGAGAAAGGTACAACTTACGAAGGTGGTATGCGTGTTCCTCAGCTAGTTCGCTGGCCTGGCACTATCAAACCGGGAACTAAGATCAACGACATCATGGGCCACCAAGATTGGATCCCTACTCTACTGGCAGCAGCTGGTGATGACAAAGTGGTTGAGAAGCTAGCGTCTGACAAAGGTGCAACTTACAACGGTAAAAACTGGCGTGTACACCTAGATGGTTACAACTTCCTACCTTACTTCCAAGGTAAAGAAGAGAAAGGCCCTCGTGACAGCCTGCTTTACTTCTCGGCAAATGCTGAATTGAACGCTGTTCGTTGGAACGACTTCAAGATTTCATTTGCTGTAATGGACGGTAACATTGTTGATGCAGTTCGTTTCCAACCAAACTGGCCTCAAGTTGTTCACCTACGTGCTGACCCATTCGAAAAAGCACCACACGAATCAGGCATGTACCTACGTTGGATGGCTGACAACATGTGGTTATTCGTACCAGTAGGCGGCAAAGTACAAGAGTTCATGAACACGCTACCTGACTACCCAATGCAGCAAAGCCAAGTGTTGAACCCAGGTAACTTCAACCAGAATGCATATATGCTTCAAGGCAAACTTAAGCAACTTGAAGCGGCAGCTGCTCAAGCTAAATAAACAAAACTGAATCATGTATTTTAAGTTGAACAACTAAATTAAATACATAATCAAATACAAAGCCGTGGTGACTCAAAGTAGTTTCCACGGCTTTTCTGTATCTACCCGCCAATGTTCCTATCCCTATTCCTTATCTTGCAACATTAGACTTATGAAACTAGATTTATAAAAGAACCCTTATAATTCACAAGGTAAATAAGGGGGTAATTCAGACGGATCCTGAATTGATTTAATGGATTAAATTTAGATGGAACTGATGCTATGAAGATATCCTACTTGGCTGGAATAAGCATAACTGTTATTTGTGTTTCGATCGCTATACTGGTTTATGATGGTGCATCTTCAAACTCTCACTCTTCCTTTGAGCGCAAAGACCATCACCCTGCTGATTCGTCTCATTCGGATTCACACGCAAGCGACACGCATAAAACCCGCCAACTCACGACATCTAATATCAAAGTCTTTCCAATTCCTAACGCCACTGAAATCGATCACGATCTGGCAAAAATTGGCTGGGTACTCTTCAAAGATCCAAATCTTTCCTCTAATCGCAGTGTCAGTTGCGAAACCTGCCACAGTCTTCAAACCAACGGTGCTGAATTGATTCCTGTATCAATAGGAGTAAATGGTGCCGGAATGCGTAACTCTCTTACCGTCTTCAACGCGGTTTTCAATTACCGATTCTTTTGGGACGGCAGGGTAAACAACCTATCAGATCAACTAGACGGACCAGTACATGATGTGGACGAAATGGACTCTAACTGGGCGCTCATTACCGATTATCTATCTAAGTCACCCAACTACATTGACCTATTTAAAAGCCAGCAAATGGCGATTGATACCGCCTCTGTAAAAGCCGCACTCATTGAGTTTATGCGCGGTTTAACCACCCCCGACTCCCCTTTTGATCGATATTTGCGTGGCGATACTGCTGCACTTTCCGCAGCTGAAAAACGTGGTTGGGAAACATTTCAAGAAGAAGGATGTATTCGCTGCCACCAAGGCACCAATATTGGTGGAGGCATGGTGATGCGCTTTGGTTACTTCGGATTATCAAAAACAGGCTCCGAGCGAAGTGAAGACCAAGGTCGCTTTATGTTTACTCAGCAACCACAAGACAAGCATCTATTTCGTGTCGCGAGCTTAAGAAACGTCGCAATTACGGCACCTTATTTCCATGATGGTCAGACCGAAACCCTAGAAGAGGCCATTAAAATAATGGGTGAAAGTCAGCTTGGTAAAACGTTTGAAGAACAAACAATCAGTGACATCAAGGTGTTTCTCGAGACACTCACTGGGCAACGTCCTCAAATACTAGTGGAGTTTGAAAATGAATAAGATCAGGCTCATCTTTTTGCTTTTTATCACGCTATTTATCGGCTTAATTAGCTTTATCATACTGACAAACTCGGAGCATGAGAGGGTTACCAAATATAGGGAACCTATTCGTGAACTAGGCCACGAAGTTTTAGAGATGCGTGATCATATTACCAATGCAGCACTTACTGGTACTTCCGACCCTTACCAAATGTCCGAAGATTTAGTGAGCCTAGAAAAAGAATTACAACAGCTAAGAGAGAGCTATCAAGGCAAGAATATCCACTCTGCGTTCTTTAAAGACTTACCGACAGCGCAATTATTGGAGCGTTTTTATAACGCCTCAATGTCGAATTTAGACACACTCGATAAACTAGTTGGTTTAAGCGTCGCTCGTCAGTTTATTCTGCAATCTTTAACTCAACAACTCACAAAGAGCAGTTCAACTCGCACCGCGGTGAGCAACGCAGATATCGAAATTCAAAGTGAGCTTCTTGCAAGCGTATTGGTTGGAGGAATCAGGCATCAGAATTCTGGTATCAACTCTGAGTTAGCGAACCTATATAAAACGTTTACTGAACTCAACCAACAACAGAGTCAGCTACTCTCACAAGTACTTTCAGCGCACAGTATGGAGTACATTGAACACATTGAGCATCGGTTTACTGACTTGCAAGACCAGCTTAAAGGCGTGATCGTTAAGCTTATTATCGTGCTAGCTTTTCTGACTTTAGTCTTTTCGTTCG
Organism: Vibrio sp. Makdt; assembly: GCF_027587015.1. Classification (NCBI taxonomy): domain Bacteria; kingdom Pseudomonadati; phylum Pseudomonadota; class Gammaproteobacteria; order Vibrionales; family Vibrionaceae; genus Vibrio; species Vibrio sp. Makdt. The sequence goes on from NZ_JAPPTH010000002.1 coordinate 354,227, forward strand.
CCATATTTATCTTGAGAGTTTTTGAATTAAAAAGGAATAACCTTTCTTATCAAGAGGCAGCAAACAGAGCACAAAAGGCCAGTGAGGCAAAATCACTGTTCCTCGCAACAATGAGTCACGAACTAAGAACCCCAATGAACGGCGTATTAGGTATTGCACAAATCATCAAAGAAGATTCTCAAAGTGCAGATACTCGGAAACAGGCACAAATCATCATCGACTCGGGGCAGCACCTTGTCACCATACTGAATGACATACTCGATTTTTCTAAAGTTGAGCAAGGAAAAATGGAGCTTGAACTCAGTCCGTTTTCTGTAACCGACGTCGTCACACACCTAGACAAAACGCTAACGCCGCTCGCCACCGACAAAGGGATATCTTTTGTTATTAAGGATAATATCCCAACCAATATTCAACTGATTGGCGACTCAGCACGAACGCGCCAAATCTTATTTAATCTAGCCGGAAATGCCGTCAAGTTTACCGAGTCAGGTAAAGTCGAAGTCGAGTTCGAGATCGGCCCTACTACACCACCATCGGTCAACATTATGGTCTCCGACACGGGGATAGGTATTGCTGAAGACAAGGTTGACCACATCTTCACAGCGTTCGAGCAAGCAGAGCTCTCTACAACGCGTAAGTTCGGCGGAACGGGTTTAGGGTTATCAATAGTCAAACAACTGGTTGAATTGATGGGAGGAACCATTGATGTCTTCAGCCAACTGAATGTCGGTACTCGGTTTACTATTTCCTTGCCATTAGAAATGCACGAACTAGCAAAACAAGCTACTGAACAAGCGTCCACCAGCATTAATAAAACGCTCAAAGACTTCACTGTGCTGCTCGTAGAGGACAATAAAATCAACGCCATGGTTATCAAGAAGTTCTGTGAGTCTATAAACATGACTGTTGAGAATGCCTATGACGGGCTGCAGGCACTCGATAAATTGGCTATAAACCAATATGACTTAATCATTATGGATAATCACATGCCGAACATGAGTGGTATCGAGGCGATTCAAAAGATCCGCAATGAACTTAAGTTAACCACGGTTATTTTTGCTTGTACTGCGGATGTATTTAAAGAGGCTCATGACGAGTTTCTTGTGTCAGGGGCGAACTTTGTCCTTACGAAACCATTGCAAAAAAACAGCTTACAAAATGCCATTAATGAGTTTCATCATCAGTTTGAGATAAACAGACACCAATCTGTTCATTCTCGCCAATCAACCGAAACGAGTAATAGCAATGTCACCATGCTGACACGCCCACCTAAGAACAAACTGCCTCTTACAGAAGAAGAAATATCTCGTAGCCCATTACTCGAAGGCGATAAGCTAGCAGGCAATGAAAAGCTGAAGTGTTTAAACAACTTAGTTGATGAATTAGAGAATGAAATTGATGAGCTAATCGCCCTCTTCTCGGATGATAAACCCGATGATTTATCGAGAACTTTAAAAGCCGTCATCACTATTGCATCTAAGCACGAGATGTATGAGGTACTTGAGCTCGCTATATCTGCAGCGCAAACCACAGAGCAGCACATCATGCCTGAAGCCGAACTGCTGCAACAGCTCATCAATCGACTAATGGTAAACAGCCATCAAGCAACACGCTTAATACACAAACTCAACCAACAACGTAAAACTGGTTAACTGGGGTGTCATATGAAATTGAACCTACCTAGTATTGGTCCACATCTACTGTTGGCGGCGGGCGCTACGCTCATTTTTGTCGTCGACTATCACGTACCATTAGGCATAGCGATGGCTGTACCTTACATTACGATAGTCCTGCTCGCATCAACCACTAAAGAGCCATTTTCAGCCATTATGTGGGCGATTGTCTGTACCTTACTTACTCTCGTTGGATACTACGTTTCCGAGTCCGGTAGTGAGCCATGGTTTGTTATATTGAACCGAGTCATTACCATTTATGCGATTTGGGTATGTGCTTTTGTTCCTATCTACATCACGCTTCAGTCACCTACTGATACTGAGGTTTTTGATGATGACATCACCCCACCAGATGCACTAAACCACTCTTATGCGGATAAGAAACGTACAGGTAACACACTCAATAATTAGGCTTAGGTTAAGTTTCGGTGAATTTTGCCAAATCGAGACAAGGTAACTTGAAATACTTTGTTCTGCGTGAGATTGTAAAATATCTCACACCAATAACTGTATGATTATGAAAACATTACAATCCATTGCGCTGCTTTCCACAATTATCGCAGCACCACAAGTGTTAGCTGATGTAAAAATTGAAGTTCCTTCTAGCGCAGATGCTCTAGTTGAAGTCTTAGCGGTTAATGAGGCTAAACCTGATCTTGAGGGTGGTTTTTTCTCTTCAAGCAAAACGATCACCGTGCCAGACGGTGTAAACCAAATCGTTTTCCAATATCAGCTCGCTTTTAGTCAAGGTAACGACCGTGAGTTTGTCGATAGTGACGCAATTATTGCTACTTTTGATGCTACAGACACAACAGTAACGTTCGACATGCCGAAGTTCCGCAACGCTAACGAAGCGAGAAAAGGCTTTCAGAACCTAGATTGGAAATTGGTTGATGAGAACCAAAATGCAATCAGTGTTAAGCAAGACAAATTAACCAAAGATGGCATGCAGATTGGCCGTAAATACCCTCAAGAAGCGAAAGAATACAACCGTACAGGTGGTATCGCAGCATTAACGACAGGTGCTACAGCCGCTGCAGTTGTTCAACCAGTAACACTACCAGCAAAAATTGATGGCAACGCGTCTAACACGGCCGAAGAAATGCTGTACTTCTGGTATGAAAAAGCCGACGCTGAGACCAAGCAAAAATTCAAAGAGTTCGTGAACAAGTAAACGCTATTTGTTGATCGTCTTAATAAAAAAGCTGGCATTCAATCGCCAGCTTTTTTTGTATCAACTTTAGGGTAACTACCTTTCCGCATTCGCCCTATTGGTGCGCGTTTGCACTATGCGTTCTCAGCAGAAAACACTTCTCCGTCGATTTTGATTGGCCACCCCATTAGCTCGTATTCAGCGGCAAGCAAATGTGCGCAACGGCTTGAGATTCTGGTTTTTATCCACTTGCCTACCCCACACACTTTGTATTCTAAAACAGCCATTTTCATAACATCTTACTCCACTCGAAATTAAATTTATAAATCTAGAGCGAAAGTTATAGAGACAATGGGCCTGTGTATGTTCCAAAAAGAACACAAACCTATGATTTACCTATAAAGTTGTAGGTATTTTGCTTTCAATCATTCTATCAAGATCAGACGTTTAACCGTGTATCTCGTCAATAGGGTTTCGGATCATTAAGTTCATTGGCGAGATGAGTTCATATAATCCTTCAACATCTGAAATAAAAACCTTGCCTCGTTGGATCTTGACCAAGCCAGCTTGTTCGATTCCCTTCAACACCTCGTTCAACCTTGAACGAGAGATGCCAGTAATCGTACTCAACTGAGTTTGTGACACGTTAACACTCACGGTAGCTCCCGCTATGTTATTTTGACGCGCAGCGAGTTCTAAGAGCACATAAATCGTTTTTTGTTCTTTTTCATGAATAGAGGAAAGGTAAGCCTGCATCCAAATCGATTGTGCCTTAGTGCCACAATGTAGCAGCCACTTAAATACCATGCACTGCTCTTCAGCCAACTCTAATACCTTCTCCGACGGGAAAAGCACCATAGTAACAGGCTCGACTTCTTCTGCGACTGCAAACAGATTATATTCAGCATGAATGGACAACGCCCCCATCCAATCACCTTTACCGATCACTCCTCCTGATAAGCTCTTCATATTTTGAGTAGAAAAACAGATACCAGCAGAACCACTTAGAATATAAAAAACGCCAGGTAAGTTTTGAAACTTTTGTGTAATTTCCAAGCTATGAATGCCGGTTTTAAATACGGCAATCTCAAGCAAGCTATCGATGAGATCTTGTGGCAAATCACATGGCCACTGTATTTGTTTGCCTATGGTTGGATCTAACAATGATTTATTCCCCCTCCAACAATCTCACACATGAAAATGTATCATTACATCTCTTTTAAATGTAGTTCATCATTGCCAGCACAGAAGGTTTTATTCAAATAAAATCTTATATCTTAGTAGTTTAAGTTACTTTGATAACGAACAACGGGCGCTAAAAAGAAATAACAACATTACACGCTGCCAACAAATTCGGCTCAATATGTTGGCGTTACCCAAAACTCGTCTATTGAACTTAGATATTTAACGGGCCTCTTTAGAAAGCTATTCACCTAGCGCTAAATCACCACCATAGATCACCCTCGCTCTAACACTTAGGTACTAAATTCGGCTCAATACGAACGACATTCTCTACTATGGTTGACACATTTTAGCTCTTGCCGTTATTTTTGTCTTAAACCACAACAGACGGTCAGTATGAAAGACAACCAATTCGATAGCTTTGAAGAGCTCTTAGGTCACCAAACCGACACCTTGACCGCATGTCACAAAAGATTTTGATAAGACATTTGTGTCACTCGCTCAGGAGGCTCTTGCTTGGTTTAAGCTAGATAGGCTTACTCTGTTTCCAAACTCGATGATTCTTTTGGATACAGGGAAAAGCATGTCTGTCTCTCAAGTCGGAATGCCCCCACTCGAGATGGAGCGCTTTCTAAAAGGCAACTACCTTGAATATCTACAGCTTTTACGCTCTAAAGAGTGTTGGCAGCTATTTCCAGAGCAATCACTCGCAAACCACAAGATCGATCCGCTACGTGAACTCTATCAAGAAGGCGCTCATTGGCACGCTATCGTAAGCTTATCGTTATTTGGGCAACAATGGGGCGCTATCGGTTTCTCTAGGTTCAAGCGTTACGACACTCCGATTGAAGAGCGTGATTTGAAGCGAATCAAAATGCTGAGTGATGTTTGGCTCTGTTTTTGGCAACACTCAAAAATGACTCGTAGTGTGACAAGTGATGAAGCCAGTAATATCAATGAGAGTGAAAAACTCCTGTTACTCACAAAAAAGCAATGCGCTGTACTCACACAGTTGGCGCAAGGTTACACAGCTAAGCAATGTGCCGACATTCTGTTTTTAAGCCCAAGAACGATCGAATCACACAAATATCGAATGTTAGATATTCTCGAACTCGATAACCATACGGAGCTAATACAGTTCGCACTTCGTAATGGCTTCGGTATTGATAACCCATAAATGTTTATTTCGAAAAAGTAGTACCCTAGCTAATTAGTCAACACGTCAGAACTCAAAACAAAAGTACAAAGCCCTCAAACTTCTGCAATTTGAGGGCTTTATGATTTATGGCTTTATAGCTTTATGGCTTTATGGCTTTATGGCTTTATGGCTTTACAGCGGTAATTTAATTCTTATTCAGATTATAAATTCAATCACTTAAAGCGAATTCAAGACGCTAGATATTCAGGCTTTAATCTCGACATCAGCAACATATCAATGTACTTGCCGTTTTTAAAGGTACTCAATCGCTTAGTCCCCTCTAACTGAAATCCTACGCGTTCGTACAAAGCAATCGCAGCGTGGTTATCGGCATGAACCTCTAACTCTAGGCGAATTAGGTTTAGCCAATTATCCGCTTGATTGATGGCTTCTTGCATCAAGGCTTTACCAACCCCTTTTCCGTGAACATCCGGATGAATGGCAATACCAAGCCCTGCGCTGTGTCTGTCTCTCACCTTAGTCGTCATAAACAAGGTAATATGGCCCACAACTTTTTCAGCAGACTCTGCAACTAGAGTAAAATGATCGCAATGACCAAACAGCCGTTCCACTTGGTCAGAACTGAGATAAGGCTTTTGTGACGTGTTTTCTGAAACCGAAGGACGGCGATAAATATCGAATAGATCTTGGCTATCCGTTGCTTCTAAATGTCTAATTTGAATATCCAAATCACTGCCTTAGTAAGTTCCTATGTATTGTCTGAATTTTATATTACGGATAGCAGCGGGCACCTACAACCTTAAAAGATGTAAGTGCCCGAAATAACTAACTTAACTTATAATTTTTACGGTCAGAGCGATCGCTCACCATTAAAATTTGTAGTCGATACCGACGCTCGCTAATACCTGCTCAGAATTGTAGAAATCGATATTCGAGTCGATCGTTCTATAGCCAAGTAATGAAATAAACGACCAATCTTTATACCCTAACAGCCCACCAAATTCGTAAGCTAAAAAGGCACCGTATTCGTTCTCTTCACGAGTTTTGCTATAAAGGGGATTCACTTCGTCGTACTGACGATCGTTCGCATCTAACGTTACAACAAAGCCGTGACGACCGAATCTCTTCGCGTAATTCAATTCAATCCCGTAACTGTCAAAACTTAGCGCATCTCCTTCCGCATCCGCATGAAAATACACCATAGAAGGCACTAACAGACCTGCTTGGTTTGGTAGTATGAATCGATATCCGGCTTTGGCATACACATAGGTTCTTTCCCTATCTAGTAGCGCTGCATCTTGTGACGATAAGGGTTGAGTGCCTAGAGTGCCCGATAATTCATCATCAACATCAGATTCACCAATAGCGAAGTCTGTTTGGAAAGCAGTGCCACCGATGTTAGTCAGTTGCAGCCTCCCAACATTACCTTTCACGTCGGTTTCGTTTCGATTCACACCTACAGCATAAGGATCAGACCAAGCCTTACCGGAGATGAGTGTCGGTAACACGGAAACATCTAATATGGTGCCACCAGAGAGTTGGTGTCGATAACCTATTTCAAATGCAATGGTACCGGTCGCAATATCTTCTCGGGTAGTACCGGCATAAACTTGGTGAGTAAGGGATTCACCAAAGGTATATTTAACGGTTCCAAGAAAACCAAGTAAACCTTGATTCTCACCATCACCTTCCATGGTATTAGTTGCTTGATTTGAGTCTTGTTCGGTACTCAAATTACTGCTGTCAGAATAGAAACCAGCCAAGATACTAAAGTTACCACTAAAGCCCTCACTAGGAGCTAGTCCACTGTACGCTGGCATAGAAATAGCCGCGGAAAGTACTACAGGTAAAACAGACCTCATATTCACATCCACTAGTTGAATAATCACCCATTAAATATATGTACAAATCTGGAATTACAACAAGTATTTAACCTTTCTACATCCCCACTTTGTTGAGTTTTCGTGATAGGACAATGTCTCAAGCGTGACGTAGATATGATCTATCGTGCTTGGCCTTTCGTAACAAGCCTCGGAAATAAAGGAAAAACTGAAAGGAACCCAATATGTTTAAGAACTTATATAAAAGCCTATCGCTGTTCGTCGCATCACTTCTTTTATCAACGGCTGTCCATGCTGACCATCACGGAGCGAAAAAAGACATCGTCGATGTAGCGGTTGATAATGGCTCTTTCACAACGTTAGTAGCGGCAGTAAAAGCAGCAGGATTAGTGGATACACTGAAAGGAGAAGGGCCGTTCACTGTTTTTGCACCAACAGATGAAGCGTTTGCCGCTCTACCGGAAGGCACGGTAGATATGTTATTGAAGCCGGAGAATAAAGACAAACTGGTCGCAATACTCACCTACCATGTAGTGCCAGGAAAAGTAATGGCTGAAGATGTGGTAAAGCTAGACAGCGCAGTCACCGTTCAGGGTGAGCCAGTCACAATTAGCACTGACCATGGTGTTGTAATGATCAACAAAGCTCATGTCGTAACTGCAGACGTTAAAGCGAGCAACGGCGTGATACATGTCATTGACGCTGTGCTGTTACCTAAGTAATAGACAACCAATGGTCGTTAAAAGAGATTTAGGAGGTGTGACAATGTCACGCCTCTTTTCTATTCGAACAGTAGATTTTACTTATTACTTTAGATAGTAATTTGATATTGGGTTATACAAACAATCGGCCAAATATCAGGAACGCGGCCATCGACACCACTTTGGTAAACACCACCACCCAAATACAATCACCAATACTCGAATAGGTTGCCTTCCCAAGTAGAAATACGAACAGTATAAGCCCTAGAACCCACCCCACTGTCGGTATCATAGAGACTAAAGATACGATGATCGCTATCGTCAGAAGAGACTTAAAGTCCGCCACCACAAACGACATTTTAGATGCAATGTACATACAACATGCCGTGACTAGCGCATCCATAACAAATGCTAAAGCTTCGATTCCCACGTACTACCCTCACTCTTTTCAATCGAACCAAATAGTACATTGAAATTAAAGAGGAAATCTTTGGGCAATTGTAAAAACATCATCAAGATCTGTCCTACAATTGAGATTTAGAAGAGATTTTCGATAATCATTTTCGAGATTTATTCTTTGGCATTCTCATATTTATGGTCGAATAAACAAAGGAATGAATTGATGACAAAAGAAAAAAATGAAATAACCACGACGAAGAGCGGAAACAACCCAGAGACCCCGGATTGCAAGGCTAACACTCCGATTGCAAAAGAAAAAATCGACACTAATGTATATATTTTTAATCTACTCACGTGACTCATGAACAACACTCCTTGTATTCATACAATCTTTAAGATTAGACAAATTGGCTAATACACAATTTGAACTCATCGACAATATCAGTAGATCAGCAAAATTTACCCTTAAAAAGGTTTAATAATCCTTTTAGGCCTGTTCCTCTTCACAATCTTCGCTCTTAACATGAACCTACTTGTCGATAACCTTTTCCATCACGAAATTCGTAAGCGTTACTCCACGCATATCGACTTGCTGATCATTCACTACTTTAAAACCCATACGCTCATAAAATGGCCTCGCGGTGATACTTACCTCTGAGAAGTATCTTGATACCCCACGAATTTGCCCAATCGTGAACACATGCTCCATCAACGCTCGGCCCACACCTCGCCCCTGATGTTGATGATGGCAAAAAAAATGATCGACTAAACCACTCGGCTGTAAGTCAGTATAGCCAACAATATGACCATCTAACTCAGCGACAAATGGTTTTAACCCGTCCATACGCTTTTGCCACAACGCAAAGTCAAAACCACTTGGTGCCCAAGCCTCGACTTGCTCTTGAGAATAATCTCGTATGTTCACGTTGCGAACCGTGTAGAAAAAGATCTCCCATAACGCTTTAGCATCACTTTCTTGATAATTTCGAATTCTAACCACACTCTCTTCCTTTGGTCGCTTTAAGATTCTAACTATTGGATTTGTTACTCTACAAACAGGCATCAGTTGATACATAGTTGCAATGGGACACTCACTAGCTACATTAAAGAATACGTGTCACTGATGGGTATTTTTCTGAAGCAAACTCATGATAAATATCCGCTAAATAACGCGCTAACTCTTCCTCTGTTAAATCAGAAGGGATAATCACATCATAAACTCGAGCTCGTATTGAAGTTTCCGATTCTCGATAAAGTAGCCACTCTTCGTTTTGTCTCTGTACCGACATTCTCTGATGAAAAACCTGAAATTTTAGCCACATACGCTCTTTCACCTCTATCCCAAAACTAACGATAAAACACCGCGAGCCATATCGTAACAGAGTCTTTGTCGGTCCCCTGAACCTTGTGCTTTTCACCGGCGGGAATATTGAGGTAGTCCCCTTTAGACAAAGTAACAATACGACCATCAGCAAATTCGATAACGCCTTGCCCCTCGAGCACCAGAACCCATTCATGCTCCTCTTGATCGTACCACCCCTCCTCAGGAGAACTGTGCCCATGTGAAAGTATCCTCTCTATCCGAATGTTGTCATTCGCTATCAAGTCATTAAATATTTCATTGGGTATCGACGAAGGGATATCCGCGTAGATATTTGACATAAGCTCTCCTAATTTTTACTGAAACCTGGTGATGATTGACGTGTGTACACTAAGCCACGACATTCTTTCTGAAATAAAAGCGATAGTAGCCAAGTAAGTTACTGCCAATAAATAAGGCTTCCATAACAACCGCTGTTGGAGAGCCAACTAAGTAATTATGAACAAGCCAAAAACTGGTGCCGATTATCATTAGCTCTCGAAGTCTACGGTCATCCTTGTTAAAAGCAGCAAATGTTTGAAACATTGATGCACAGCAACTCAATACGCTAGTTAACCCTGAGAAGGTAAAGGCAGTGGCAACCACAGACAGAGAGCAAAACAGATATTTGAATTTAGGTGATGTGGAAAACACACTCGTTAAATAACGGATAGTGGCAATAATCATCAAGCATGCCGCAGTCCACTGCTCCAAAAGAATAAAGTGACTTGAAATCAGTACACCGGCAAAAAACAGGCAAGTTACAATCTTCTTACGCTCTTTAAACTGAAACGACAGAAGATCAAAGCAAATCGCAACGGCGACTAAAACTTGAGATAGATAAAAAGCAGACACAGTGATTCCTTCAACAATAACTTAGGTTTTAACGACCTCGCTACGATTCATCAGGCAACTCAATAGCCAGTAGCGCTCGTATGAACCCTCCATTTGTAACCTAAAAAAATGGGCTACACGATTATTTTTTGAATTACTGATTCGTTTTAGCGGCCTATGTGATATTCGTTCCTAAGTGATATTTAAACCTTCAAGTGCCCACTGATCACGGTTTTCGCAGAGCCAATCAACTTTATGCGTCCATTAGCCAGAAGTTCTGTCGAAATATAGCCTCCACGACGAGAAGCTTGGTATGCATTAAAACAATACTTGTTCAGTTTCTCAGACCAGTATTGCGTGAGAGCACAGTGCGCCGAGCCAGTTACTGGGTCTTCATTCGTGCCAACCCAAGGCGCGAAATAGCGGGAGATAAAATCAAGCTCAATATTGGATGAAAGCGCGGTCACCACAACACCTCTACCCTTCATCTTCTTGAGAGCATCAAAGTTGGGGGTTAGGTCTAAAACAACCTGCTCATTGGTCACCTCAATAAACGTTTTAGAGTCGAACTCCATGTATGACAACACTTGACTGTTCTCAATACCTAGATGTTCCAACAGCCTAGTATCAACCTCTACACTTGATAATTGAGTACCCGGGAAATCTAACTCGATGGACGAGTCACAAACTGTGGCAGTTAAATCACCAGATAAGGTCTGAAATACGATCCTGTCACTGGCTTTTACTAGTCCTTTTTCTTTCATCACATGAACCGTCGCCAAAGTGCCGTGCCCGCACAGCTGAACTTCTACTTCCGGCGTAAACCACTTAAGAGTCATAGATTCTAGCGCAAGGAAAGCCGTTTCTGGAACCGCCATCTCATCCGCAATAGAAAGCATTAATGCTTCATCCAACACGTGTTGAGAAATACAGACACCTGCAGGATTGCCTTTAAAAGCTTGGCTAGTGAATGAATCGACTTGATATATTTCTAAATCCACAATGTCTCCGACGATTGAAATGAATGACAACGTCCGACCACAATAAGCACAAACTCCTTGTGCCACAAGCCATTAGTCAAAATTTCTCAAGGGGTGACCGATAGAATAAGCCAATGATAAATAATGAGTTATCGAACAACAACATGATTTAGAAGAATGGACCCATTAAGCTTGCTCAGGAGCGTCTCCTCCTTTTTCAGCGCTTTGTTTTATCGCTTCTCACCGTCGCTCCATATCGCAAACCTAGCGATTGGTATAGCGCTAACTAACACCATGCTGATGGTTTTACTTCACGTAAAACCTAGGCAATTGCGTGCGCAGCATAATGTTTAAGTAAAATTAGAGGCGTAAATTTGAAGCAGGTCTCAAATTTTGCGCTAGGATCTAGTTAAACAAAGAAGAGAAAGGAATCCGTCAGTGAAGGCATTTTATGTTTCAGTTCTCGTGTCCGCATCCTTTTCGCCTGGGTTAGTATTTGGTCAACAACATGAAATTTATCTCTACAATTGGGATGAGTTTTTATCCGAGAGCGTCATTGAAAAATTGAATGACACCTATGGCATTGCATTAAAACAGCAATACTTTTCAGACGAATCGATTCGTGATGAAGTTCTATTGAGCGAACGCCGCGGTGCCTTTGGACTGGTTGTGATCGAGAGTATGAAGCTCAAAGCGTTGGCTAAGCAAAACCTATTTCACAACCTCAGTGGCATGCAGCAATCTCTCGCAAACAACTTTGACTCTCGTTGGGTTGATGGATGCGGCGACTATGGCATCCCTTATGCTTGGGGAACATCGGGCATATTGTACCGTAGCGATAAAGTCGACACTCCTAATTCATGGAAAGCCATATTGGATCCTGAAGCCGAAAACAGTGGCCGAATTAGTATGTATTACGAGCCAACAGATCTAGTGAGTACTGCACTTCTACTCAACCAATTCGAACCATTCACAAACAATGAGCAGGAGCTGAGAGTTGCCTACAAAACTTTGCAAACTCAAAAGCCCCACCTTGAGAGTAATGAATACGTCGTCGACTATATCCACCAGCCAGAAAGACTGGCCAATATAGACTTGGCTTACGGGTATTCTGGAGACAGTTACATATTGAATGAGGTCGATCCCGAAGCATCATGGGCCTATATCGTTCCTCAAGAAGGCACAACCCTTTGGTTGGAGTGCATCGCAGCGATTAACAACGGAGAACTATCAGAACAAGCAGCAACGATACTCTCCTTTTTGTCACAACCCGAAATTGCAGCTCAAAACGCAATGGACTCCTGGTTCGCCACACCAAACTCAAAAGCTAAGGCTTTGACCTCTCAAGAGTATCAAAACGACCCAGAGCTTTTTCCTAACCAAGAAGTACTAGAACGCAGCTATCTGTATCAGCCCCTTGAACCGAATAGCCTTCAAATTCGTAATCGTATTGTTGATAGTTTGAGATAAGAAATGCCTGTATTGAAGAAACTGTATTTTGTACTTATCCCAGCACTGCTACTCATATTCGCAGTCTCGGGATTCATTACCTATAACTTCGCCTCAAACCACACCAAGCACATGTACTTAAACGAAGTGCAGTCTGATGTTAATACCGCGCTGGTTGCGGCTGAATATGAGCAACTGGGGCTATCTTTGCTCGTCAAAGATATCAGTTCATCGTTACAATTCTTGCGTTACATTCAAAATCCTACTGACTATACAACCCTATCTCTTTTAGAAAAAAGAGTATTGCGAGTTCTCAATCAAAGCCGTGTTAATCAGTTCGGTCAACGCAACATTTACATCATTGATCCAAAATTCAAACTCACACTATCGACATTACGAGTTGACCCTTTTGAAGACTTAAAGATACCGGACAGTATCTACGAGCGGGTCTTCGACATTTACACCTCATTAATCAACCAAACTGAACTATCCCAAGAGGGCTTTTCATACATATCGGTTAATGGTGGATTAAGATACGCCTATGTTGCCGCCATCGACCCATACCTAGTTCCTCAAGATAAACGAGCCAACACAAGCTTAAACCGATACATCTTAATTGCAGACGGTCCGCTAAAGCAGCTCTCAAACTTGCTCATTAGCTATAATGACGACGACAACATGCAACTTTTGATTGAACCATCAAATGAAGCAGAAAACATTGAAAACACTCAGTTTATTATCAAGTCATTTGAACAGAATAAAGACAGTATTAACGTTCAAATGAACAGTCGTCACTTCCTTGCTCAAGTCAACATTCGAGAACAGAAATTTAACATGGAAAAAGCCATGATCGCTCAACACACCTTCTTAGGGGTCCTAGCGACTTTGTCTTTTATCATGCTCATTGTTCATTTGGTAGTACGTTACCAATTGGTGCGTCCGCTCAAAGACCTTCTCCACGAAATATCAATTGGAGGGCTCAAACTCAGATACTTTAAACGTTCATCAGGACAAAGTGAGATTGACGGACTAAAGAATGCATATATCGACTCACTAACAGAACTGAAATTTGAAGCTGAGTTTGACCAACTAACTAAGTTGGCTAACCGCCGCTCATTCATTCGACATCTCGATGTGCGCCTAAAAAGCTCGATGAGTACACGCTGCTACTTAGTTTGCTGGGACATCATGGATTTTCGGAAGATTAACGACCTGTACGGCGCAAAAGTCGGTGATAACGTGCTAATTAGCTTGGCGAAAGCACTTAGAGAAACGTTACAAAATCAACAATCTTCCCTTGGCTTTAGTTGCAGTGATTATTCATTGGCAAGGCTAGGAGGCAATCAATTCATCGCCATACTAGAAATGGCTGAACACCAATCGATAAACGAAGAGATCGAGAACATCAATAACGCCTTAACCGGCACAACCTTCCTTGATTACTATGGCTTTCGTTTAACTATCGCCACGGGCGTGCTCCCGGTTGACACCCCTAAATTTGAAGAGATCTGGCACCGTTGTATCGATGCAATGTTGATAAATGCAAAGGCTCACAGTGACGGAGATAGTCGCATCGTTTATGGCGAAGAGCTCATCCATTCCTTAAAAAGACACGATATTATCGAGAAAAGGCTTTTAGAGTGCTGTGAGAGCGATAACTTTGAGCTACGCTTTATGCCCATATTTAATGCAAAGACATTAGAAATCGATGGTGCTGAATGTCTTATTCGTTGTCCTGCTCTCGCTGATATCAAAGCTGGACCAGACGAGTTTGTAACAGTCGCAGAAAAAAGCAACTTGATATCGAAAATCGATATGTGGGTAATAGGAATGGCGATTAAAAGCTACAAAGAGCTTTCCGATATCCATAAATACAAAGGTACCTTATCTATCAATATCTCGGCGATGGAGCTCTATAACCGTAATTTCGCAGACAACATTCGCAAGGTAATAGAACGTTTTAAAGTGCCACCAGGCAATATCATCATTGAGATCACTGAGACCAGTTATGTGAAAAGCACCAAACTGACGGTGCAGACAATTGAGAGCATCCGAAGCCTGGGGCTAAAAGTGTCACTCGATGATTTTGGCACAGGTTACACAGCATTTAATCAGTTGCTTCATTACCCTGTCGACGAACTTAAAATTGATAAGAGTTTTATCGATCATATCGTCGATGACAAAGCGGACCGTAAAATGGTGGAATCAATGGTTAATTTGGGACATTCCTGTAACACCTTGGTGGTCGGAGAAGGCGTTGAATGTATAGAGCAGTACCAGTACCTGCGCAAAGCCAACTGTGACCTGATACAAGGTTATCTGTTTAGCCAACCACTCACTTACACTGAGTTTATCGAGTTCATCCGCGACCACAAGCCGAACACCTTCCTAGAGCAATGTTCGTTGCTGGACGAGATCAATGAAGATCGTATCGTGGCACTCAACCAGAAAAGCAAATAGTAAAACCAGAAAGAAAAAATAGGGCTTCTGACTTTACAGCCGCTCTATCTGGAGACCTAAGATAAAGAAATTTAGCTTTATCTCTAACCTTCTTCCGACACGTTTCTTACAAATCAGGGATTCATGTTGCGTTCAATAGCGTCTGGTGTGAGTTAGACAGGCGTGTATAGTCACGAGGACAGATGAGTCTTAAAGCCGTTAAGTGCGTGCTGCAATGGAAACTAGAGGGGCCAAATGAAGCAACAAGAAAAGGCTAAGCAAAAACTCTCAACCTAACCTTGCATTGTGGTTAACAACTCCATCATATCTTTGGAGCTGATATTCTTCTTGTGCCTCACAACAGCATCTATCATCAACTCTAAGTTACCAGCTGAAATGTAATCGCTCAAAACGTCATTAAACTTTTCTTGTATCTCATCACTGGAGTAGATGTGTTCAGGAATGAAGAATAAGAACTGACTGCCACTACTACGAAACGAAATGGCGCATTCAGGAATTTTAGTCGTTAAAGATTTAGCAGCAGAGCTCACCACCAAATCGCCATATTCAAGGCCATATTTCTGGTTAATTTCACTCAGGTTTCTGATACGCACAAAATAAAGGTCAAAATTATTGTCTTTCGGGTAGTTATTTTTCACAAAGTTCATCAAAGAGACTCGATTTTGAAAACCCGTAATAAAATCTGTGGAGTGAAGTCTCCTCTTAATTGAGAAGTCGGCATAAAAGATCACTCCTGTTACGATTAATGTCAGCGCGAGAAACACACTACTGGCTTGATGCATGATAACTAACCTATCAACCATTACGGTTTTCTCTTCAATCACAGGGCTTTGCAAGCGGAATTTTTCATTAATAAAATCGACTAACGAGTCATAGCAAATATCGATTTTCTTCTGTAGTGACGCCTTGGGTAGTGCACCTTGACTAACCAACTTTATGGAAGATTCTAGCGACTTAAATTTCTCAAACTCTCCGGTGAAATAAGGTTTGAAGTTGGCAGATTTAATGAAGTTAGAAGATTCGGTACTGTTGATCAGAATATCAAAGCGGCTCCACGTAATATCATAGGCTAACCACAAATCATCGTAATTGAGATTATCTGAACGGCTCACCATCAAGAAATTCGCGTATTCCTTTACTAATTGGAAAACAAACCAGGTTGCTTCGTTTTGCCGATTCGAAAAACTTTTGTTGATATCGTTAATGCGCGTAACACTGTAGATATTCACGCTAAGAACGATCACCGCCAAAAATATTACAACCACTTTGACAGCAGATAGGGGAAACAATTTCTTCATGGTGACCCTCTACAAGTGAATATCTCGTATCTGCCAAATCATCTTCGCGTGGAAATCGGTGTTATTTATATCAGGCTGTGACGACAACGGGTAAATCAGCCAGTACGGTCCCTTATCTCTCACAGACATAAATTCACCATTTTGTTTAATGGCAATAATCGGCTGATAGTCATCAAAATCTTCTTTGGGTACCGCCACTTTGTAATCGTTCAAAGCAACAATGGTAACGAGGGGAGATATCGATAAGTCCATGGTTTCTAAGATAGCCTGCAGAGTCACACCACTATAAACCGACTCTCCTTCAGCCCATGGAAGGACGGTTTTTATTTCAGTCTGAGGCAATAGCAACAACTGTTCTCGAGTCATTTCATGCTTTTTCCCAATTTGATCGAACACAGTCAAACCTGAGGAAGCCAATATAGAAAATGAGCACAATGAAAGGAAAAAAAGAATTGTCGTTCTCATTTTAATCTCCATTTAAAAATGGTCACTAAGTTGAGTCTAGTTCAGATTATTCATTTGATTTACTAACAACAGTTTTATTTCTTTCAAAACCATCGCTTTGTAAAGCTTCACCTAGGCTGGAGCTTGGGTGAGTCACCTATCAATAAAAAAGTAACTTTGTGCCCTATGAGTAATCCAATTCCCTCCATGAATACGTAGTGACCAATAAAATTGACAAGAAAGATGAGTTTCAAAGTAGCGAGAAGTGCCGTCACTGCATAACCTTTAATCGAACGCAGTCATTTAAAGAGTCTATTTTATTCGTTTCATGGTGTGCTTATGCACCTTTGTCACTGTAAATAAACCTCAACATGGTTACTCACTTCATAATCAAGGGAATCGATAATGAGTTTTAATAAAAAAGCATTTAACCCCACGGCGACACTTACTGCCTTAGTAATGACGCTGGTCATGTTTCCTGTTTCTGCTGAAGTTAATCAAGAACAATTTGAGTTAGGTAAGCAAAAAGCAAAAGTATGCATGACCTGCCATGGCGTTGACGGCATTTCAACACAAGATCCGTACCCTAATCTTCGAGGTCAAAAAATGGGGTATCTCATCTCTTCACTTAAAGATTATCAAACGAGAGAAAGAACGAGTGGTTTGGCGGTTCTAATGCAACAACAGGCCGACACGCTTTCAGATCAAGATATACGAGATATTTCGTATTTCTATTCAATGGTCGGTAGCGATTCAACCACATCTAGCGATTGAAGATCATCCACAGATTAAAAATAAGTCAGCCATTGAAACTTTAGGCAAGGAGCCTTGTTATGGAACAAGTGACAACCCAGTACAGTATTAAGGTCGTGAAATACTTTATTATTGCCTCCTTAATCTGGGCCATTCTAGGTATGATTATCGGCGTGATTCTCGCCGCGCAATTGTATTGGCCGGTACTAAACTTTGACTCTCAGTACTTTCAGTTTGGTCGGCTGCGTCCACTACATACGTCCGGTGTGATTTACGGGTTCGTCGTTAATATCCTGATGGGGACATCACTGTACATTGCCCAGAGAACGGGACATTGCGAACTGTTCAACAAAAGCCTGTCATGGATGGTGTTTTGGGGTTGGCAGCTTATCTTGCTATTGGCGCTCATATCGCTGCCAGCTGGCTACACCACATCAAAAGAGTACGCAGAGCTAGAATGGCCTATCGACCTACTTATCGTGTTGGTGTGGGTGCTCTACGCTGTGTTGTTCTTTGGGACTATTGCTAAACGAAAAGTCGACCATATTTTCGTAGCGAATTGGTTCTTCGCTGCGTTCATCATTGTGATTGCAATGATCTTCATCGTAAACAATCTTGCGATGCCCGTTTCTGCCATGAAGTCTTATTCGGTCTTCGCTGGAGCACAAGACGCCATCGTCCAATGGTGGTGGGGACATAATGCGGTAGGCTTCTTGTTAACGGCGGGGGTTATTGGAATGAACTACTACTTCATTCCCAAAGCGGCAGAACGTCCTATCTACTCTTACCGACTATCAGTAATTCATTTCTGGGGTTTGGTTGGTTTCTACACATGGGCAGGTACACACCACCTGATTTACTCATCCGTTCCGGTATGGGTTCAAAACATCGGTATTGTAATGTCACTGATTCTCTGGCTGCCATCATGGGCGGGCGCATTCAACAGTGCGATGACGCTTCTACAAAACAAAGAGAAACTTAAGTCCGATTACATTCTTTTATTCTTCTTTTCGGCCATTCTCTACTACTGCTTAGCTACATTCGAAGGTCCACTGCTTGCGATTCGCTGGTTCAACATGGTGGCGCACAATACCGAATGGATCATCGGTCACGTGCACTCCGGCGCACTTGGTTGGGTGGGTATGTCGGGGATAGCAGTCTTCTACTACTTCATTCCACGCTTATGGGGAAAAACCGAACTCTGGTCACCACGGCTTATTAAATGGCACTTCTGGTTGGCACACGCTGGTGTTGCTATCTACGCTATCGCCCTTTGGGTGGCGGGTGTTGGTGAGGGCTTCATGTGGCTCACTCAAAATGAAAACGGTGAGCTTGTCTATAGCTTCGTTGAAGCTATGAATTTCAAAGCTCCGTGGCTATTCCTACGCTTCTTTGGCGGTGCCCTATTTGTGCTTGGTTTGTTCTTAATGGCACTGAACCTGTACAAAACGGTACGAATGCCTAACAAACCAGAAGCGAAACACACCGTAACGAAGGAGGCTTAAGATGAGCAAGGACTTTACACACTCAGTCGTAATATTAATTTTGACCACCGTAGCCGTCGCCTCCTTTTCGTTAGTGGTTTGGGTTGTGCCTAATATTGTTCGCAGTGACGATATCGCGAAAAACAGCTTAGCCGTTCCACTGACTGCCATAGAACTAGCAGGACGTGACATTTACATCAGCGAAGGCTGTCACGTATGTCATACGCAGATGGTGCGCCCTCTCGACCCGGAAGTGAAACGTAACGGACGCCCCAATCAAGAAGCGGATGATATCTACGAGTTCCCTAATCTATGGGGCTCGAAACGTACTGGGCCAGATCTCACAAACCTAGGAAGAAAATATTCAGACCAATGGCATGTTCTGCATCTTATTTCGCCGCAGAAAGTAGTCCCAACCTCAATCATGCCGGCCTATCCGTGGCTGTTTGAGCAAACCTTATCGGGGGATGATATCGGCGACAAGATGGAAGTTTTACGTACGTTAGGCGTGCCTTATACCGATCAAGAAATTGGTGATGCCAGACTGCAAGTAAGAGGAAAAACCAAAGGCGAAGCGCTAATTCGTTATCTACAAAGCCTTGGTAAAGATACGTCACAGGAGGTATCACAATGAATACATTCTGGAATCTATGGGCGGTAATATTAACCTTAATATTCTTTGTTCTAATGGTATCGGTTGTCGTTAAATATTGGCGTAGCAATCACAAGGCGGACCACGACCACACCATTGGCACCTTTGATGGTATTGAAGAGAAAGACGCACCGCCACCCAAGTTGCTGTTCATCTGCTATGCTGTCGCCTTCTTGCTGTCTGCTGGCTATTTGGTCCTCTACCCTGGGCTTGGTGAATGGGAAGGCTTAGTCGATTGGCAACAAAGCGACGACAAGCTTAGCTCCCCTAGCACAACGTTAGATGAGCAGTTTGCACAAACAAGTGAAACCACATTAGAAGGCCTCGCAACTGTTCCAGCTATCGTAAACAGCGGTAGAATTCTGTTTCAGACCCATTGTGCAGCGTGTCACCGCGACAACGGTCAAGGCCAAAAACACTTCCCTAACCTGATCGACCAAGAATGGCTATATGGCGGTAGCGATGAAGCGTTGATCCATTCCATTGCCAAGGGGCGAAATGGCGCAATGCCGGGTTGGAGTGAAATCATGCGCCCAGATGAAGTGGCAAAGGTATCTTACTATCTAGCGTCTCTAAACCAACGCCATACCGATGTACCTGAGGTTAAAGTCGAACTCGGTAAAAGCTTGTTTGTCCAATACTGTTCGTCTTGCCACGCTGATGGCACAGTTGCCAACCCAGAGATTGGGGTTCCCGATCTTTCCGATGACACTTGGCTCCATGGAGGCAGCATTGAAGAGATTCAACACACCATCAACTACGGCTTGAACAACCTGATGCCAGCGTTTGATGGCCAGCTCAGTGAGAACGAAATATTCGCACTTGGGGCATATATCCGACATGCGGGCGAAGCAGAACAACAAAGGGTGGCAAGCTTGGACTCACAGTCTGTTGAACGTGGCGAATACTTGGCGCATGCCGGTGACTGCGTGGCTTGTCACAGTGCAGAAGGTGGCGAACCCTTTGCTGGTGGCCTGCCGTTTGTTACTCCATTCGGTACCGTGTATTCAACCAATATCACCCCTCATACAACCGAGGGGATTGGAACCTATGACTTTGATGATTTCCGAGCCGCTTTAGTCGATGGTAAAGGTAAAAATGGTTACTTGTACCCTGCTATGCCATACACCTCTTATCAGTACCTCACCGATCAAGACATGGTCGATTTGTGGGAGTACATGCAATCCATTACTGCTGTACCAAGACGCAATGACGACAACAGCATGATGTTTCCATCGAACATTCGCCTAGGTCTGCTTGGCTGGAATATCGTGTTTATGGATACCGATCCGGTCGATTATCAAGTACCAGAGGAGATCAAAGATAAAGTCGACAACGTTGAGAAGTGGCAGCAAGGTAAATACTGGGTTGCAGGGCTTGGTCACTGCTCTGAGTGCCACACACCACGAAATATTGCACAAGCTCTAATACCTGAGCGCATTTTCCAAGGTAACTTAATCGATGGCTGGAATGCGCCCGATATTACCGCAAACGAGCTTTATATCGACGGCTGGGATGAGAAAACACTCACCGACTTCCTACACACCGGTCACTCAGACAAAGGCACGGCTTTCGCTGGTATGGCTGACGTAGTGAAAAATAGCCTGAGCTTGATGACACGTGAAGATATCGAGTCGATGTCCTACTACTTGTTGAGCGGTGATACCAACAACACCATTAGTAGCGATGCCGTACAGTTGCAGCCGAAAGGGTTTGATGAAGAGTCATACGCTGCCGAGATCTACACGACTTATCGCCAAACCTGTGGTGCGTGTCATGGTGACGATGGTAAAGGTCGCGACCCTATCGCCCCTACTCTGCTGAATAACGGCATCATCATGCACAGTGACCCATTCAACACCATTGCGGTAACGGTAAGGGGCTTACAACCTACGTATCTCGACAAAGACAGAAACTTCATGCCAATGGCGAGCTTTGAAGATGTCCTGTCTGATCAAAGGCTAGCCGAACTGATCACTTTCGTCCGATTACATCTCGGTGATAGAGAAGAACCAGTCACCGCAGAACATGTTCGTGAAGTGAGAGAAACCCTAGAGGCAGCGGGTTACGCGGGTGGGTTACATACCACACCTGACATGTATGACCGCAGAGATAACAACATCAACATCCGCTAGCGGATCTATCACTTAGAAAGTGAATTGCAAACGACCAAAGGAGACCTAAGTGTCTCCTTTTCTTTTTCGCTTTAAATGCCCTGCCACTACAACACAATTATAACTAACTGATTACACAATTAAGCAGACTTGCACATAATGCGATCAATCTCGCAGAACAAAGATGACACCGAGTGCATAATACGCAAAATTTTATAATGAGTTACTAAGGACTGATATGGATACAACTACACTCATCTACGATACGTTGGAAGGTCTATCGAGCGCGAAACCACAACAACACGCTCAAATCCGCCAAAATCTATATAACCATCTAGATTTATCATTTGAGAAGCAGTTGGCTTTGTATTCATCCGTTCTTGGTCCAGCAAGTGCTGGTAGGTTGACCGATTTAGACAGTGCAGTAATGTCTGCGCGTAAAATTGTTGGCTTAGAAAACAGCTAATCTGTCGTCCAAGTGAATTCTTAAAAACGCTGCCTTGTGCAGCGTTTTTTTATGCTTCAATTTACCGTATCGAAGCCCATTCTCTACGCTCTCTATCCCCCGACGACCAGCTATTTAGAGTAATAAGCTCGAACACTGATAAGTGCAATTTGTCGAAATTTTCAAGTTGCGGCCATTCTCATTTAGTTAATCTTATGTTCCATTTTTAACAGGTGTGTAACGACGATAATGGCGCTAATGTTAGTAGCACGTTAACCACACAGCGGATGGAAGAATCATGAGAGTACTTATTGAATACACACAGACAGGCAAATATCGTGATCAAGCTTGGGAAGCACTGACCATTCGTTCGAAAGGCGAGATTCAAGCTGTGACTCCATCTTACGCGGCTCAACTTATCGAACAAAATCGCGCCTGCTTAACCACAACAGAACATCAAGATATCGTCATCCAACCTTAATGGCTTATTGAGCTACCCCTCCTAGTTCCTTAAATCGAATAGTTCGATGACCTAACAAAAACGCTGCACGGATGCAGCGTTTTCTTTTTCTGACGTTTCTAATTTTTAACGTCTCTTATTTCTAACTGTGATAGCTTGATTACTTTGGCAAATTCTCTAATGCTTCAACCATCGTCATTAGCTTATCGACGATTCGTTCACCATCCACTCTCAAACCATTGTGCTCATACTCGTTGGTAATCCACGCTTTTGAGTTTGGAATATTAGCCAAAGTTTCGCGGCTGTAATCCAGTTCTACGTACATGTCATCTGCGTAAACTGCACACGCCATCGGAACCGTATTCTTGCTCAGCTGCTCAGCGTTGTACAAAGTACCCCAATCCGATTTTTCAGCTAATAGATTGGCTGCTTCACGCAATGGCTTCAACGTTTCTAGTTGGTCGAACATCCATGGGTAGACCATTTCTCCGGTAAACCAGAACTCACTGCCCGATTGGTAGTTGAAGTGTGGGTACTGCTCACGAACGCGATGTGCAGACCAGTTAGACGCTGTACCTTGGCAGTAAATCGATTCATGCAGAATTGCGTAAATTGGGTTAGTTAAGTAACCCTGCTCTTGCTGCATTTGGTTTAGGAAGCTGTAGCTCAGCTGTCTGTTACCGTTCACTTCAACAAAGGCACTTTCCAGAGTGAAGTACATAGGAAGGTTCGCTTCACCGCCACCAAGGTTAATGCCAATAAGTTGGAATTGCTCTACCGTGAACACCTGACCGTTTGGCAGTCTCACGTCGTTGTTCAGCAGGTAATCAGAGATCTCACGACACATCGCTTGCGCTTGTGGGAACTGAGCAAAGAAAGCTCTGTTTTTGTCTTCAACACGCTTATAAGTCGCACGATAAACATCGTCAGCTTCTCGCTCAATCGAAGGAATACCGCCCGTCACATAACAACGTTGTAAGCTCTGTGGGAACAGTGACAAATAGCTCAGGGTGCAGAAACCACCAAAGCTTTGGCCAATCGTCGACCATTGCTTAACACCGAACTGCTCACGAATCGCTTCCGCATCACGAACGATGTTGTCCGCTCTGAAATGCGTTAAGTACTCAACTTGTTGTTCTGGAGACAAATGCGCCAAGGTTTCATGGCTGATAACCGTGCTGTTGCCTGTACCACGTTGGTCTAGAAGCAGAACACGGTAGTTTTGTAATGCACGCTTTAGCCAACCCGATTGACCACTCACGCGTGGAGAAGGAAAACCTGGGCCGCCCTGAAAGTAGATCAACCACGGCAGCTCTTGATCATCTTTAGCGAGATCAACCAGCTCACGTGCGAAGACTTGGATCTGTTGTCCATCTTTGGCTTGATAATCAAGTGGCAACTCGAAAGAGTGCTGACGATACAGGGTGGTTCCATCAATAAAGTTAGCTTGCACGCTTCATTCCTTTTTTATCTGATTCTAAAGTCATCGGTACGAATAAAAATGGCGCCCTTTGGCACCTGACTTAGCAAGATACGCATACTAGCTTGTAAATGAAACCGTTTGTTTAACATGATTGTGAAGGTGCTTCATCTAATTGCTTAATTTACCTTCAACGCGTAACAACTTGTGTCAAAACAGAGAGTTTAAGGTGTGATCTATTGAGAGGAAGAACAAAAGTAGAACACAAATAAAAAGAGCTTAACGAGGTGAGGATACGTTAAGCTCTTTGGTTTTATCTGTTGTAGCGTGTGTTATCAATAATGCTATCAATGCACTAAGCACTAAGCACTAAATTATGAAGTCGTTAGCTCCCCTGCACCTTGAATCGAACGCTGGCTGCTTTCAACAAGAATAGCCGTTGCGGTTTCTTTCAACGCGCCCCACTCTGCCTCATCAACTTCAATGCCATCGTTCCACGCTTTCTCTTGAGTTTTAAAAAGCGCTTCCGACTCAATGTGTGTTTGGTAGCCATCTGACAAACGTTCGATATCGAAATCCTGGACGGAAAGTTCGATGGTCATATTGTGGATATGTTCGTCCGATGTCAGTGGCGAATCTGATAAAAACAGTTCTGGTGCAACGCAACCACGGTTAAGCACATACAAAGTACTCTTAGGGTTTGAGCCGTTATCCCAACGCGCGGTACACGCGATGCCTTTCGCTGCCAGTTTTACAAGCTCACTGTACGCTAACCAACGGTTATGGCAGTTGTTTAGCTCGATTTTCAGTGTCTTTTTGCCGACCATTTTTTCAATGGCGTAATCCATAACCACAGGAAGATGACACGCTAAGCTCGCCTTGTGCAGGTCCACTTCAACTGTGTTGTCGCTTGTCACTTGGATGTCTACAGGGCAATCATCTTCTAGCCCCATAAAGTTGCTCGCGTTGTTAAAATGACGAACACCATCCAAGCCAACCATTTGTAAATCTGCCACCATGTTCGCTATCACATCGGCTTCACCACATGTACGACGCATACCCAGAAAGGCTTTATTAACGGCCGCTACCAGTTCATTGTGAGAAACGATCATAACGATTTACCTCCATGTTGAGCGTTGATATGTGTAGGAACTTTATTTGAGTCAGCGATCTCCGCTTCACTTGGTAAGACTGGGAACACCCATTCGTCCTGATGAATTTCATCAAGTAGTGGTGCACCTTGGAAAAACGTCACTCGAACCCAACGATCTGAGCGAGGATCAAACTTAGTCGCACCAAACATCGCTAGCTTACAACGCAGCAAGTGCATTGGTGGCGAGTCTTGATGTAGCACATTCATTTGAATGTCGCCCATCGCCTTGTTACCTAGCGTCCACACACGGCGTGCAATGGCACGATGTTGCGGTTGTTTAACAAGGAACTCAGCCAATGAAAGCTCTGGCGCGAATTGCAATAAAGCATGGTACAGACGGTAAGCTTGACGGCCGATATCCAACGGCAGTTCGCGCTCTTCGCCTAGTTCCTCGCCTCGAACACCGAGTCTTGGCTCTTCTTTGTCCTGAGAGCGATACCAGAACCAGTAGTTGTTCTCTGCTTTGGTAAAGTCGGTCGTGATCGCCCAGCGGTACTTCTCTTCTAAGATCACCAACAGATCTTGTATTTTCTTACCGCTAGGAAGTGACAGTGTTTCACTACAATTCATCTGCTCCTGATGGGCGTCCACTAATTCTGGGTACAATTCCATCAAGCATGAGATAAGGATTTCTTGGGCTTCCATACTCATGTGCTTAGATTGTTCAACTAACTGCGCCCATGTATCATATTGGCTGACAGACACTTCTAACGATTGCTCTGCGTGTTTCAACTCATCCACAGCAGCTTTGTTCAGCTCTTGCTGATGTTCATTGATGGTAACGACTTGTTCTAAATGACAAATCGCTTTTTTAACTAATGTACGTAGTGGCTTGATCAACGCCGTATCCGTGTGATTAGCCAACACGTCAGCTAATGCATGTTCACGGGTTGTCATCCATTGGTCGACAATACTTGGGTGGTTAATCAGGTATGGCGCCATGCCTAAACCAGTAGCATTACCCACACCTAGATAGCGTTGTAAGCCTCTGTGCAAGGTAATCGCTTGTTCACCGCCTTGTTGCTCTGCTAGGAAATGAACCCAGTCGAGACTAAATTCACGCAGCATGTATACAGCACACATTTGAGCGCTAAACGACTGATTGAAATCTGGGTTCTTCTCTAGAATTTTGAAGTCAGCAATACCGAACTTACCATTGCCATAAACCGCAGTCGTTCTCAGGATATAACCAACTTCCGCTAACTCTTTTGGCGTTGGTTGAACCCCTTTAGCCAAGTGGCTCACTATGTGTTCAAACACACGCACACTTTTGTTGGCGCGTGCCAGAACAAGCACATTATTAGGATTACGGCCTGCTTCTTGTAGCGGTACATTCGCACGAAGTCTCTCAAGTAGAGCAACATCCACATCACCAAGAACCAGAGCAAATGTTACGTCCCACTTTTCAGCAATTACACGGTCATTTCGTTCGTCGTCTGCAATCTCATCGCAGAACACAACCAAATGATAAACATGGTTTGGCGTCTGTAGCTTATAGATAGCATGACCATACCCTTGAGGGTCTAATTGCCACTCATGTTTAGTCACTTTCCATTGCTGTTGCGCCATTTTACGAATCAGAGTTCTCACGAAGCTGATGCGTGTTTGGTGCATAGCACCCAGTCTTTCCGGTGCCATAACGACCGTTGCGTCACGTAGTGCTGATTCAGTGTAGGTAGAACGATGTGCATCCATTTTGCTCACCACCTTTGTAGTTATAAGGGTTTTGCTAGCCATTCAGAACCGATCGTTGCCGTCATTTGAAGCATTGTTGCGACAGTATGTTGGTTAGCTTTCACGTTTTTTTGAGGCAAGTGAACTCGCCCCTTATTATTTGTCCTGACTAGATCTCTTGACCTAAATAGTTGCCGTCCGATGTATCTTCACCAGTACGGGTTTTCTCTTCCTTTCGGAATCTGGTATCAGCCTTATTTCAAAGGCTGATACCTTGCTTCTCTTTAATTTTTAGATAGCGTTACCTCTACAGTTTCTTTACAGATCCTGCTCTTCTACAAACTCTGCTTTCTACAAACCTTGTTCTTTCGCCATCTTGATTGCGATTTGAGGCGCATTCCAAAGCGATGGCAGTAAGATTAAGGACACCGGAACCGCTGTGATTACGATGAAAGATTGCAGCGCTGAAATACCACCAGAGCCTAGAGAAATCAGAATCAACGCCGTTACGCCCATCATCACGCCCCAGAAAGTACGGATTATTGCATTCGGTTCTGTCTCACCACTGATCACAACACTTATGGTGTAAGTCATTGAGTCGCCAGTCGTTACGATGAAAATCGTGGTTAAGATCAGGAACAAGATAGAGATAAGCATCGGCATTGGAAGCTGCTGAGTTACCGCTAGTAGAGCGCCTGGTAAGTTAAAGCCTTCAAACGCTTTACTTACGCTGCCTGGATCTGCGATTTCGAACGCAAGACCAGAGCCACCAACAATCGTGAACCAAAAACAAGTAACAAACGGTGCAACTAAGCTGATGGTTGAAACCAATTGGCGAATACTACGGCCGCGTGAGATACGTGCGATGAAGATTGCCATCATTGGCCCGTAACCTAAGAACCAACCCCAGAAGAACACGGTCCACCAGCTCAACCAACCTTCGTCACCACGGTATGTCGCCATTGGGATGAAGTTATCGATCATGCTGCCTACACCTTGAATGTAGCCATTAAAGATAAAGTTTGTAGGGCCGAAGATCAGGATGTAAACCATCAATGCCATTGCCAGAATCACGTTGTAACGGCTTAGCATTTGCATTCCGCGATTTAGACCGCTGAGTGCCGACATTGTGTAAAGAACGATAGCGAACAAGATGATGATAAGCTGCGTTGTGAAGCCATCTGGAATCTCAAACAGTGCGTTCAGTGCGTAACTCACTTGCAAGCCCAAGAACCCGATAGGACCAATGGTGCCCGCCGCTACAGCGACAATACAACATGCATCAATCAAAGCGCCGGTGTGACCTTTCAGTGCGCGCTCGCCCAATACTGGGTAAAGCAAAATACGAGGTTTAAGCGGCAAGCCTTTGTCATAGTGAAGGTGCATAACCACAATAGACGTTAAGCTGCCTACGATTGCCCATGCTAGGAAACCCCAGTGCATGAAAGATTGTGATAAAGCGTTCACTGCACCTTGCTGTGCGTTTTCTTGTGCACCGTACAATGGTGGTGGACTCACGTAGTGAGCAATTGGCTCTGCTGCAGCCCAAAATACGCCGCCACCTGCAAGTAACGTACAGAAGATGATCGCCATCCAGCGAAAACCGTCCATTTCAGGTTTCGCGATGCCGCCAAGGATAACCTTACCTGTTCGCCCTGCCGCTAGGCCAAGACCAATAAGAAAGGTCAGAAGAAGAAGCATTTGCCAGTAAGGACCGAATACTTTTACCGACCACGCAAAGCCCGTGTTAACCAGAGTTGATAGCAGTTCGCCATCAAATAGGGCTAATGTCACGAACAGAGCGATAAAACCGCCGCTGTACCAAAGTGCCGGGTTGGATAACCCTAATTTGTCTGAGGTAGATTCAGACTGGTTGGTGTTGCTTGTTGCATTACTTGCTGTGTGTGCTTGACCCGCATTTAAGCTTGGAGATTTCACGCTATTGGTTAAATCAGACATACTCTGACTCCAGAGGTTTCTTTGCAGCTGTCATAAAAATGATGACTACAAGGGTGTATTTAACACCTGCCCTATTATTTTTTGTGTTGGGCAGGCTAATCCATGTTTGGGTTACCGCGTTGCGAAATAGACCGTTGTTCCTTTTAAATAGTGAATTTGATTGAAGCAGTTCTCGCTAAGTGAACGTGTTTAGCAGACTGCTCGTTAGATGCTTATTAGTAAGAAGCGCAGCTTAACTTTGGCTTTGAGGCTCTAAGCCATCTTTCAAAAAGTTAAACCAGTTTTCTCCTAAGACTTGCCCTGCTTCAGACTCGCTAAAGCCGTGACGCATCAATCCGTTATATATGTTTTCCATACCTGAGCTACCGCAGAACCAAGGCAGAGCGTCAGGCCAACCAGAATTACTTGCAGAGCCTTCACCGTAGTCCATCGCTTTAGACCAACGACCATTTCTCATCCATTCAAGAACGGCTTGAGGCTGGTTTAAACACAGGTCACTACCAATACCCAGATGTTCAACGCCCACCATGTCAGCGGTAGTCGCAACCATCTGGCAGAAGTCTTCCAAGGTACATTGGCTACCGTTTGGTAGGTGGAATGGGTATAAGCTGAATCCGATTAAACCACCACGAGCGGTGAGTGCTTTAATCACATCGTTTGATTTGTTGCGCAGTGCATCATGAGCAAACGTCGGGTTCGCGTGGCTGATACAAATAGGGCGAGAAGACAAGTCAATCGCCTCAAGTGTTGAACGTTCTGCACTGTGAGACATATCGATGATCATGCCCACTCGGTTCATCTCTTCGATGGCTTGTTTGCCAAAGCGAGTAATACCGGTGTCGTTCTTCTCGTAACAACCCGTCGCCAATAAGCTCTGGTTGTTGTAAGTAAGCTGCATGATCAAAAGACCTTGCTTGCGCATCACTTCGATAAGACCAATCTCATCATCGATTGGAGAACAGTTTTGAGCACCAAGGAAAATGCCGACTTTGCCGGTCGCTTTTGCAGTTTCAACATCCGCCATTGAATGAATCGGCATGATAATGTCTGCATTCTGCTCGAATCTTAAGTTCCACTCTGCAAAGCGAGATAAGGTTTCACGAGCTGTCTCGTGGTAAACCGCGGTAGCGTGAACTGCTGTAATGCCGCTCGCCTTTAGTGTTTGGAAATATTCTCTGTTCCAATTGCAGTATTGCAATCCATCTATAACAATCCGTTGCTGGTACATAACCACTCCTATTGAAAGCTCAGTGTTCTAGCTCGGTTTTGAAAACACGCTCAAGTAACATGTTTTCAAAAATGGGTTAAATCACTTATCTACTGTTATTTCTTATTAGGTTTGAATGTTGACCTGACTCTGAGAATCAGGCCAATTCGATAGCTGGATAACTAGGGACTTAATATCTTCAGCTATCCAATTCTTATATAGAAAGCAGATTAGTAAGGACGCTGGTAAGCCGTCTTCACTACTGTGTAGAACTCTTTTGCGTATTGACCTTGCTCACGAGGACCGAAGCTAGACTCTTTACGACCGCCAAACGGTACGTGGTAGTCGGTACCAGCGGTTGGTAGGTTAACCATCACACAACCAGTTTGAGCTTGTTGTTTGAACAGTGCGCTCGTACGTAGGCTTTGAGTGATGATGCCGCCAGTTAGGCCAAAGCGAGTATCGTTAGTTGTTGCAATCGCTTCGTCCAAGTCAGCCACTCGAATCACGCTTGCCATTGGTGCGAACACTTCCTCTTGGTTCACTTCCCAATCGTTCTTAGTGTTCAAGAACAACGTTGGAGACATATAGAAACCTTCGTGTTGCATGCTCAAGCGTTCGCCGCCGAATGCTAGCTCACCGCCACTTTGACGCGCTTTCTCAACCCAACCTAGGTTTGCTTCAAGCTGGTTTCCGTCAACAACTGGGCCCATGAAAACGCCTTCCTCTAATGCGTGACCCACTTTCAGCTCGCTCATACGTTTAATCAGTGCTTCAACGTACTGGTCATGAACGCTATCCATAACCACAAGACGAGAAGACGCTGTACATTTTTGACCTGCGCCAGAGAAAGAGCCGGCAATGGTCGCTTCAACTGCGGTTTGAATATCTGCATCATCAGCAATAACCAGCGCGTTCTTACTGCCCATTTCCAATTGGCAACGAACGAAGTTTGGCGCGGTAGCTGCTGCTACTTTACGACCTGTATCAACAGAACCGGTAAAGCTGACACCGTTTACTTCTTTAGAGTTGATCAGTGCATCACCAACCGTTGAACCGCTACCAAGAACAAGGTTGAACGTGCCTGCAGGGATACCTTGGCGGTGGATGATCTCAGTAAGCGCAACCGCACTTGCTGGTGTTAGGTTTGCTGGTTTCCAGATAACGCTGTTACCAAAAGCAAGCGCTGGAGCAATCTTCCAAGCTGCTGTTGCTGTCGGGAAGTTCCAAGGAGAAATAATGCCGATAACACCTACCGCTTCACGAGTCACTTCAACAGAAACGCCAGGGCGCACTGAGTCTGCGTTATCGCCAATTTGGCGAAGCACTTCAGCCGCAAAGTATTGGAAGAACTGACCAGCACGGTAAATCTCACCACGACCTTCAGCAAAAGGCTTACCTTCTTCACGAGAAAGAAGCGTGCCTAGTTCATCACAACGGGCAATTAGCTCGTCACCAATCGCTTGAAGAACCGCTTGCTTGCGTTCAATTGGCGTTTTTTCCCACTCTGGTTGAGCGTGCTTCGCCGCTGAAATCGCTTGTTGAACTTGCTCTGCACTTGCTTGTGCAAAGTTGCCAATGTTTTCAGAAATGTCTGATGGGTTAATGTTCGCAACGGTGTTTACACCCGCTTGCCATTCGCCGCCAATATATAGTGCGTTTTCTGCTTGAACATTCTGTAAGTGAGTCATCATTCTGTCCTTGTAACGTTAGGTTGCGGTTGAGTCTGGCAACCATCGGATTAATTAATAAATTGTTAATTTATATAGAGAATAAGTATTAATTTTGTATCTAGACGTAAAACCATTCGCTTGTATCAATAAAGATCTGCATAGACAAACAGCTTTGATTGGCAAATTGCCTCAGTTCACAGTCCATTTATTCAGGTTGAGACGCCGATGCATAAACCACGAACTCAACCAACATCTCTTCTCTAGCTAGCCCTGCAACAACGACTGCTGCACGGTTTGGATAAGGTGCATTGAAGTATTCTCCGTATACGCTGTTTACCGTTTTCAGGTACTCACGGTCAGTCACGTAGATCAGAACCTGCAGCACAGAATCCATCGATTCGCCTGCACACTCCAAGGTATGAACAAGGTTGTTAAAAGTCTGACGCGTTTGCGCTTCAATACCGCCTTCTACTACTGCGCCCGTCTCATCAATTGGAATCTGAGCCGTGTATAGAGTGCCGTTGTTAACGATTGCCCACTCTAGTGGTGCTTTTGAAGCAAAAAGAGCGGTTTTTACTGGGTGTTTTTTAGTTTGTGCGTTCACGATTCCATCCAACTTTGTAACAACTATGTTTCAAGATGGTTAAATACTGCACCTTGACGCCTGATAAATCTAACGGTAAATTTTGTGCATTTGATAAGTAAAATCTATCACCTTGCAAAAAGTAAGGTATAGCAAGGGCTAGAGAGG
The DNA here is from genome assembly GCF_027587015.1 of Vibrio sp. Makdt. Classification (NCBI taxonomy): domain Bacteria; kingdom Pseudomonadati; phylum Pseudomonadota; class Gammaproteobacteria; order Vibrionales; family Vibrionaceae; genus Vibrio; species Vibrio sp. Makdt. Next base: position 386,908 of record NZ_JAPPTH010000002.1, read on the forward strand.
GATCGAAGTCATGAGTATTAAGCTACAACAATTAAAACATTTTGTTTTAGTCGTCGAAGAAGGTGGGTTTCGAGCTGCTTCTCACCGAGCTAATCGCTCTCAGGCGGCACTGTCTACTTCGATAAAAGAGCTTGAGAAAATACTCGGTCAGCCACTGTTTGAAACAGGCAATAAATCTACGCTGACACCTTTCGGTGAAATATGCCTACCAAAAATCATCCAATTTTTGAATGTTTACAAAGCATTAGACAATGACTTGCGTGCAGCGGCGGCTGGGCAACAAGGAAGAGTTCGAATAGCGAGCGTGCCTTCGGTGGCAGCCAAATTAATCCCTAGTGTTTTAGGGGCCTTTTGTGAGCAATACCCAAACGTTGAGGTGAGCCTGATTGATGATAATGCGGCAGGTGTAGAAGCAAGGTTACTTTCTGGAGAAGTGGATGTCGCTCTAGGCAATACTTCCCATTTAGAAGAAGAGAGTATCGACTTCACTCCACTTCTTTCCGATCCTATCGGTGTGGTCTGCTTAAAGGATAACCCAATTGCCGCTCAACCCGAGGGCATAGAATGGCAAACTTTGTTAAAACAGCCGTTCATTCGCAACGGGACTTGTACCCTACTCGATCCAACACCTGCACGTATGCTCAGCGAGCAAGCCCTGTATTCGGTAGAAAACATCACTTCTCTATTTTCTGTGTTGGAATTAGGCATTGGGGTAACAACACTGCCTAAGCTTGCTTTCCCAACCAATGAAACGCGTCTAGTGTGGATTCCTTTGATCGACCCGCCGTTACAGCGTCAAATTGGAATATTCCGACTGTCTGACCGTACTATCTCACCCCAAGCGCAAGCTTTTCATGATTTATGTATTCAATATCTGAGCTATGAAGCGCCATAAGCAAAATTTAACAAGTGGCAGTGCGTTACTGCCATTTGTTACTGCAGAATACGCTTTATCTGGTCTGATCAACCACAATCAAAGGGCTCTGAAGTAAGGTTTAAACGTCATAAAAACGGTTTTAACACTCTCAATTCTTCCCCTCACCTTCCAATCTAACCGGTCATAAATATCTCGATGAGTAAAAAAACGTGGATAACCATTGATGTGACACAGTTTTTCCACGCTTCATGAGTAATAGATAAAAAATATATATTTCTGCGTTAATAAACGCACGCTGCTCGTTATAAATAACGAAATAGTGATGAAATCACACATCTAGCACCCAACTCTTACCCTTATGTAAATAACCTTTAAGTGCATGAAAAATATAGATTAACTACCTTAACCCAACTTAACGTGACTCTGAATTATTCAGGCAATTCTTAATACTTCAAGTTATCAATAAAGCATCTGAAATATTCATGATTAAAGTGACAGAATTATTACTTTCATAAATGAAAAGCACCTATTTCAAAAATGGAATTATTGATGTCGATATTTGTCGTTTTGATCACATAATTTTAGGCGTAGTTTATATTTTGTCGAAACGAGAGCGAATTAGTTTATACCGTTCTATTTCGTCAGGAGATATAAAACCAGCAAGATTATATCTTTGTTAACAAGCAAAGTTTTATTAACAAGTAAATGCGAGTAGCAAGACATATTCAAACTGTGTTTTATATGAGCTTACACTGTTAAATATAAGGTTTTATTATGAGGCTTAACGGAATAAGTGGTGACATTCTTGTTGCTGCTAAAAGAGTTGTTCTCTGCCAAATAGTATTAGCCGTCGGTGTAGTTTTATATGAAGTGTTTTTTGGTAATAAAGTAGATATGGAATCATCGGCTTTGGGCATTGTTATTGCGATGCTACCTCCGCTGTTTGGTTTTATATATGCAAGCCTAAAGGTGCGCAAGAACCCTAATTATAGTTTACGTGACTTAATGCAAATGAGTCGTGTCGTGAAAATAACTTATACGTTCTTAATGTTTATCTTGGCATTCCAGTTTTTCAAATTGGATAACCCAGTAATATTATACGCATATATTCTCACTATGGTTGGGTACTTCTTAACACCATTTATTACTGCCTCTACAAGATCGGAGTACGTGTAGTATGGATCAAGTAACTACCGCTCACGAATACATAGAGCATCACTTAACCTTCTTAACTACAGGTGATGGTTTCTGGGCGTTCAACATCGACTCGATGTTGGTATCTTGGATTACGGGTTTACTGTTTATTGGAGCTTTTCGATACGTAGTGACTAAGGGCACCAGCGGTGTTCCAGGTCGATTTCAATGTTTTATCGAACTGATATTTGATTTTGTAAACAACCTAGTAAAAGAGATTTTTCAAGCGGAGGATAAATTAATAGGGCCACTGGCATTAACCACTTTTGTTTGGGTGTTGTTAATGAACGCGGTCGATTTATTACCAATAGATTTCATACCAGCATTAAGTCGTGCAATGGGTCTAGAACACTTTAGAGATCTACCAACGGCGGACGTAAATATTCCAATGTCGATGGCACTCGGTGTATTTATCTTACTGTTGACTTATACATTTAAAAATAAAGGATTGAAAGGCTTTATCAAAGAGCTTACTACGCAGCCATTTGATAACCCTCTTTTATACCCTGTTAACTTAGTTCTTGAATTAATAACATTAATTTCAAAACCTATATCACTAGGCTTACGATTATTTGGAAACATGTATGCAGGTGAGATGATATTTATTCTGATCGCATTAATGCCATGGTGGATGCAATGGGCACTGAGTGTTCCTTGGGCACTATTCCACATATTAATCGTATTCTTGCAAGCATTTATATTTATGGTACTGACCGTTGTTTATTTAGGTATGGCAACAGAAGAACACCACTAATTAATAACTAAAAATTTAACTAACAAATTATTTATCGGAGATACAAATGGATATCGTAAGCGCAGTTTTATATGTAGCAGGTGCATTACTGATTGGTTTAGGTGCAGCAGGTGCAGCGTCAGGTATTGGTAACTTGGCAGGTAAATACCTTGAAGGTGTTGCTCGTCAACCGGATCTTACTCCAATGCTTCGTACTCAATTCTTCATCATGATGGGTCTTGTGGATGCAGTACCAATGATCGGTGTTGGTATCGGTCTATACATCATCTTCGCCGTGGCTTAATCAAAAAGCTTTGAAAAGATCGATTTGTAATTAATCAAGATTTAGCGAGGAAGGTATGAACTTAAATGCAAGCATGTTCGGGCAAGCAATCTCATTCGTGATTTTTGTTTGGCTATGCATGAAATATGTATGGCCCCCTCTCACCGCAATGTTAGACGAGCGCCAAAAAGAAATTGCTGATGGTTTACGCCATTCAGAGAATGCAGCGAAAGAGCTAGAACTAGCAAAATCCAATGGCGCACAACTTGTCGAAGATGCAAAACGCAACGTCACTGAACTGATTGAACAAGGCAAAAAACGCCGCAATGAAATCATCAGCTTAGCGCACGAAGAAGCCGAGCAAGAAAAAGCTCGCATCTTAGAGCAAGGCAGAGCCGAACTAGAAAGTGAGCGTCAAAAGTTACGTCGTGAACTTCAGGCAGACATGGCAGACGCTGTTATTCAAAGTGCACAGAAACTGATCAACAAAAACCTAGATTCAGAAACGAACCGAGCGTTAGTTGATCAACTCATTAGCGAACTGTAAGCGGAGGCAGTATGTCAGATTACACCAATATTGCTCATCCCTACGCCAAAGCCTCATTCGACTTTGCTTTGGGTGAAAACAAGTTACAAGAGTGGCACTCGATGCTTTCGATTCTTGTGGCAGTAACGGAAGAAGAAGCGATCGCTGATCAGATTATCTCAGCAGAAGGGGCAAGCGCCCAACAAACTGAACAGCTCGCCAATCTCATCATTCACGTTTGCCAAGGGTTGGTTGATGAACACGTTATCAACCTAATTCGAGTGTTGGCTGAGAATGGTCGCCTTTCCGTCGTAAAAGACTTGTTTAGCTTGTTCAGCGAGCTGAAGGACGAACATGAACGTGTAATTCCTGTCACTGTCACCAGCTCAGAATGCCTTACATCAGGTCAAGTTATCTCGTTAACGGCTGCACTTGAGAAGAAATTAGAGCGTCAGGTTGAATTAGAACAGGTGATTGACGACTCACTGGTCGGTGGGATTGTCATCAAGGCGGGTGAAACCGTTATCGATGGTTCATTGAACACATCAATAAGCCGATTAGCTAATCAACTTCACGCGAGTAGGTAATAAAATGCAATTAAATTCAAATGAAATTAGTGATCTAATTAGAGAACGAATCTCGCAATTTAACGTGAGCACTGAAGCTCGCAACGAAGGCACTATCGTATCGGTTCGTGATGGCATCATCACCATCAACGGACTTGCAGATGTGATGCAAGGCGAGATGATTGAACTACCTGGCGGCAAATACGCACTTGCACTTAACCTAGACACCCACTCTGTTGGTGCGGTGGTAATGGGTCCTTACATTGACCTTTCTGAAGGCATGAAAGTAAAAGGCACTGGGCGTATCTTGGAAGTACCTGTAGGTAACGGGCTTCTGGGCCGTGTAGTAAATACCCTAGGTGAGCCGATTGATGGTAAAGGTCCCGTAAGTTGTGACCGTCTTGACCCAGTAGAAGTGATTGCCCCTGGTGTAATTGAACGTAAGTCTGTAGACCAGCCTATTCAGACTGGCTACAAAGCGGTAGATACCATGGTGCCTATCGGTCGTGGTCAACGTGAACTGATCATCGGTGACCGTCAGACAGGTAAAACAGCATTAGCAATCGATGCCATCATTAACCAAAAAGACTCAGGCATCAAATGTGTGTATGTGGCGATTGGTCAAAAAGCATCAACCATCGCTAACGTGGTTCGCAAGCTCGAAGAGCACGACGCACTTAAAAACACCATCGTGGTTGTCGCATCAGCATCAGAATCAGCGGCACTTCAATATCTAGCACCCTACGCGGGTTGCACCATGGGCGAATACTTCCGTGACCGTGGTGAAGATGCACTGATCATCTACGATGATCTATCCAAACAAGCGGTCGCTTACCGCCAAATCTCATTGCTACTTAAACGCCCACCGGGCCGCGAAGCCTTCCCTGGCGACGTATTCTACCTTCACTCACGCCTGCTAGAACGCGCAGCACGAGTCAATGCAGAGTATGTAGAGAAGTTCACTAACGGCGAAGTAAAAGGCCAAACAGGCTCATTAACCGCGCTTCCTATCATTGAAACTCAAGCAGGCGACGTATCGGCATTCGTACCAACCAACGTAATCTCAATTACCGATGGTCAGGTTTTCCTACAGACTCAGCTATTTAACGCAGGCTTACGTCCAGCCGTTGACCCAGGCATCTCGGTATCTCGTGTGGGTGGTGCTGCCCAGTGCAAGATCATCAAGAAGCTATCTGGCGGTATCCGTACTTCGCTGGCTCAATACCGTGAATTGGCGGCATTCGCTCAGTTCTCTTCTGATCTAGATGAGATGACGCGCAAGCAACTTGACCATGGTGAGCGTGTGACTGAACTGATGAAGCAAAAGCAGTACTCCCCTATGTCGGTTGCAGATCAAGCTACTGTGATTTACGCGGCTGAAAAAGGCTACTTAGTCGATGTTGAGCTAAACAACCTAGCTCGCTTCGAAGAAGAGCTGATCGCGTACGCCAAAGCTCAAAACCCAGCGCTGATCGACAAGATTAACGCGACAGGTGATTACAACGACGAAATCGATAGCGCTCTTAAAGAGATTCTAGAAGGTTTTGTTGGGATGAAAGCTTGGTAAGTGCTCCGGTTTGTTAGCTGGAAACAAAAACAAATAGGAGCAGATTATGGCAAGTACTAAAGAAATTCGCACCAAGATAGCCAGTGTTAGTAACACTCAGAAAATCACAAGTGCAATGGAAATGGTCGCGGCAAGTAAGATGCGTAAGGTTCAAGACAACATGACGCAGACGCGACCATATGCCGAAAACATGCGTAAGGTTATCTCCCATGTTGCATCAGGGTCGCTGGAATACCAGCACCCTTACCTTCAACAGCGTGAACCCAAGCGCGTGGCTTACATCATTATTTCGTCTGACCGCGGTTTATGTGGTGGCTTGAACTCCAACTTGTTCAAGAAAGTGCTGGAAGAAATGGAGCAATGGCGTGCTAAAGGCGTTGAGGTAGAAACCACCTTAATTGGTTCAAAAGCTATCTCATTTTTCCAACGCGGCGGCAATGTTATCGCACAAACCTCAGGCCTAGGTGACGCACCAAAGTTAGAAGACATCTTAGGTACGGTTAACGCGATGCTTGGTCACTATGACGAAGGCAAAATCGACAGCTTGTACTTAGTCTACAACCAGTTCGTTAACACCATGGTTCAGGCTCCAACGACTTTACAGCTTCTACCCCACCCTTCTGACTCAGAGGCAGACGGTGAAGCCAAGAAAGCGCGTCGTTGGGACTACATCTATGAACAAGCACCAAGAGACATACTCTCTGAATTGTTACACCGATACATCGAATCTCAAGTGTATCAAGGCATCGTTGAGAGCATCGCCTGTGAGCAAGCTGCCCGAATGGTAGCCATGAAAGCCGCTACCGACAACGCTGGTCAGCTCATCGATGATTTGCAGTTGGTGTACAACAAGGCACGACAAGCTGCCATTACCCAAGAACTGAGTGAAATCGTCTCAGGTGCTCAAGCTGTCTAAGGGCAGGAAGAGCGGGTCAGAATAGAATTTGAGGAATTACACATGAGTGTTGGAAAAATAGTAAAAGTGATCGGCGCGGTGGTCGACGTCGAGTTTAGCGACAATAACAGCCCACGCGTTTATGATGCATTGAAAGTCACTAGCGACGAAGCAAGCTCGCTGGTATTAGAAGTTCAACAGCAACTAGGCGGCAACATTGTTCGCTGTATTGCGATGGGTACATCAGACGGCTTGCGTCGTGGCCTAACCGTTGAAAACACAGGCTCTCCAATCACGGTTCCGGTAGGTGAAGAAACACTAGGCCGCATCATGAACGTGCTTGGTCAACCTATCGATGAATGTGGAGAAATCGGCCAAAAAGAGAACTACGAGATCCACCGCGAAGCCCCTTCTTATGAAGAGCAAGCGAACAGCACTGAATTGCTTGAGACAGGTGTTAAGGTTATCGACCTTATCTGTCCATTCGCTAAGGGTGGTAAAATTGGTCTGTTTGGTGGTGCCGGTGTAGGTAAAACCGTCAACATGATGGAGCTTATCAATAACATCGCCAAAGCTCACTCAGGTTTGTCTGTATTTACCGGTGTAGGTGAACGTACTCGTGAAGGTAATGACTTCTACTACGAGATGAAAGAAGCTGGCGTACTAGACAAGGTTGCCATGGTTTACGGCCAAATGAACGAGCCACCGGGTAACCGCCTACGTGTTGCGCTTACTGGCCTAACTATGGCTGAACGCTTCCGTGATGAAGGCCGTGACGTACTGTTATTCATCGATAACATCTACCGTTACACGCTTGCAGGGACAGAAGTATCTGCGCTGTTAGGTCGTATGCCTTCAGCGGTAGGTTACCAGCCAACGCTAGCGGAAGAGATGGGTGTACTTCAAGAACGTATCACGTCAACAAAACAGGGCTCTATCACCTCTATCCAAGCGGTATACGTACCTGCGGATGACTTGACTGACCCATCGCCAGCAACCACCTTTGCTCACTTAGATGCGACCGTTGTACTGTCTCGTAACATCGCGGCACTGGGTCTATACCCTGCGATTGACCCGTTAGATTCAACGTCACGTCAATTGGATCCGCTGATCGTAGGCCAAGAGCACTACGACATTGCACAAACGGTTCAAACCACGCTGCAACGCTACAAAGAACTAAAAGACATCATCGCGATTCTTGGTATGGATGAGCTTTCTACCGAAGATAAGCAGGTCGTATCTCGCGCTCGTAAGATTGAACGTTTCTTGACTCAACCTTACCACGTAGCGGAGGTATTTACCGGTCAGAAAGGTGTGTTTGTACCACTCAGCGAAACGCTAAGAGGCTTCAAAGGCCTATTGAATGGTGAGTACGACGACATTCCAGAGCAAGCATTCTTGTACTGTGGCTCTATCGACGAAGTGCTTAAAAAAGCGAAATCACTCTAACAGGTAGGTGCATCATGGCTATTGGAATTACAGACAATACATTTCAACTTAATATCGTAAGTGCGGAAGGTACGCTGTTTTCAGGGCCGGCATATGCCCTAGCCGTTTCTGGAGCAGATGGTGAACTCGGGATTCGTCCCGGTCACTCCCCGCTTCTTAGCAAAATAAAACCGGGCGTGACGGTGTTTGTCACCGACCCAAAAGCAGAAGATGAAGTACTTTATGTGTCTGGTGGAATGATTGAAGTTCAACCGGATGTGGTAACGGTGCTGGCTGATACCGCTTTGCACGCAAAAGACATTGACCGCGCTCGCGCTGAAGAAGCTAAACACGCTGCTCTAGAAAACATCAATAAGGGCAACATAGACGTTAACTTCGCACAAGCTCAGCTTGAACTTGCCAAAGCGATTGCTCAACTACGGGCTGCGGATCTTACTTCGTCTCGAACCCGCCACTAAATATAGGCAATTGCTTATCTCAGTGTGAATAGTCTCCCCACTTAAAAACGATTTAAGTGGGGAGACTACAACTAAAGCTTTAGACTCAACCCCTTCCCTAACTACTCAGTATTCGCTCGCCTGATTCGCCTACTTTACCCACCAGCACCTCAACATTATTTCTCTGCAAAACGTGCTTGGTGTGGGTCCAGTTCATGACCAAGAGGCTGTGTCAGTGAATGATATAACTCTGGCTTACGACCACGAATCCAACGTCTTCCGGTACACATTTCTAGCTCTTGCGCTTTCAAATCCGCAATCACCATGTCGTCATCAACGCTGTCCGTCTCTGTGATGACCTCCCCATAAGGGCTTAGGATCATCGCATTGCCTGTTCTGACTTCATCCATATCAACGCCCACACCATTACTAAACACCACAAACATGCCGTTGTCGTGTGCCCTTGCCGGTAGCCAACGCATCAGCCACTCGCATCCATTCTTACCCTGCATCTCGGCACGAATCGCTTCAGGGTTTTCATCTCGGTTAAACCATAGTTCTGGGTCAATTCGCTTCATCGCGTTCGGGCTACGTGATTGGCAACCGCCCGTCTGATGGGGGGCAATCAATATATCGGCTCCTTTCAAAGCGGTAATTCGAACGTTCTCAACCAAGTTGTTATCCCAACAAATCAGGATACCGACTTTGCAACCGTGGGGCGTATCAAACACCGTGTACTGATCGCCGCTGCTCATATTTGGGCTTACGAAGGTGTGCAATTTGCGATGCTTTTGTACTTCCCCATTTGGCATCGCGAACACATAAGTGTTGTATAACTCGCCATCCACACCCTGCTCTATCAAGCCCGCACCAACACTCATTCCAAATTGCGTTGCCAACGAAACGAGCTTTTGAGTAGATTCACCGCTCGGTACAGGTTCCGCTAACGCTTCAATCTCATCTCGCGGTAAAGCAGACACATGCCAGTAGCCAGTAATACACATCTCCGGGAAGCTGATGATCTCGACACCACTGTCCGCTGCTTGTTGAACGTAATGCTCAATCACCGATAAGTTGTAAGCCTTGTCGCCAGCATGATGGTTAAACTGGACCGATGCTACTTTGATGTCTCTTTTCATGATTCGTCCTCAAATTTTCGCTTTATCCGATTTGCTATGGAGCCAGTATAAAAAATCACTTCAATTCCATATAATGAAAGATATTCTCAGTTCAATGAGCATTTGGAATGGAATTTGATTTACTGAAGGCGTTTTGTCAGCTGGCTAAATCCGGCAATTATCGCTTGGCATCTGAGCCGCTCTACATTACTCAGTCGGCACTCACCAAAAAGATTCAGCGACTGGAATCCAATATTGGAACAAGCTTGTTTTCTCGTGGCAGAAATGGCGCCGAGTTAACACACGCAGGCAAGACGTTACTGGCAGATGCCCAACGCTTGGTCGATTCAATGCAAGCCTTTGAGCAGCTTTCTGGCTCGGTGGTCAATGGGACAGAGGGTCATTTAAACATTGGCTTTGGTGTTTCGACTTATCATGAAGCACCCAAGCTGATTGCAGCGTACAAAAAACAGCAGCCGAATGTTCACATCACCTTAAATGACGCCCCTTCTAAGCAGCAGACTGATGAGTTATTGAGTCACGAACTCGATATCAGCTTCAATCGAATCCCCAATTCGTCAGATCTCAACAGCCTAACGCTTTTCGATGATTACCTTGTGATTGCCATTCACAAAGATCTTCTCAATCAAGCGCAAAACAAAGATCAGCTTCTGTCTGAATTACCTAAGTGGCCTTATCTAAAGCTAGCTCAACATCGCGGCCCGGGGCTAGACAAACAGATCCAACAATATTGCCTAGCGAACAACCTCGATCTATCCAAGACACAAGAAGCCGATGATATTCTTACCTTGCTTGCGTTAGTCTCGGCGAACATTGGCTTCACCATAGTACCGAGCAGCGCTCAGCAGATAAGCAACACCAATGTCGAATTCATTGCATTACAGGGCGAGCACGCCACTTGGCCAGTCGGATTGATATGGAATGGAGAGAATGAGAATCCACTCAGGGATAGGTTTGTAGAGTTTGTGGCGAAGCAGATAGGAAGCAGCTTGTAAGTCAGCAATGGCTATTAGTGCTTAGGTAAAGTGCAAAGTACAGTGGCAAAAATGGTGACAAGTGCAATATAAAGCGCACTGCCCTTTATATTGCATACACGGCATGAAAAGTGGCTTCCTCAGCTCACTATAAAGAATCACAGCTGACTGGCTTCAAACCAACTACGAATATGCTGCGCAACGATCTTAGGCTGCTCCATTGTCGATAAGTGACCACAATCAGGAATGACGTGAAGCGATACCTGCTTGATATGTTTTGCCATTAATAGGTGATTATCGATTGGACATAACAGGTCATCTTTGCCTGTAATGATCAATGTAGGAACCTGTATATCGGCCAGTAGTGGTCTCGCGTCAGGACGGGTCGCCAATGCTTGAGCATGAGCTTCAAACCTTTCAACGCCAATATTGTTCGCCATTTGCGTGATTCTTTGAGTCAGCTCTTGATTCGCCAACTGGTTCGGATGAATAAGCACTGACATTAGAATATCAGGCGTTATTGACTCAAACTCCCCTGCTTTTGCTTTATCAACCAAGGCGTTTCTCTTCTCTGACACTTCTGGCTTTTCATCTGCAGAATTGGTGTCCATTAAGATCAAACCTTTCACTCGTTGTGGCGCCTGTCGAAAGACTTCAAACGCAAGAATGCCGCCCATAGATAAGCCACCAAGCACGAAACTTTCCGGGGCGTTCTCTAGCACTTTACTCGCTAAGGCTTGCATGGATGTGTCGGTTCCCAAGTCACAAGTAAAAGGAGCCACCCAATCGGGCAGCTCTTTGTTGACGTCTTGGAACAACGTTTCATCACATAACAAACCAGGTAACCATAGCAGTGGTACTTCTGGTTTCATCATTAATTGCCCTGCAGTGTTTGTGGTTGGTCAGAACCCAATACCACGTAGGTGAAGCTCGTTCCTCTTAGGTTCTCAAGGCTGTACGATGCGCCTGCTGGTACACTAAACACGTCGCCAGTAGTCAACACCAACTGTGCTTGTTCGCCATCTTTCACCAGGTTAAGCAAAGTATCGCCTTCAAAGTTAATCAACACCTGCTTTTCATCACGTTGGTGAACAGGAATACTCGCCCCTTCCGTTAACTCGTAAGCCATGATACTCACGTCATCCACACTCTTAACTTGGAAGTCGTAGCTCGCAGATGGGTGTCCCGTTAATGCAAACTGTTTAACGCCAGGCTTGTCAAAGTCACCTGAGATTTCTCGGTAATCCTTCTTCAATGCGACGAAAGGCATCATCTGCTCGGCGGTGTAGGTATCGAATTTGCTCAGCTCTTCATCCGTTAGTAGTGGCATCAATTCAGACTCACTAGGCACTGCATCACCGTCTATGGTATCAACCAGCGTGCCGTCTGCCTTTAGGTATAAACCGTAGCCTTGGCTGTCTGTAATCACGCTTGGGTGCCAAACCACGCCACCGCCAGAGTTGTCACCACCTAACACAGAGTACATAAAGCCGTAATCACGCCCTACAACCTCGAAACCTCGGAACAGGTTCGTAGGGATCGAGATAACATCGCCGTGCGACAATACCGCTTCGTGTTCACCTTCGTTACCCCAGTAGAATCTAAACTGGCCTTTGAAGACCACAAATAGTTCAGCAGTATGATGAGAGTGCAGAGAGTTCTTAATGCCTGGTGGCTGACCTGCTGCACCAATGTTAAAGCCTGCTGTTTCACGAATATGAACATGCTGACGGCTGCTTTCAGCCACACCAGCACCAATGATACAGAAGTTGTCTTTTAGGTCGCTTCCCGGAGTACGTGCATCAATGAAAGCACTCGTGCCTGGGATAAGCTCCATGTAACGAACGAGATTGTTATTTATTGTATTTTGTAGGGTCATTCTAAATTCCTTCTTACCTAACCTAGCGGTCTTCCGCCATCGACAGCGATGGTATTACCGGTTGAAAATGTCAGTAGCTCTGCAGCTGCATAAACGGCGTTGGCAACTTCTTCGTCACTCGCTAATCGTTTCAGCGGTGTCGACTGCTCTTGTGCATTGCGCCATTCATCATCTAACCCTTTGACAAATTCGGTATCCACTAAGCCAGGAGCAACAGCGAGTACTCGGATATCTGGAGATAAAGCACGGCCTAATGAACGTGTCATGTTTTCAACCGCTGATTTACTTGCACAATACGCCACGTTGCTACCCATTGCGGTTTGTGCTGCAATCGAAGTGATGTTCACTACGCAACCCTTGGCGCTGCGAAGTAATGGCTCAAACGCGCGAACCATCGCAAATGGAGCTCGAACATTGACGCGGAAGATCTTGTCTATCAACTCATCATTCAAAGACGCCAAATCATTGTGCGCGACAAACTTCGTCATACCAGCGCAGTTCACTAGCAAGTCTAATGAATTCGACGACTCTTTAACTTGGTCTGCTAATGCGCCAATCGCAGAGCTGTCTTCAACATTCAGTTGATACATGGCATGACCTGAACCTTGTAAGCTGTCCAAGATCTGTTGAGCTGCAACCTCATTACTGTTGTAGGTAAACACAACGCGATAGCCAGATTGCGCTAATTTGTGACATATGGCGGCACCGATGCCGCCACTGCCGCCTGTAACTAAGGCGAGTTTTGTCATGTTATGCCTCTACCGATTTTTCTTTGTAGCGACGTACACGAATATCTGCTTGCTCTTTGTGACCAGCGAAACCTTCTAGTGCACATAGACGTGAACAGTACTCACCGACTTTTAGTGAAGCCGCTTCAGTTACGCGCTGGTAAGTACATGTTTTAATGAATTTACCAACCCATAGACCGCCGGTGTAGCGTGCTGCTTTGTTTGTTGGCAGTGTATGGTTAGTACCGATACACTTATCGCCATAAGAAACGTTCGTCTCACGACCTAAGAACAATGCACCGTAGTTAGTCATGTTGTCTAGGAAGTACTTAGGATCTTTTGTCATTACTTGTACGTGTTCAGAAGCAATGTCATCTGCTACTTCAACCATCTCTTCGTAGCTATCACAAACAATAACCTGACCGTAGTTTTCCCATGCCTTACCAGCGACTTCAGCAGTAGGAAGGATCGTTAGCTGACGCTCAATCTCTTTTACTGTCTCTTCTGCAAAAGTTTCGCTATTCGTTAGCAGTACAGCTGGAGAGTTGTAACCGTGCTCAGCTTGACCAAGTAAGTCCGCAGCCGCTAATTCAGGGTCACATCCCTCTTCGTCTGCAATCACAAGCGTCTCTGTTGGGCCAGCAAACAAGTCGATACCAACACGACCAAACAACTGACGTTTTGCCTCTGCAACAAATGCATTACCAGGGCCAACGATCATATCTACTGGAGCAATCGTTTCTGTACCAAGTGCCATTGCACCTACCGCTTGTACGCCGCCAAAACAGTAAATCTCATCCGCACCAGCCATCGCCATTGCCGCAACAATCGCCACATTTGGTTGACCGTTAAAAGGAGGAGCACAAGCAATCACACGCTTCACACCAGCCACTTTCGCAGTAAGAACACTCATGTGCGCTGATGCAACCAATGGGTACTTACCACCTGGGATGTAACAACCAACACTGTTTACTGGCACGTTTTTGTGGCCCAGTACAACACCCGGCATGGTCTCTACTTCTACATCATGCATTGAGTCACGTTGGATCTGAGCGAAGTTACGAACCTGTGTTTGTGCAAATTCAATGTCGTGCTTAGTCGATTCGTCCAATGCGTCCACACATGCCTGAATTTGGTCATCTGTTAAGCGAAACTGCTCCGGAGACCAGTTATCAAATTTTTCTGAAAGCTCACGTACTGCACTGTCACCTTTCTTTTCGATGTCAGAAAGAATGTTCTCAACCGTTTGACGTACTTGCGCGTTGTTTGATGCTGATGCTTCTTCAGTGATGCCGTGTTTTAGAATGCGAGCCATGCTTAATTCTCCTTGTGGCGTATGCCTAGTGTTTGCTTATGTGTAGTTTTAACAGAGTTTATTTTTTGTTTTGTATACTTTTGGATACGAATGCAAAATAAACATAAACATTTTTTTAACACTTGGCAAATTCATTTCTCGACTTAAAAAATTAAATGCAACTCATTGTTTTAAAGATAAAAATCATTTCAAAACGGTCAGATACGATACCTAATGGATTAAAATACAATCAATTTATGTTGCATTGATCACATTGTTTTTACTCTTTTTTTACAACAACACATGTTAAGTTTTGCATACCTTTGCAAAAGCGAACAAAAAAGTAATGGAGAATAGAAAGTAATGGATAACTTTAAGAACACACTAAGCAACACCGAGCTACTTGGAACTTTTGTTAAAACCCCTCACCCACACATCATTGAAGTGCTTGCGTTGGCGGAACTCCCTTTCATTGTGCTAGACGCGGAACACGCCCCTTTTGATAGATCGACACTGGATAGCTGTATTCTTGCTGCTCGCGCTAATCAACTCCCTTGCGTGGTTCGAGTTCAAGATAGCCAGCCGTCGACCATTTTGAATGCGTTAGATTGCGGTGCGACAGGAATCCAGATCCCTCACGTATGCAGCGCCGAGCAAGCAGAAAAACTGGTGAAGATGTCCCATTATGGTGAAGGTGGTCGAGGTTATGCTGGCTCAAGTCGCGCAGCAAAATACGCAACCAAACCAATGGCAAGTCACTTGAAAGACAGCCAGAACAACACGGTAGTGATTGCGCAAATTGAAGACCCAGAAGGTGTGGTAAATGCTGAATCAATCGCAAAAGTGGAAGGCATTGATGCCCTGTTCATTGGCCAAGTAGATTTGGCCGTGTCTTACGGTGCTGAAAGTGTGAATGATGAATGCGTGCGAGAAGCGAGCATAAAAATAATCAAAGCAGCTCAACAGGTTAACAAGCCCGTTGGTATGTTTGTCGCGAATGCTCAAGCGGCTCGTCACTGGAAAGAGCTCGGCGTTAACTTCTTTTGCGTCGGTTCTGAACACAAAATGATCATTGATGGCTTTCGAAATGAGCAAGCCGTCATGAAATCATAATTTTTCTTTGTGATTTCAAATGTTACACGTATTGTAATTATCAAACCTTGCTCATTAGAGTCTGTTGACCTAATCAAGGTAGCGCTTGGATTTATCGCGATATAAGGAGATTCACCATAAAAGCGAAAGTTACCTCTATTGATGTTGCCAAAATGCTTGGCGTTTCTCAGTCTACTGTTTCTCGGGCATTCAGTCCGACAGCGAGCATTAGTGAGAAGAAGCGTAAAATGGTTATGGATGCCGCGACCAAGCTTGGCTATACGCCAAATGCGATCGCCCGCAGCCTTATTTCCAATCGTTCAGGGTTAGTGGCTATCGCACTTGATAGCGAATCAAACCCAATGTACGACTTGCAATCTCGTGCTCTCGCGATGGAAATTCAAAAGCGCGGCGGCCAAGTTGTCCTTTGCCCTATCGATAAAGACGACTTGGATCTTGCCATTTCACGCGCGATTGAATATCAGGTTGATGGCTTAATCATTGCCACCAGCCGTCTTACTTCCCGAGCATTCGCACAATGTGAAAAGTTTGGCGTTCACTTAAGCCTTATCAACCGTTATACAGAAAGCATTAATGCGAACAGCGCTGGCCTAGATAACCAACGAGCTGGCACGCAAGCGGCGGATTATTTTCTGGATAAGGGCTACCAACAACTGGCTTATGTCAGTGGTGATGCTGGCTCAATGACCAGTGACAAACGTTGGCTTGGCTTCTCTGAAACCGCAAAAACTCGTGAAGCCGCTTCACCTATCTTCATCAATGCAAAATACAGTTTTGAAGCGGGATTAGAAGCCGCTAAAGAGTTAATGGAGCATACATCCAAGCCAGATGCTGTGTTCTGTGCCAATGATATCCTAGCTATGGGTGTTATGGACGGTCTTAGAAAGCTCGGATGCCATATTCCTCAAGACTTTGCAGTGATGGGAGTCGATGATATCCCAATGGCCTCTTGGCCAAGCTATGACCTCACTACTATTGCTCAGCCTACCGATAAAATCGTGCAAAGAGCTGTCGAAGACTTAATGCAGCGCATCAACGATAACGTGGACGCTAAAGGCGAATACCTGCTTGAATCTGGCACCATTATTGAGCGAGGAAGTACAGCCAAAGGCTCTTAGCCAGCTTTCTCCCCTTTAATAAGCTTGCTGCAAACCAACCTACTCAACACCGATAAATTTAGACTAAAAGCCCTAATCTCAAGTTAGGGCTTTTTTCTGTGATCTCGTCTAAAAATTCGCCGATTCATATTAACTGCACTATCAAATCGCCCCAATTGTTATTGACTTGTTAGCTCTGTGTTTATATTTTGGATTCGTATGCAAAAATTAGGATATGAAGTGCGGATAAATAACCCACTGACCAACATGGCTCAAATGAATGCACATAAAAGCCATGTGATGAACAAGGAAGAACGATGAAACGCGCAATCTTTACCTCGATTACTGCCCTCGGCTTAACGCTGTCTAGCATGAATACCTTTGCAAGCAATGTGATCCGCCTTGCTCACGACAGCCAAGAAACATCACCCGTCCATAAAGCAATGCTTCACTTCGAAAAAGAGTTGGAATCTCGCTCTAACGGAGAGCTTGAAGTTGAAATCTACCCAGCCCGTCAACTGGGCGATGTAAGAGAAACCACAGAGCTTGTTCAGCAAGGTAACTTACAGATGACGTTTGGTGCATCGGTGCTGCTTTCACCTTACGTACCTGAGTTCAACGTACTTGATGTTTTCTACCTATTTGAAGACGAAGCGCAAGCACACAAGGCGTTAGACAGTGACAAGATCGGCAAACCACTTCTTAATTCAATGGAATCAAAAGGCTTTCATGGCTTAGGCTTCATGGAAGTTGGCTTCCGCAGCATCACTAATAACAAGCAACCTATTAACAGTATTGAAGACTTGAACAGCTTAAAGATTCGTTCAGCGTCTAACCCTACGCAAATCAGTGCATGGAAATCGGTAGGCACGGCACCGACACCGCTTTCTTGGGGTGAGATCTTCACTTCGTTACAACAAGGCTTAATCAATTCACAAGAAAGCGCGGTTTACTCTATTTACGCTGAGCGTTTTTATGAAGCACAAGAGTACCTATCGCTAACCAACCATATTTACACTAACTACGTGCTATTCATGAATAAAGAGTTCTGGGACTCTCTACCGAGTGATCAACAGGCGCTTATCAATGAAGTAAGTCAAGAAACCATCGCGGTACAGCGTGATCTTGCAGCGAAACAGAACCAAGAAGTCATCAAAGAGCTTGAAGCAAAAGGCATGACAGTAAACGTAGTGCCAACCGACGTTCGTGCTCAAATGAAAGAAAAGATGAATGCAGCGGTTTACCAAGAACTTCGTAGCAAAACTGGCGAAGCGCTATTCGACAGTGTGATTACAGAAATAGAGCAACTCTAATTCACTGATCACGATTGCTAGCCCTTCATGGGTGCCCGTTATTGACTCAGGCTTTGAGGCTTCGTTTTAAAGCAGCTTTATTGCTTTACAGACACACCGCTTTAAAGCCTGAGATGCAGTTCATTCATTGGCATTCAATGCCCTTTTCAACACTCTTTGGAGTTACGTATGAAATGGTTTCGCCTGTTCGACCGATACTTCGAACCAACACTAATCGTACTTTCTATCTCGTTGATGACCGCGCTACTCTGTTTACAGATAGCATTGCGCCTATTTGACGCTTCAATTGCTTGGGCAGAAGAACTTGCCCGCTACCTTTTCGTTTGGGCGATGTACTTAAGCATCAGCTACTGTATTCGTGATGATCGACATATTCGCATTCGCCTATTCATCGACAAACTACCGGGTAATCTAACCCACTACAGTTTGATTCTTTCAGACCTTATCTACCTTGCCTTCAGCTGTACCGTTGCCTGGTTTGGTTTCAAAGTGATTGGTCGAAGCCTGAAACTGGGCCAAATCGCTCCAGCAATGGAAATCCCGATTGCATGCCTATATGCGTCTGTACTTGTTTGTGCCGTGCTCAGTGCCATTCGCCTTGTCGTTAGCATCAATAAGCGCATTTCAATTATTGCTTACTCGCCAAAGTCGGTTCGACTAACGCAACACCGTTACCGTCACTTGAAAGCAAAACACCGCACTTCTAACCGCTTGTTGGAGCTAAGCTTATGACCTCTGCTTTGTTATTTGGTAGTTTCGGAGTACTGCTTCTTATTGGCGTTCCCGTAGGTATCGCACTCGCAGGAGCCAGCATGCTGGCAATCTTGAGCCTACCCTTCTTAAATATCGAATTTTTAGTTCAGGGCTTGGTGACAGGCCTAGACTCTTTCCCACTATTGGCGGTAGTACTCTTCACATTGGCCGGTAACCTAATGAGCCAAGGCGGTATATCAAAACGTCTTTTGCATGTTGCTGAAGTCTTCTTTGGTCACTTCACCGGTGGCTTGGGGATTGTAGCTATCGTTGCGTGTATGTTCTTTGCCTCCATCTCTGGTACAGGTTCAGCAACCGTTGCGGCTATTGGCTTAACCATGATTCCGTCTATGGTGAAAAAAGGCTACGACCGAAGCTTTGCTGGTGCATTGATTGCCTCTTCCGGCGGTATCGGTGTAATTATTCCACCGTCTGTTGTAATGATCGTGTATGCCATTACTGCAGAAGTGTCCGTAACGAAAATGTTCATGGCTGGTATTCTCCCTGGGGTTGTCGTCGGACTCGTCCTTATCGGTTACTGTTTGATCGTATCTAAAATCCGCGGCTACAAAGGTAACGATAAGAAAGCAACATGGCCTGAGAGACTGGCAGCGCTTAAAGAAGCGATTTGGGCAATGCTATTACCCGTAATCATTCTTGGCGGCATCTACTCTGGTGTATTCACGCCAACTGAATCTGCAGCGATTGGTGTGTTATACGGCTTGTTTTTCGGCATGTTTGTTTACAAAGAGCTGGATTACAAAAAGGTCGTGAAGATCATTTTGGAGTCTTCGTTATTGGTAGGTGCAGTACTTGTGATTGTGGGCGCTTCAGTTACCTTTGGCCGAATCCTAACGCTTGAGCGTCTACCAACTGAAATCGCACAGTTCATTCTCTCTATCACGGAAAACAAGCTGCTCATCTTGCTATGTATCACCGCACTGCTACTGATCGTTGGTACATTCATGGAGACATTAGCGGCGATTGTTATCTTAACTCCAATTCTGCTACCTATCGTGACCGCATTAGGAATGGACCCAATTCACTTTGGTATCGTGATGATCGTGAACCTAGCCATCGGGTTTGTCACTCCCCCACTCGGCGCCAACTTATTTATGGCCAGCCAAGTAGGTAATGTGCCGATTGAATCCTTGTCTCGGGAGATTTTAGGCTGGATTGGTGCCATGCTCGTCGCTTTGATGATCATCACCTTTGTGCCAGCGATATCACTGTTCCTTCCAGAATTATTGTCTTAAGCGCACCCATCAACAAGGCCACGCAATATTCATCTTTGAGTGGCTTTTTCAATCCAACCATTCCCAAACTTATCGTTGCATGCGAATTCATTTCTCATTAAATAAATCTAAACAAAAAATTAACAAACCGAGTAAAATCTCTTCGTATAAGAATCATTACTCTAAATTTTTCTTCGTCATGACTTTGATATAGCAGATCGCCACAGCACGTTCTCTGATTCTATAATAATTTCTCCAGAATAATAATTATCACATCAATACAATAACTTAAATTAAATCCTGCTATATTAAAACCCAATCATGTGGTTCATATACACTCGATAAATAGTGAATCATCACTCAATCACCTCAAAGATAACCGTATTTGTAGATTTGTTAAAAAACAGATCCAACCCACAATAAAGAAACATATGCAAAACACCTCATTGACACAGTGGTAACAAAAGGCAATATTGGATACGTAACCAAAAACAATCCAATAACTAATTTTATGACGCATCAGGAGGTGATTAATGGCTATGGTTGGCTTTGATTCTAAATGGCATGATTTTCCGGATTACATATTAGGTATCACTAAAGAAATCTGGGAAGATCGAGGTCTGAGTACCCTACATAACTATTACTCACCTGACATTATCGTCCGTACACCACTCTCCATCACCGAGGGAAACGAAAAGGTCATCAGCGCGACCATGGGCACACTAGCCGAGTTCCCGAACCGTACCTTATTGGGTGAAGACGTTATTTGGTCAGGGACTCCTGAGCAAGGCATGCTTTCATCACACCGAATCATTTCTACAGCTACTCATATTAATGATGGTGTATTTGGCAAAGCCACAAACAAAACACTTAAGTTTCGAATCATCGCTGACTGCCATGCCATCAATAACCAAATCAATGATGAGTGGATGATCCGAGACATCGCTGCGATTGCAAACCAACTGGGTATGACGTCAGAAGAGTACGCTCGTCAACAAATCGAAATAGAGGGTGGCGTTGAGCAATGCCCCTTCCCTTTCACTCCCCAAGTCGACATTCAAGGCCCTTACCTTGGTGTAGGAAATGACAATGAATACGGTCAGCGTTATGAAGACGTACTGCGCCGTGTAATGAGCGCTGAGTTCTCAGTCATACCAAAAGAATACGACCGAGCTTGTATCGGTGAATACACAGGTGGACAAACTGCGCTTTCTCATAATGAAATCGACCAATTTTGGATGTCACTGCGCTCTTCCTTTCCGAACGCTGAGTTCAAGATTCATCACCGTATTGGCCGCAATGACGAAATGATGTCACCACGTGCGGCTATTCGTTGGTCGCTACAAGGCAAGCATGAAGGCTACGGCATGTTTGGAAAGCCTACAGGAAAAGACGTTCACATCATGGGAATCAGCCATGCAGAGTTTGGACCTTGGGGCCTACGCAGAGAATTTACGCTACTTGATGAAAGTGCTGTCTGGAAACAGATTTTAGTCCAAATCGGTTAACTATATAAGGAAGTATTATGTTGAACAGCTTGATAGAAAATTTCTACAAATCCTATTTTAACGCTCACTCATCAGAACGGACGCAAGTAGCCCACGAGATGCTAAATACTGACGTTAAATGGTGTGTCGCTCATCCGATTAACGACATCTCTGGTGTCGATGCGACTGAGCAAGCGTTTCTATTACCGCTAATAAACTCGCTACCTGATGTTGAACGACGCCCTTCAATCATTATGCAAGGTGAATACGAAGGTCGCACTTGGGTAAACTCTACGGGCTATTTTGTCGGCACATTTGCAAAACCGTTGTTTGGTATCCCAGCAACAGGAAAAACACTCTACTTACGCTACACAGAAATGGTTTGCACCCAAGACGGTCAAATTGTCGAATCCTACCTAATACCAGATTTTATTGATGTAATGAACCAAGCTGGCGTGAATCCGTTACGCAAGAGTCTAGGCCATGCTGGATTAGTCCCAGCTCCAGCAACTCAAGACGGAATACAGACCGGTAGCATCGCAGCGGAAGAGAGCGAGAAAAGTCAAAAGCTCGTGCTAGATATGTTGGCTTGCTTGGGTCGATTTGATGGTAAACGCCTTGATTCAATGGATCTAGAAAACTACTGGCATGACGACTTCATGTGGTACGGACCGGCTGGGATTGGTACGACTCGAGGTATCCAAGGCTTCCGCGACCACCATCAAGGGCCATTTGTATTTGCCTTCCCTGATCGAAGTGTCGATATAGAGCTCAATATTTTGTCCAAAAATGACTACGTATCCACAGGTGGTTGGCCACATATGCACGGTACACATACTGGCACCAGTGGCTGGTTAGGTTTAGCACCGACAGGCAAGCACATCGAGCTTCGCGTTATGGATATCTGGCGACGAGAAGGCGAACTACTCAAGGAGAACTGGGTCGCTATCGATATCGCACACATCTTAAAACAGCTTGGTTACGATCTGTTTGAGCAAATGGAAGAACAATTAAAAGGACGTGAGCATGTATGAGTTTGGCGCTTTAAACTGGACAATTCTCGGTACCTATATCGTCCTGACTTTAGTTATGGGTGCACTAGTTGGCAGACGTGTGACTTCCGCTAACCAATTTGCGTT
Organism: Vibrio sp. Makdt; assembly: GCF_027587015.1. Taxonomy (NCBI): domain Bacteria; kingdom Pseudomonadati; phylum Pseudomonadota; class Gammaproteobacteria; order Vibrionales; family Vibrionaceae; genus Vibrio; species Vibrio sp. Makdt. The sequence continues at coordinate 409,586 of NZ_JAPPTH010000002.1, forward strand.
GGGTGATAAAAATATTCCATGGTGGGCCATAGGTATCTCTGTTGTGTGTACCTATGTCAGTGCGATGTCTTTCTTGGGGGGACCAGCTTGGTCTTACAAAGAAGGCTTGTCGGTGATCGCTATCCACCTAAACTACCCTTTGGTGATTTTCTTTATCGTTGCTGTGTTTATGCCGTTTTTCTACAACAACGGTCTCACTTCAATTTATGAGTATCAAGAACGACGCTTTGGTAAAGCTTCTCGTATCACTCTGTCTTTGATTTTCTTGATTAAACAGGCGATAAGCTCAGCTGCGGTATTATATGCGACCTCGTTGATTCTCGAGTTCATTACCGGTATCGACGTCACTTACTGCATCATTATTGTTACTGTTATCGCGCTGATCTATACCGTGATGGGGGGAATTGCCGCCGTTATTTGGACAGATGTCATTCAAGCGGTCATTCTGTTTCTTGGCGCGTTCATCATCATCGAAGCCGTTTGGAATGGCATGCCACAACCAATGACTGAAGTGATGCAAAACCTTAAGTCAGACGGCATGACCGATGCGTTGCAGACCAATTTAGATTTAAGCCAAGTGACCACGGTGTGGGCCGGCGTTATCGCAATGACAATGTTCCACACGACTGTGTATGGCGGTAACCAAATGATGGTTCAACGCTGTATGGCGGCTAAGAATATGGGTGATGCGAAAAAAGCGATGCTAATGATGGGTTACGTTGCTTTCTTCATCTACTTCGTATTCATTCTATTAGGCGTATTATTTAACGCTTACTACGATGGTAAAGAGTTTGAGAATGGTAATACCATTATCCTTCACTATGCCAGCGAATACGGTATGCCAGGGCTGATGGGAATAATCGCCGCAGCTATTCTTGCAGCAAGTATGTCGAGCCTAGACTCCGCTTTTAACTCTATGGCTACCGTCTCTGTTACTGACTTCTATAAACGCTTCTACAAGAAAAACGAGTCAGAGGAACATTACCTCAAAGCATCGCGTTTCTTCACAGTTATGTGGGCGCTATGTATCATCATTCCAGCCTTCATGTTTGCAACCAGCACAGGCTCAGTTTTAGAAATACTGAGTAAAGCGGGCTCCTATTTTGTAGGCGCAAACTTCTGTATGTTCGTGCTTGGTTTCTACTCCAAACATATTACAGAAAAGGGACTATTAATTGGTGTCGCAGCAAGCTTCTTGGCGATTTGGTATGTTGCGGTTGCGACTGATATTGCTTGGCCTTGGTACTGTGTCATCGGTGTTTTCGTCAATGCGATTGTCGCCTATGCTGCAAGCTTGCTGCTAACTGGCAAACAAACAGAAATGCACCTCTACACCGTCAAAGGTCAGCAAGCAGAATATGCACGCTTGAACAAACCGATCAAAGAAGATGGTTGGTATGTTGTTCCGGGTAAAGTCGATGCACCTTGTTGGGGACTACTCGTCATGTTTGTATTCTCGCTCGTTCTACTTTGGGGAATTAACGAGTTCATTGAGAACGCACCAATGTTGATTAACTTTATTCGAGTCTGCTCGGTTATTGTTGCGGCAAGTATCATCGGTTATATGATTTACTCATTCAAGCGTTCTAAGACGTCAAATGAAGTAGAACAGGTCAGCTAAGGGTCTCCTCAAGCTTAACCTAGCGACAACAAAAAAGGCTCACTATCAAAGTGAGCCTTTTAGTATCTCGCAAGCGCTAAAAACATGTAGCGCAGCTAAACTATCGAAGAGTTTTCAGACCAGCAGTTTAAAGCTGAAATTAGAAGAACTCAATCGAATTACGGCCGCTTTTGTCGTCACGTGTTGGCTTTGGCGTGTCCGCTTTCTTTTTCGGCTTGTTTTCTTTCTTCTTCTCTTTTTTCTGTTTCTTAGGTTCAGCTTTAGCGCTTAGCATATCTGCAGTGCTGCGCTGTGGTTCTTTCTTGCTTGAACCCTTTTTAGACTGGCCTTTCTTCGACTTGCTGTCTTTCTTAGCCGCTTCTTTTTTCTTTGGTTTATCTTCTACTTCTTGTACTGGCTGGTCACAGCACACTACATAGTATTCTTGGTTAAACTCAAAGAAGTCACCATCGTACATTTTACGACGCTTACGTGTTTCCAGCTCGCCATTCACCGCAACGTAGCCTTCAGAGATGACATGCTTGGCTTCGCCACCGCCACTCACTAGGTTCGCGATCTTGAACACCTTGTAAAGCTCAATTGGCTGAGATGATACATCGACACCAATCGCCTCGATTTCAATCTCTTCGCCTTCTTCGCCGTGCTCGTAACCTTCGTAGTCAGCGTCTTCGTAATGTTCTTGGTCCATGGTGACCTCTACCTAAATATGTACTTCTGAAATATTGGGCGCAGTGTAATCTTAAAACCACTAAATGACCATGTTGAATTCAACCTGATCGCCCTTGTTATAAAGAATAGTGCCTCTATTGGCGACTTACACGCCACCCACGTTCGAGAGGCTCACCAACTGCTTGGTGTATTCGTGTTTAGGAGCGCTAAACAACGTTTCAGTGTCACCTTTCTCTATTACCTCGCCCGCTTTCATCACGATAGTGTAATGACATAGGGATTTGACGACGTTCAGGTCGTGACTGATGAACAGGTACGTAAGATCGTACTTTTCTTGTAGTGACTTCAGCAAATCCAGTACTTGCGCTTGAACGGTTCTGTCTAACGAAGATGTAGGCTCATCTAACAAGATAAACTCTGGTTTCAGAATCAGTGCTCGCGCAATCGCAATGCGCTGTCTTTGACCGCCCGAAAATTCATTTGGGTAACGGTGACGTGTTTCAGGGTCAAGGTCGACCTCTTTCATCACATCACAGATACGTTGGTCCAGTTCGGTCTCATCCAGCTGTTGATGAACTCGTAAGCCTTCACCAATCACTTGTGCCACCGACATTCTTGGGTTCAAGGCTGAGAATGGGTCTTGAAAGACGACTTGCATACGACTTCGAAATGGTAGCATCTGCTGGCGGTTTAGCCCTTGAAGCTGCTCGCTTTCATAAGTGATCGAACCTTCACTCTCCACCAGCTTTAATATCGCCATACCTGTGGTCGACTTACCTGAACCACTCTCGCCCACTAAGCCAATTGAGTGCCCTTTCTTAAGGGTGAACTCCATATCAGTGACCGCTTTTATATGCGAAATAGTACGCTTAAATAGGCCACCCGTGATCGGGAACCAAACTCGAAGTTGATCTACATCGAGTAGCGGTTTGCTGTCGGGTGACACAGGGACAGGCAAGCCTTTCGGGTCTGAATTGATTAGCTTTTGTGTGTAAGGGTGAGCTGGCGCATTAAACAGTGTCTGGCAGTCGTTGCTTTCGACAAGACGACCATCTTTCATCACCGCAACTCTATCGGCAATCTTACGAACAATACTCAAATCATGGGTGATAAACAGCATCGCCATGCCAAGCTCTTGTTGTAGATCTTTCAACAAGTCGAGGATCTGCGCTTGCACCGACACATCCAGTGCAGTCGTTGGCTCGTCAGCAATAAGCAGCTCTGGCTCATTAATCAGTGCCATCGCGATCATCACACGCTGACGCTCACCTCCAGATAACTCATGCGGATAGGCTAATATTTTTTGCTCTGGATGACGGATACCTACTTTAGAAAGCCATTCTATCGCCAAGGCTTGCGCTTTATTGGTGCGCATACCGCGGTGAATAGCGAGGGTTTCAACCAACTGCTTGCCGATTCGATGAAGCGGATTCAGTGACACCATCGGCTCTTGGAAGATCATCCCGATGCGACCACCACGAATACCGCGCAGTTGCCTCTCAGAACAACTCAAGATGTCGCTACCAGAGAAGTTAATCTTTCCGCTCAAGTAATGCGACGAGCCTTTAGGCAGTAGCTTTAAGATCGAATTAGCCGTCACCGATTTACCCGAGCCACTCTCTCCCACCAGCGCCAGTGTTTCACCTTTGTATATTTCGAGCGAAACATCGTGTGTTACCTGCTCTATCGCCTTCTTTCTTCCAAAACCCACAGACAGTTTATCTATGGTTAGAACTGGAGAAGCAGGAGCTGTATTTGAAGTCATAACCTATCCTTACTTCTGTTGGTGTGGGTCGAAGGCATCACGTACCGCTTCACCGACGAAGACAAGTAACGTAAGCATCAAAGAAAGTACAACGAACGCGGAAATACCAAGCCAAGGCGCTTGTAAGTTGGCTTTACCTTGCGCCAGAAGCTCGCCTAACGAGGGCGACCCCGCAGGAAGACCAAAGCCCAAGAAATCTAATGACGTCAGCGTGGTCACCGAACCAGACAAGATAAACGGCATCATAGTTAGGGACGCAACCATAGCGTTCGGCAACATGTGACGAAGCATAATGCGCTTGTCATCGACGCCCATCGCTTGCGCGGCTCTTACATAATCAAAATTTCTGCAGCGTAAGAATTCGGCTCGAACGATCCCCACCAAACTCATCCAACTGAATAGCACCATAATCCCAAGCAACCACCAGAAATTCGGCTCGATAAAACTCGACAAAATAATCAGCAAGAACAAGGTCGGCATTCCGGACCACACCTCGATGAAACGTTGCCCAAACAGGTCAACCCAACCGCCGTAATAACCTTGTGTCGCCCCAACGACCACACCAATGACACTTGAAACAATCGTCAGAACAAAACCAAAGAGTACCGAGATACGAAAGCCGTAAATAATTCTAGCCAACACATCTCGCCCTTTGTCATCTGTCCCTAACCAGTTAACCGAGTCAGGCTCCGATGGTACCGCGCCTGCGATATCAAAGTTTATAGTGTCGTAGCTAAAAGGAATGATAGGCCATACGATATAGCCACTCTCTTCAATGAGGTCGATTACATACGGGTCTTTATAGTCGGCTTCGGTTTCAAACTCCCCACCGAATTCTGTCTCTGCGTATTCATTAATGACAGGCACAAACCATTGATTGTCATAAGAAACCAATAATGGCTTATCGTTCGCGATAATCTCAGCGAACAGGCTCAAGCCAAACAAGATGGTAAATATCCAAAGGGAGATAAAACCACGCTTATTTGCTTTAAAACGTAACCAACGAGCTTCAGCTAAAGGGTTGTTAAACATTTATTATCAATACCTTGTTATTCGTTCGCCATTAACGCGCTTCAAAATCAATTCGAGGATCAACCCAGGTATAAGTCAGGTCGGAGATAATGCTCAGAACCAAGCCTAATAAGGTCATGATATAGAGAGAACTGAACACCACGGGATAGTCACGTTGAATGGTCGACTCAAAGCCAAGTAAACCAATGCCTTCGAGTGAAAACATCACTTCAATCAACATAGAACCCGTGAAGAAAATACTAATAAATGCGCTTGGGAAACCGGCAATGATGATCAACATTGCGTTACGGAAAACGTGCTTGTAGAGAATACTGTTCTCGTCCAAACCTTTCGCTCGTGCCGTTACCACATATTGCTTATTGATTTCATCAAGGAAGGAGTTTTTGGTCAGCATGCTGAGCGTGGCAAAACCACCGATCACCATAGCGAAAATAGGCAAAGCTAAATGCCAGAAGTAATCACCAATTTGCTGATACCAATTGAGTTGATCGAAGTTACTCGATACTAACCCTCGCAAAGGGAACCAACTGAAGTAGTTACCACTCGCGAATAAGATAATCAGAATGATAGCAAACAAGAAGCCAGGGACCGCATAACCGACAATCACCACCGCGCTCGACCAAATATCAAAACGAGAGCCGTGGTGTATCGCCTTCATAATGCCCAGAGGTATCGAAATCACGTAAATGATTAACGTACTCCAAAGCCCCAGAGAAATAGAGACGGGCAAGCGCTCGATGATTAAATCGATAACATTACCGCCCTTAAACAGGCTTTCACCAAAGTTAAAGGTCGCGTAGTTTTTCAACATCTCAAAGTAGCGAACGTGAATCGGCTTATCAAAACCAAACTGCTTTTTGATCTCTTCAACCACTTCCGGATCCAGCCCGCGTGAGCCTTTATAGCCACTGGCAGACGCTTGATCACTCTCGCTTAAATCAACCTCTTGTCCACCACCAGAAAAGCGCTCCATAATACCAGAGTTATGCCCTTCTAATTGCGCCACAGCCTGCTCTACAGGCCCGCCCGGCGCAATCTGAATGATGAAAAAGTTAATCGTGATGATCGCCCACAGCGTGGGGATCACCAACAACAAACGTCGAAATATATACGCAGCCATGCTAACTAACTCCTAGCGACGTTTCTCAGGAAGCAATGCCGCCTTCTCTTCTGAAATCCACCATGTATCGATACCTAAATCGTATTTAGGCAGCACATCCGGACGCTCAAACTTGTCCCACATTGCCACTCGGTATTCACCAACGTGCCATTGAGGAATGTTGTAGAAGTTCCACTGCAACACACGGTCAAGAGAGCGACCTAGCGTAAGGAGCTTTTCTGGGTTCTGTTGGTTACGTGCGATTTCTTCAGTTAACGCATCCACCACAGGATCCATCACACCTGCTGTATTGTAAGTAGAATCAATGTAGTTAGAGTTCCAAACAATCATTAAGTTCGGGCTTGGGTAAGGGTTTGGCGAAAACGATGAAGAGACCATATCGAAATCTCGATCACGCAGACGCTTGATGTATTGCGTGGTATCGACCGTGCGGATCTTCATCTCGATCCCCATTCGCTTAAGGTTCTTTTGAACAGGTGTAGCAATACGCTCCGTCGTTGGGCTGTAAATCAACAACTCAAACGACATTGGCTTACCAGTCTTTTCGTTAGTCATTACTTTGTCTTTTAGTACCCAACCCGCTTCCTTCAGCAGTTTAAATGCCGTGCGCATTTGGCTACGAATACGACCACTGCCATCGGTGACTGGTGGTTGGTATTCTTCGGTAAACACTCGCGGTGGGATCTGGTCTTTGTACTGAGACAACAACGCCACTTCGTCTTCACTTGGCAAGCCTTTCGCTTCATAGTCAGTGTTTTGGAAGTAACTACGAGTACGTTTGTACTGGCCGTAGAACATGTTCTTATTCATCCACTCAAAGTCCATCGCGTACGTTAACGCTTCACGAACTTTAGGATCTGAGAACACCGGAGATTGAATATTGTAGACAAAGCCTTGGGTCGACTCTGGCTTCTCGTGATTGATCTCTTCTTTGACGATATAGCCTTTGTCGAAGTTTGCGCCTGTATAAGAGTTGGCCCAGAACTTAGCTGAGTTTTCAGTACGAAGGTCAAACTCCCCTGCTTTAAAGGCTTCCAGCATTACCGTGTCGTCACGGTAGTAATCGTATTGCACCTGCTTGAAGTTATTACGGCCAACGTTAACGGGTAGGTCTGCTGCCCAATAGTTTTCATCAAGGCCGTAGGTAACACTTTGACCCGACTTATAACTGATGATCTTATAAGGACCGCTGCCTACCGGCGGTTCACTTAGCGGCTCAGAGAGTTTTCTGTCTTTCCAAAAGTGCTTTGGTAACACGCGAGTGCTTTGAGCAAAGCTAAACAACTTCTCACGGTTAGGATTATTCATCTCGATACGAACAACCAAGTCAGAAACCGCAGTAACGGATTCGATGTCTTTGTAGTACACACGATATTGAGGCACACCTTCTGTCGAAAATTTCATGAAGGTAAACGCCACATCATGGGCTGTGATGGGCTGACCATCATGGAATTTAGCATTCGGGTTGATGTCGATTTCCATCCAAGTGAAATCACTGGCGTAGCGAACCTTTGAAGCAATCAATGGATAGTACGCATCAATCTCGTCGCTCGGAGAAAACATCAAGGTATCGTAAATCTCTCCGGTATAACTTGCAGCAACGCCGCGGGAACCGAATCGATTAAAGCTATCGTAGGTACCAATGCTGCCGTAGGTCACTTTGCCGAATTTAGGGGCATTCGGGTTAACGTAATCGAAGTGAGTAAAATCGGCTGGGTATTTTGCTTCACCAAAACCAACCAGTTGTGTGGTCTCAATAACGGTGACGGCGGGAGTGGATTCGGTATCGGATGCGTAAGTAACGGAGGGTTGTAGAGCAATAAGCGGCAGCATAACTGCACATGAGGCTAACTTTAACCTGAAAAACTGAGTGCGCTGCGAGGCCTTGCGTCGAAGATCTGTTCCCATTTGACTCTCCCTTCAAATGTCATGAATTCAATATTCAGCTTGATTTGTCGGCTTTGAATGCATGCCGTTAAAACAAGTATAGAATCAAATCTAACATCATGTAATAACTAATAAAACCATCAGCACCATAAGTCTTACGCTTTATTTACAAATTACTCGGGACTGTTCTAAGAAATATCACGCGCTAGCGCTATGGCTGAACCTGTGGCTAGCACGTGATTGTGTAGGATTACTGTACTATTAACTACTGCACCAGATACGCGTCAAAGATAAGTTGACCCACTTCGTTGATCACCTTGTCACGTTGTTGGAGAGTGAATTCAGTTTCTGTGAGAGAGACGCTGATGATCAACGGAGCTCTATGTTCACTCCACACAATAGCCGTGATTGCGCGAGAACCATAAGCGCCCGCCCCTGATCTATCCGCAATATTCCAACCACTAGGCAAGATAGAACGAAACATTCCGTCAGACACTTTATTGTCCATCATCCAGCCTTTTAACGTCGCTTTAGACGCTTGTGACAACGTATCGCCATACATCAACTCATTCAACGTCATCACAATACTATTCGCTGTTGTGGTATCGCGAGCATCACCAGGTCGAGCATGATTCAATTCTGGCTCCAAATGATCAAGGCGAGTATTGCTGTCTCCAATAGAACGCAGGAACTGAGTTAAGCCATTGGGTCCATCTATTCCACCTAGCACAATATTTGCGGCGGTATTGTCACTCATCGTCATGGTTGCGTTACACGCATCTCTAAGTGAAATGCCTTTATCGACTAGCTCTTTAGTCACTGGAGACCAAACAATGAGGTCCTCAGACTTAATGCTGACCTTTGAATCCAAATCCAGCCCTTTGTTTTCAGCATCATAAAGAAGGTTCGCACAAGCCAGAGTTTTGAAGGTACTCATCATCGGGAAACGTTCGTCGCCCTTGTAACTCCACGCTTTCTTGGTCGCCGAATCATAGACAGCCACACCAATGCGTGCCGAAACACGAGATTCAATTTGCTCAATCGATTCAGGCGTAAGGGATTGACTCAATGACGATGCAGAGAAAAAGGCGCTCAACAATACAAGAGCGAGAGAGGTATATTTTTTCATAGTGAAACCATAAGAAAACGACCGATTGATCGTAGAGAAAATTAAACTCGACACCTTAACCGCATCGAATGGAGAGAATCTAAGCAGAAAGCGACGACCTTCGCTAGATCAAATGAAAATAACTGACTAAATACGAACAATATCTCCATATTTTAGATATCCTTAAAAGAGTGATTTCAATAGGATTCAACCTTGAACAAACCAAACCAAGTAACCTTCTCAACGTTCAACCTTTTGAACTACCTTGAGCCGCCGAATGCTTATTATGATTTTGAGAACATCTACAGCCTCGATGAATGGCAAAAGAAACAGCATTGGATTGCTGAAGCGATTCGTTCAACAGGTTGCGATGTGATTGGCTTTCAAGAGATCTTCAGCCCAGAATCTTTACAGCAGCTAATGAATGAACTGGGTTACCCCTACTTTGCCGTGGTCGATAGTGCACACGTTGAAGATGATTACCTATACACCTCCCCTGTAGTGGGTATTGCTTCCCGTTACCCGATTGAAAATGTTCAGCCTGTAACACCGGATTCGAGCCTACTTGCCGCCTTTAACCTTAGCGACAATTTTTCATTCAACCGCACGCCAGTGCACGCCACCATTGAATTACCTCACTTAGGCTCAACCGATTGTTATGTCGTACACTTTAAGTCACAACGCCCAACTGAGCCAAAAGTTGAGCCAGCAGAACCCAGCGACAGTTCAGCAGAGCAGAAACCTCAGAGTGACACACTGATTAAACTTCATCAGGAACAACTAGGCTCTTGGCTATCGAGCGTTCAACGTGGCCTAGAGGCTCAAATGCTGCATCAATACATCACCAATCAACGCTACAAAACCGATCAACCCGTTGTATTGATGGGCGACTTTAACAAGCCCCTATTTAACGATGAATTCAAAGGGCTGTTGAGCTATTCGTTGAATCGAGATGAAACCAGCCAACATTGGCTTTCACACTTTAGATTGAGAGACAGCTGGGATCTCTACCATCAATTACACGAAGAAGACTTGCTCGAACAACGTAAACCAACTCACTATTACGGCGCATCAGGCTCAGTCTTGGACTACATATTGATGTCGAACGAATTTGACTGCCAGAACTCCTCAAGTTTGATGGAAATATCACACTACACCGTGCTCGATCATCACCTGATTAACCCAAGCTTCGAACACGACCAATTCAGTACCGATCACGCTGTCGTTTCCGTCACCGCTCATATCCGCGAGGCCTAACGTTAGACATAAAAAAGCCGCAGTCAAACACTGCGGCTTTTTAGCCTAGCCAAGCGGGTTTAGCCAACCGACGTTCCATTTAGAAATGGACCTGTTTTTAGGCAAAACTGAATAGTTTAAAAGGTGTACATCGCGCCTAAGTAGAAAGAGTCCAAAGTTACTGTCTTTTTATATGTTTTACTCTTTTCTGCGACCGAGCCCTTCCACCTTGTCTCCTTAATTTCGGCATCAAACACATCAGCTTCGTATCCTAAACGGATACTGAAAGCCGGTGCTTTTGGAGGTGTGTACTCTAAGCCAAAGCCTACGCGAGCCCCGATATCGGCATCAGACTTGATCTGAGAAGCGCTGTATCTTCCGTCCTTAGAATCTAAGTCGATGCTAGACAAACCAACCACACCAAAAGGACGTAATCCGTTATCAAACGTGTAACCAAGATTTGCGCTTAAAGAGATAACCTTTGGTGCCCAACTGAAGTTGTAAGCGCGAGCAAAGTTTACTTTTGCGTTGTGCGCAACTACATCACCGTAATCCGTGTATTGAGCCTCAATAGAAGCAATACGATTAAACTTATAGCCAGCCATAATGCGATAAGCGTTATCTTTCGCTTCAAATGTCGCTGTTTTGGCTGAATTACTTTTTGATACTAAGCCGTCGTCGTCAATATCTGACGAACCAATTGCACCACCTAGATAAAAGCCGCTATCCAATACCGAGGCTGATGCCGTATGAATTGTAAATGACGACAGAAGCAATACTGCACTTAATATAGATTTATTCATCTTCATTTTGCCTTGAGTCTTTAAACCAACAGCTTTGATATTGCGTTGGTCGATGTATAAAAAAGCTGCCGACGATTGCGGCAGCTTTCACTTTAGCTAAACGGGTTGAGCCAACCGACGCCCCATTTAGAAATCGATTTACCGTTTAACAAAGTGTGAAACTTAAAAGTTGTATGTTGCACCTAGATAGAACGACTCTAGTACGATGTCTTTTTCTACTTTTCTGCGATTCCAAAAGCTACCTTCGTAAGTCTCGAGAGTGAATGCATCCGCTTCATAACCAAGACGTAGGCTTAATGCTGCTAACTTAGGCGGGGTATACTCCACACCAACACCGAAACGAACACCAGTGCCAGTATCATCGAAGTCAGAACCAGAAGGACGAGAACCGTCTGCGTTTTTCATATCTAGGTCGATAGAAGATAAACCGATAATACCAAACGGACGCATGCCGTTATCAAATGTGTATCCTAGGTTTGCAGCTACTGATACTGTTTGAGGAGTCCATGTAAACCCTTCTGTTTTATCAGCGTGGTTTTTTGCAACTAGATCGCCATAGTCTGTGTATTGAACCTCAAGCGATACAATGCGGTTAAACTTGTAACCTGCAATTAGACGGTAAGAGTTATCTTCGGCTTCAAAAGTCACAGGTTCTGTCTTTGATGAAACTAAGTCATCATCTTCAAAATCAACGGTACCAATTGCACCGCCAAGGTAAAAACCACTGTCCTCTGCCATTACACTGTTTGTCGCTACCGCTGACATCAATGCCACGCCTAAAATTAGTTTGTTATTCATTACTGCTTGACCTTACTTATTTCAAATCAAGATTGCTAAGCGTTCCCAAACCGCACAATCTTTTTAGAGTTATCCGACACCCCGTCGAATTGGCAATCAGATTACGCTCACAGAAAACAAAAAAATAAATAAAAATATAATCACTTAGTAACTTCGAACAACACAATCAGTAAAAACAAATAACCAACTGAATAACAAAGAAATAAAACATCTTCATTTTTCACAAAAAATCCCACATCCATTTTCAAACCAACGGTTTTTTATATTTTTTCTCGCGTGGCTTACGTGCGCTTACTTTCAAGAGAGGTGTGATTTTGCATAATCCGCGCGCTTTGATTGCTCACTTTCGATGCACAACAAGTCATAAACCAATCTTTTCTATTCGAACAAATGAACATAAATACGATGAACCACACCATAGACTTCAGCGGCCTACTCATTGATACCAACTCTCGAACGATTACCAATCAGCAAGGTAACCGTATTGCATTACGCCCTCAGTTATTGGCTGTGCTCTGTCTACTAGTAGAGAACGTAGGAAAGCCAATCACTAAAGAACATATTATTGATGAGTGTTGGGAGGGAGAGCTCTCATCACCTCACGCCCTAGCTAACGTTATTTATAACCTGCGTAACGTATTCGCTCGCTTAAGAACGCCTCATATCCAAATTCTCACAGTCACCAAGTTTGGTTACGCTCTATCAATAAAAGAAGGTGAACTCGTTTAGGCTTTGCCCTATTCGAGCCAACGGTAAAGCCACACATCGAGTAAACCTGTTCCTAGCTTTGCCAACGATCGGGCTCCACAAAAACGAACCTAGCCCCCTACTTCCCTCGAATTTATGCAATCAATCACGGTGATTGAGATCACCAAAAAACACCTCATCGAAACGTTTCGATGATCGCTATCACACTCTAAAGCTCTCATAGGTGCAAATGATAAATCACACACTATTATCACTATCGAAACGTTTCGATGGCTTTTCTTGAGTTGTTTCTCATCCCATCAAGCGTGTTTTTTCGATAGGTCGTGATATGAAAAAAAGTACTCTAATAAACTCTGAACTCTCCTACTTAGTGGCGACTCTTGGCCACACAGACGAAATTACGATTTGTGATGCAGGGCTACCGATTCCAGATCATGTATCTCGTATCGACCTTGCTTTAACTCACGGTGTGCCGAGCTTTGCTCAAACAGTAAAAACCATGCTTGATGAATCTCAAATTGAAGGTGTGGTTATCGCGGAAGAATTTAAAAAAGTAAGCCCAGAGCATCATGCAGCGCTGATTGATCAAATCAAAACAGAAGAAGCGCGTTGTGGTAAAGAAATTGCGATTACTTACATCACTCATGAAGAGTTTAAACAGCGCACTCATGAAAGCCGCGCTGTGATTCGTACCGGTGAATGCACACCTTACGCGAATGTCATTTTCCAAGCTGGCGTAACGTTCTAGCTCAAGCGAAAAATAACGACAGCCCAGCGTGACAGCTGAAAGAAAGAATAACCAAATACAACTGGCCCCGAGTAAAGGAACCGACATGACTCAAGCCATTTTAGAACTTAGCTCAATTGAGAAGGCCTTCCCTGGTGTGAAAGCACTAGACAAGGCAAGCCTCAACGTTTACCCAGGACGCGTGATGGCGTTAATGGGCGAAAACGGTGCAGGTAAATCAACCCTCATGAAAGTGCTGACAGGCATTTATCACTTGGATGGCGGCACTATCGCGTACCAAGGTAAGCCTGCTGCATTCAAAGGGCCTCGAGACTCTCAACAAGCTGGTATCAGTATCATTCACCAAGAACTGAACCTGATCCCAGAGCTGACCATCGCCGAGAACATCTTCTTAGGTCGTGAAATCACCAGCACCATGGGACGTATCTTGTGGAACGAGATGTACCAAGAAGCCGACAAGCTACTGAAGCGCCTAAACGTAAAACACAGCTCAAAAACACCACTTGGAGAACTCAGCCTAGGCGAGCAACAAATGGTAGAGATTGCAAAAGCACTATCGTTTGAATCTAAGGTCATCATCATGGATGAACCAACAGATGCCCTAACCGATACTGAAACCGAATCTCTGTTCAAAGTAATCAACGAGCTACGTGATGAAGGCTGCGGCATTGTTTACATCTCTCACCGTTTGAAAGAGATCTTCGAGATCTGTGACGACATCACCGTACTTCGTGACGGCAGGTTCATTGGACAATGTGAAGTAAAAGACACAGACGAAGACGGCTTAATCGAAATGATGGTTGGTCGTAAGCTCGACGAACAATACCCTCGCATCGCACCAAGCCATGGTGAGACTTGCTTAGAAGTGATTGGCCTTACTGGCTCTGGTGTTCATGACGTTAGCTTTACCCTAAAGCGCGGTGAAATCCTAGGTATATCAGGGCTAATGGGTGCTGGTCGTACTGAATTGATGAAAGTGATTTACGGTGCCCTTCCAAGTGAGCGCGGCGTTATCAATTTAGAAAATAAAACCATCAACCCTGTGAGTCCTAAAGATGGCCTTGCTAATGGCATCGCTTACATCTCTGAAGACCGTAAAGGTGACGGCTTAGTGCTTGGGCTTTCAGTGAAAGAGAACATGTCTCTTTGTTCACTGGACCTACTGACCAAAAGCGGTCAAATCCAACACAAAGACGAAGTGATCGCAGTCGATGACTTCATCAAGCTATTCAACATCAAGACCCCTACTCGCGAGCAAATCATTGGCAACCTTTCTGGTGGTAACCAGCAGAAAGTCGCTATCGCTAAAGGCTTGATGACCAAACCAAAAGTATTGATTCTCGACGAGCCAACCCGTGGTGTCGATGTCGGTGCGAAAAAAGAGATTTACCAACTCATTAATAAGTTTAAAGCCGACGGCATGAGCATCATTTTGGTGTCCTCTGAAATGCCAGAAGTATTAGGAATGAGTGACCGCATCATGGTGATGCATGAAGGCCGCATCAGCGGTGAATTTGACGCTAAAGAAGCAAACCAAGAATTATTACTGGCGTGTGCGGTCGGTAAAAAGATTAACGAGGACGCAGCATGAGTACCAAAACCATGAGCAAAACAACTGAAACTGAAGCGCCGAAGAAAAAGCCGTTAATCAGCAAAGAGTGGCTGATTGATCAAAAGTCATTGATTGCTTTGATCTTCCTGATTGTTGTCGTTTCTTTCTTAAACCCGAACTTTTTTACTGTCGACAACATCCTAAACATTCTGCGCCAAACGTCGGTTAACGCAATCATCGCTGTAGGCATGACGCTGGTTATCTTAACCGCAGGTATCGACTTGAGCGTTGGCTCAGTATTGGCACTTTGTGGCGCATTCGCTGCCAGCATGATTGGTATGGAAATCCCTGTGATGATCGCTGTGCCAACCGCTCTTGTAGCAGGCGCAGCATTAGGTGCAATAAGTGGTGTGATCATCGCGAAAGGTAAGGTTCAAGCCTTCATCGCAACGCTAGTAACCATGACACTACTTCGTGGTGTAACCATGGTTTACACCGACGGTCGCCCTATCTCTACTGGCTTTACGGACACAGCAGACGCATTCGCTTGGTTTGGTACAGGCTACGCAATGGGTGTACCGGTTCCAGTTTGGATCATGGTCGTAGTATTCGCATCCGTTTGGTACCTACTTAACCACACACGCTTTGGCCGTTACGTTTACGCACTTGGCGGCAACGAATCAGCAACCCGCCTATCAGGCATCGACGTAGACAAAGTAAAAATTGGCGTTTACGCAATCTGTGGTCTGTTAGCAGCGGTAGCGGGCATCATCGTGGCTTCTCGTTTGTCATCGGCTCAACCAACCGCAGGTATGGGTTATGAGCTAGACGCTATCGCAGCGGTGGTTCTTGGCGGTACAAGCTTAGCTGGCGGTCGTGGTCGCATCATGGGCACATTGATTGGTGCACTGATTATTGGCTTCCTGAACAACGCCCTAAACCTATTAGACGTTTCTTCTTACTACCAGATGATTGCAAAAGCAGTGGTTATTCTTCTGGCAGTACTGGTTGATAACAAAAACAAGTAACACTTTGAACGGCTCTAGTTTGAGTCAACGTAACACCCCAATAAATCAATAATATAACAACGAGCTAGGACTCACCTCCTAGCTCACCCTACACAAAGGACTTACACCATGAAAAAATTAGCGACTCTTATTTCTGCTGCTCTTCTTTCTACAACCGTATCTGTGTCTGCACAGGCGCAAGATACAATGGCAATCGTTCTGTCTACATTGAACAACCCATTCTTTGTAACCATGAAAGATGGCGCAGAAGCGAAAGCTGAAGAGCTAGGCTACAAGCTTATCGTTCTTGATTCTCAAAACGACCCAAGCAAAGAGCTGTCGAACATTGAAGATCTAACCATTCGTGGTGTTAAGGCAATCCTGATCAACCCAACAGATTCAGATGCTGTGTCTAACGCGATTCGCATGGCTAACCGCTCTAACATCCCAGTACTAACACTTGACCGTGGCGCAAGCCGTGGTGACGTTGTAAGCCACATCGCTTCTGATAACGTAATCGGTGGTGAAATGGCGGGTCACTTCATCATGGAAAAAGTGGGCGAAAAAGCGAAAGTAATCCAACTTGAAGGTATCGCTGGTACTTCTGCAGCTCGTGAACGTGGTGAAGGCTTCATGAACGCAGTAGACGGCAGCGGCCTTGAGCTTCTTGCAAGCCAACCTGCTGATTTCGACCGTACTAAAGGTCTGAACGTAATGGAAAACCTACTTGCAGCTAACCCAGATGTTGAAGCAGTATTCGCTCAGAACGATGAAATGGCTCTAGGTGCACTACGCGCTGTTCAAGCATCTGGTAAAGACGTAATGATCGTTGGCTTCGACGGCACAGACGACGGCATCGCTGCTGTTAACCGTGGCCTACTTGGCGCAACCGTTGCACAACAACCAGACCTAATCGGTTCTCTAGGTATCGAGATGGCAGACAAAGTGCTTAAAGGCGAAAAAGTAGACGAGTACGTACCAGTACCTCTAAAAATCATCGCTAAATAATCGGTGCTAAACGAGTAATACCAAGCAGGGAGTCCCCTATCTCCCTGCTTTCTTCACTCAATAGCGTATTTACTCACTGGCTCAAAGCAAAAACCGACAGTGCATCGCTGTTTCTCATTCCTCTATCGCGACTTGACGACTCTCTCGCGACTGAATAGCTAACCATGAGAAAGACCCATGCATTTTCAAATACGATATATCATAAGGCTCGTATCATGACTCAACTGATTGTTTTAGGTAGCGTTAACGCTGACCACGTACTGCAAGTTCCTTCGTTCCCTCGTCCGGGTGAAACCTTGATTGGCGGTAACTATCAGGTCATCCCTGGCGGAAAAGGCGCAAACCAAGCGGTAGCCGCAGCACGATTAAACGCAGATATCGGCTTCATCGCCTGTGTCGGTGACGACCCATTCGGCATCAACATTCGTCAAGATTTTGCTAGAGACGGAATTAACATCGACGGTGTTATCGTGGCAGAGAACACGCCAACTGGCATCGCTATGATCCAAGTATCAGCAGCGGGTGAAAACAGCATTTGTCTTTCTCCAGAAGCGAACAACAAGCTGACTTGCGAACAAATCGAACCACACCTAGAGAAGATCCGCGGTGCGAAATTCCTTCTAACTCAATTGGAAACCCCAATCGAAGGCATTGAATACGCGGCGAAAACCGCTAAAGAGAGCGGCACTCGCGTGATTCTAAACCCTGCCCCTGCTCGCCCACTATCAGATACGTTATTAGCGTGTGTGGATGTGATTACACCAAACGAAACCGAAGCAGAAGTGCTGACAGGCGTGACAGTAACCGATAGCGCATCTGCTCATCAGGCAGCTTTGGCTCTGCATGCGAAAGGCATCGAGACGGTAATGATCACTCTTGGCGCTAAAGGTGTTTGGGTAAGTAAAAACGGTGAGGGTGAGTTAATCGCTGGCTTCCGAGTTGAAGCGACAGACACCACCGCCGCTGGTGACACTTTCAACGGAGCACTAGTTACCGGCTTACTTGAAGATATGCCAATGGAACGCGCGATTAAGTTTGCTCATGCTGCGGCGGCAATTTCAGTAACTCGCTTTGGTGCTCAAACGTCTATTCCAAGCCGTGATGAAACAGACGCATTTTTGGCAGAGCAACTGTCTGCCTAATAGGTTGAAGCTTAATTAAGTTATGTAACAACAAATAACTAAACATAAGCCCCTGTTTTCAGGCAGAATATCGCCCAACGTGGACAAGTGACTCCCACAAGGATTTTTTATGGCAACAATGAAAGACATCGCTAAGCTCGCAAAGGTATCGACCTCTACGGTGAGCCATGTGATTAACAAGTCACGTTTTGTCAGTGAAGAGATAGCTGAGCGTGTCAACAATGCCGCGAGAGAGCTTAACTATGCGCCTTCTGCATTAGCTCGCAGTTTGAAGATGAAGCAAACCAAAACGCTTGGCATGCTAGTGACAACCTCTACCAACCCATTCTTTGGCGAAGTAGTAAAAGGCGTTGAACGTCGTTGTTATGAAAAAGGCTACAACCTTATCTTGTGTAACACCGAAGGCGATAGCGAACGTATGAAATCGTCGATCGATACACTGCTACAAAAACGTGTCGATGGCTTAATGCTGATGTGCTCTACCCTTGAAGGCGAACATATCGACGTGTTCGAACGTTACCCAGAACTGCCTGTAGTAGTGATGGATTGGGGCCCAATGCTGTTTGCGAGCGACAAGATTCAAGATAACTCGCATCAAGGTGGCTACATGGCGACCAAGCACCTGATTGATAACGGCCACTCTCAAATTGGCTGTATCACAGGTCCGCTGCATCGTAATCAGGCATCATCGCGTTACCAAGGCTTCAAACAAGCAATGGAAGAAGCGGGATTAGAAATCAACGCTGATTGGATTGTCGAATCGAACTTCGAGTGTGATGGCGGTTTTGATTCATACCAAACGCTAAAATCTCGTGGCAAAATGCCGAGTGCACTGTTTGTAAGTAACGACATGATGGCAATGGGCGTGATTCACGCAGCAGCGCAAGATGGCACATCAATACCGAATGATCTCTCAATCATTGGCTACGATGACATCCACTTGTCTAAATACATGACACCGGCTTTAAGCACGGTCCACCAGCCAAAGCACCGCTTAGGTAAAGCAGCGGTTGATACACTGTTGAGTCGCTTACAAACACCAGACGCCTACCCACAGGTCGTTGAGTTAGAGCCAACCCTCGTGGAACGAAGCAGCGTGAAAGCGATTTAACCCACAATCACCCTTACCCCATCATAAAGAGCCAGTTTATTAAACTGGCTCTTTGTTTTTAGATTTAGTTGGTCAACAAAAGCTTCGTCTATCAAACTATCGCACTACCTCTCAAACATGTATTTATGCATTAAATAGAGACATTCTCGAATCAAAATATGCATTTACACACTCAACAACTCATTCTCACCTACACTATCAATAACTAACATCGACATGGAGAGCGTTGTTTTATGATTTTGGGCTGGTTCGACAATATTTCCCTTCAAAAAAAGCTATTCGTCAGCTTTTGTATTCCGATTGCTTTGATCGTGACCGTTTCGTTCTCAGTTCATGAAAACACCCAATCAATGGTAGAAGACAACCACTGGGTGGTTCACACACACAAAGCTATTGCACGAGCTCAAGAGTTGCTCAACCTAGTCGTAGATATGGAAACCGGTCAAAGGGGCTACTTAATCACAGGAGACCCTGTCTTTTTAGAGCCCTACCACCTTGCACTCGATGTGTGGCGTCAAAAAATTCAAACCCTTGCTGCTCAAGTTAGCGATAACCCGCCGCAAGTTGATCGCCTAAACAGAATTGATGATATCCATCAAACCTGGCTCAAAGAATCTGGAGAAAAGGAAATCCAACAACGCAACCTCGTTAACAAAGGTGAAGCAGATATGCAGAGTGTCGTAGCTCTCACCAAGCAGCAAACGGGAAAACAACTGATCGACCAAATACGACGTGAAATCGCGCGATTTATCGAAATAGAGCAACAGCTGATCAGCGTTCGTGTTGTTAAATCTGATAACTCCGCTCAGCAAACCGATTACGTTCTATTGGTCGGTACACTCCTTTCCGTTTTCATCTCATTAGTTATCGCGGCATGGTCATCAAACCGTATTAAACGCAGGATAGACATACTGCTCGCAGCCGCTAATCAAGTTGCCGCAGGTAATCTAAGAGAAGGCGCTTCGACACTTAACCTACATTCAAAAACAAACGCCCAAGACGAGGTTGCCCACCTCACACATAGCTTTCAGAAAATGGCGACCAACCTAGTAAAAAACGACAATGAAATGCGGGCAAAAAACCAAGAACTCGTCGCGGAGCGCGCCAAAGCTGAAGCTGCGGTAAAAGCCAAGGGTGAGTTTTTATCAACCATGAGCCACGAAATCAGGACACCCATGAACGGTGTACTCGGGATTTCTCAGATCATCGCCAGTCAAACTCAAGAGCCAGAAACCAAAGAGAACATTAATATTATTCTCGATTCTGGCCATCATTTAATGACCATACTCAACGACATTCTCGACTTTTCTAAAGTAGAAGAGAACAAGCTTGAACTAGAGGTTGCACCTTTCCATTTTGTCCAAGTGATACAACCCGTTTGTAGCGCAATCAAGCCATTAGCAGACGAAAAAGGCATCCGCCTATTGATAGAAAATAACGTTCCGGCGCATATTCAGCTCATTGGAGACAGTGCAAGGTTACGTCAAATTCTTTACAACTTGGGCGGCAACGCGACCAAATTCACCAAAGAAGGTCATGTTGCCATTCAAGCTGAGCTCAACCGCCCCAATAATAAGCTCATTCTCACGGTGACAGACACCGGCGTTGGTATTCCCAAAAACAAACACGAGCAAATATTTAACTCATTTGAACAAGCAGACACATCAACAACAAGACAGTTTGGCGGTACCGGGCTTGGCCTCGCCATCGTTAAGAACCTCGTCAAACTTATGAATGGTGACATCATATTAACCAGTGCTGTTGGGCTTGGAACAAAATTCGAAGTCTCGCTTCCGATTGCATGGCAAGAAGGTAAAGTAGCCAGCGAGAACATCCCACGTTTGGCTGATACAGAGAAACTCACCTACGAATCCCTCAACATCCTGTTAGTCGAAGACAATCGCATCAACGCCATTGTCGCTAAGGGCTTCTGTGAAAACCTAGGTCACCATGTCGACCTAGCAGAGAATGGAAAACTGGCGATTGAACGTCTCGACACCCATCAATATGATCTTATATTAATGGATAACCATATGCCTGAAATGAACGGGGTGGAGGCGACACATTACATACGAGATAAATTAAAACTCAACACCTTAATATTCGCCTATACCGCAGATGTATTTCGCGAGGCTCATGACAGCTTTCTCGATGCTGGTGTCGACCACGTTCTTACCAAGCCCCTACAACAAGAGAGCTTCTTCGATGCGCTGCAACAGTTCTCAAACCGCTTACCAAAACAATCAGCGGTTGAACGTACTAAAAAGTATGAGAACGTCATAGAGCTTCTTCGCAAGCCCATCGACACATTAAGACTAACCGAAGAAGAGATAAGCCAATCAGAAGTTCTGAAAATGCTTAAAGATGACAAAATAGGATTTAGCATGCTTATCGACTCAACGATTCTCGAGTTCGAAAACTCTGTCGACCAAGTCATCGAATACTACCTCGCGAAAAAGCTAAAACCACTGTACAGAACCTTGCACTCCATTAAAGGTATGTCGCTTAACTTGGGGCTTAACATGCTTTCAAAACAAGCATTAGAGTTAGAAGTACAGACAAAAAACCAGCAGCTGCCTGATATAGAACTGCTCCAAAAACTGCTTAACCGCCTGATGGTAAATATTCATCAAGCTCAGCGAATGAAAGCCGTTAATTCCATCGCGCGTTTGGAGAAAATAGATAAAAAACGTAAGAACACACCACTTCAAGACTAAGGGCAAGGCCAAATACCTTGCCCTCTTTAATTAAATACCGCGGTGCGTGATTCTAACGGCTTAATGCAGAGGTGATTCGCTGCATTTCATCCAACAGTTCTATCCCATTGTATTGAGGCGCTATCGCCAAGTCTCGAATAGTCACTGTATCAACCGACTGTTTGTCCGAACATTGAAGCACCAAGTCTCCCTTTGGTGAATAGACTCGGCTTCCACCACAATAGGTTGCAGTAAAGGCATCAACCACATCTTGCCCAACACGGTTACACGTTACGATGTGGCACCCTTCTTCTAGCGCCCTCGCCTGTCCGATGGCAAAACTGTGGTGACCACCAAAATTGGCAGGGTGAAGAACAACATCAACAGAGTGATACGCTCTCATGATCTCAGGGAACCAAATATCGAAACAGATCGCCACGCCAAACGTTAACCCTTTATATTCGAAAGTTAAAAGCTCAGAGCCCCGTGAGAAATACTGCTTATCGAATTTGGTTTGACTGACTTTGCGATACTTATGGCGAAGCCCAGTTCCATCAATTACAGCAACGCTGTTGTAATATTCGCCTTGGTCTTCCTCTGCAATGCCAGCAACAATCAAGGTTTCATGCTTTTCTGCCAGTTTCGACAAAGCATCAATGGTCTCACTATTGGCGAAGTTTTCGCTTAATTCGTGCACTTCTGACGCTTGGTTAAAGATGTAACCCGTAGAGAACAATTCTGGTAGCAGGGTAATGTCACCGACGGAGGCTTGCGCATCTAAAAGCTCCGAAACCAGAGCGAGGTTTTTCTGTTTGTTTTTGTATTCAACTTCAAGCTGAACAAGGGTGATACTGACATTATTCAAAATCGAATCCTTACTGGGTCACACAAATCAGATGCAGAGTAAGAGAATCACCCTTCGCTTTCTTACTTCAAGCCAAACCATTGAAGCAAGCGCACACTCTCAAGCTCATTTTCGCCTGTCTAATCCATCAACTTAGGTTCTGGCAACACAGGCGGCGTACTGCCCATATAAGTTAAGAAATTCTCCCACACTTCGTGAGTGCGTTGCTTGGTTAACTTAGTCTTACAAGAAAGCGCCATCAGCCCACGAATTGAACCATCGCGCCATTGGGTATACACAGAGTCACAATGCGCTGTCATATAGGCTTGCCAACTCTCCTGAGCGACCTTGATGGCACCCACCAACTCAGTATCCTCAGCATTGTGTTCAAAGCTGGTTGCTAAGTACTTATCAAGCTCTACCTGTGCAGATTCAAGCTCAAGTGCGGCACAGTGATTGATCTCTAATGTGTTCATCGCATTGTCGCAATCAACCGCGTCTTCGCCAGCATGTGCCAAACCAGAGAAGTAAGTCAGTAAGAGCAGTGCTATCGCTTTTTTCATACTAATCCCTAATCATTCGGTTAGTTTTCTTCAATATTGCAATCGTATATAACTCTAACCTTTATAGGGTTATAAATATTTTTAATTCGTATTACTACTGCAAAAACACGTAAAATCCACAAAGAAAACCGGATTAACATCAATATGTTACTGGTGAAACTAAAAAAACATTATCTTTATCAATAATCCATGCGTGCATTCACAATATTTATTATTTTCCTTGCTACCTAATCGTTAAATTTATAAATTAAATCGAGTGCTCATCCAATCGGTAACGCTTCTCCAATTATGGATATCAAGTACCAACATTTTGCCAAGACCACATTCTACTTTGCCATCTCTTTCGTTTTGTCGATGGCATTACTCATTCCTTTTACACCGTCTCATTATCATGCGTTAACCGAAGAATCTTCACAATTAGTTGAAACCAGACTTCAAGAGATCCAAGCCAGGTTTGGCAGCTTTCTCGCAGGCATCACACCCGCTCTATCTTGTGATGCCATCGTGACAGAGCTTCGCCAGAATGTATTCAATGCCGATTGGGTGAAAGAAGCCGCTGTATTCAATAAACATAACCGCTTTTACTGCTCTACCACCGATGGCGATGTGTCATTTCGCCTTTATAGCAGCATCCGAGAAAGGCTCAACGACGATCCAAACTTAACCACCTTATCGTACTCCAACGCTGCGATTACCAAGGTGCAGTCCATCATGCTGATTTTCTCGGACAAACAGCAGGCGGGAGTAAGCCTGATGATACCGCCACACTTTATCTACGATCTTGTAGAGTCCAACCTGAGCAGCCATGGAATCAACTCAAAAGTAGAAGTGATAAAAAGAGATATTCACCCGACCGATCCCGGTGTGTACCTTTCGAAGGTTCGCATACAATCAGAGGCCTACCCTCTGGCTATCACCTCCTACATCGGGCACCAGTACTACATCAACTTCTTAATGAGCTTCTCTTGGTTTGGGTTTCTTATGGCGGGAATCACCACCATTGCCCTGTTGTCCGCTAAACATAAGAAACAGAGCCAACGCAGTTTAGAATATTCCCTCTCTAGCGCTCTGAAAAACAAACACCTGCAAGTTCACATGCAGCCAATTGTTGACCAGAAAACCACCCAAATCGTGGGCTGTGAGTCACTGTTAAGGTGGAACCACCCGATTGAAGGCAACGTCTCACCCGCTATTTTCATACCGCTCGCAGAGAAGCTAGGTTTGATAGAAGAGCTGACGTACTTTGTGCTACGCGAAGTATTGAAAACCATCAAACACAATCAAGACCTTTTCGAAGACAAATACATCAGCGTCAACATCAGCCGAAACGTCGTGTCTAACAGTAACTTCGCCCACAAAGTATCAGGGATTTTCAAAAGAAACCCTGAGATTCTAAAGCAGGTGGTGTTTGAAGTAACCGAAGATGGTGAGTGCTCAGACGCGGATATGGCAAAGATAAAAGAGAACCTAACCAAGCTAGCGAACATGGGCGTGAAAGTCGCGATTGATGACTTTGGTACGGGCTACTCAGGGTTAGATTTCGTAAGGCAATTTCCGTTCAGCATCCTAAAGATTGATCGCGTCTTCGTGCAGAACATTTCAGACGAATCCAGCTTTGGTGTTCCTTTGCTAGAGTCCATGCTGCAACTGTCCCGTACTTTAGGCATGCAGGTTATCGTGGAAGGCGTAGAGTATGAATCGCAAGTGAAAGTCTTGTCTAAGTTAGGTGTAGACTATATCCAAGGCTTCTATTTCTATAAGCCGATGCCAATCAACCTAACCATCAGCCTGCTCAGGCAGCAACAGCACATAGCCACCACTCATGAGTATCACATCTCGCCAACCTAACCGATGAATGTAAACCGATGCAGGGAAGCGCTGAAGAGACAGCCAGCGCTTTCCTGATTTACCCAGAATAGAAAACTCCTTTCTATTTCTTATCTCCCATACGCAGCGCGAACAACAAACCTAGCCAGACATTCCTTGTTACATAAAGCACTGAAAAACCGCGAAAGAAAACACAACAGCCATAGGTCTCCTTTGATGAACATTTAACGTCATCGCACCGTGAGTGCATAAAAGGAATATCATGGAAAAGACACTTCAAACCAAACTGGCCACCAGCCTACTGCTACTAAGAATCGGCATTTTTATCGTCTTCTTGTTCTGGGGCTTAGATAAGATTCTTGTACCAGAGCACGCTGTTAAGGTGCTGTCCGGCTTTTACGGGTTGGACATATCAACCAATGCGATGATGGCCTTAGGTGTCGTGCAGCTCGGGTTTTTAGGCGCGTTCGTCGTAGGTATGTGGAAGAAGTACACCTACGGCGCAATTCTAGTTCTTCATGCAGGTTCTACTTTCTCCTCTTTTGCTAAGTACATGGACCCGTTCAATAACCTGCTGTTCTTTGCCTCTTGGCCAATGCTTGCAGCTTGTGTCGCACTCTTCTTACTGCGCGACTACGACACTTACAGCGTTGCCAACTAACACAAAGTGAGCATTTAAACTTTCCAAGATGTGATAGGTCTGAAGTGAAAGTAAATGTGAGATTGGTATGGGAATAAGGCGAGAAAAGCATTCCCATGATGGAGATTAAAAGAATAACGGAAGGCATAAGCGCCTTCCGTCGTTCAAGTAGGTGATAAGGTAAGTACTACTTACTTACGCTAATCATCTCGTTAAAGTAGTCCACTTGCTCTGCCATGCTCAAACTTTGGCTGTTTGAACCTAATGTCCACATAAAGAAGCCACCGTAACCGTTATCTTTCTGCCATTTAGCACGGTCTAGGTTGTTCTGACGTGTTTCAACAAAGTTACCACCGGGTGCCCACTGACTGTTGATCGTATTACCTAGAACAATCTTTGACTTGTCTCCAATGTACTCAGCGTAGTTTGCCATCGCGACTTCGTATAAGAAGTTTCGACCCGCGTCGTATGTCATCACGTTGAAGAAATCGAAGTCATTCTTGGTCGCTTTCAACAGATCAATCACTTCACCGTGGTGAGATGAACGGCCAGACTCTTCAATGTAAGAGCAGTTTTCAAACACGCTTGCATCCATACATTCAACAGGATCCGCGCCTACGTGGTAAGTCGTCAGAGAAAGAACCTTTGTATTGCCCACCTTCTCACGGATAAGCTTGATCAAAGCCGTTAAGTCTTGGTTCTCTTTGTCTGTGATTCGTGCCGCTTTCTCAAAGTCAAAGTCCAGACCATCAATGTGCACGTAACCCGCTAATTGGTACTTGCTGTAATCACAGCTACCGTCAGAGTTTGTTGCAAGACACTCGCCTTCCACCTGTTCAGGTTTTAGGTTCTTTTTGTACACAGGGAATGGCGTATGCACCAAATCAACTAACCCATTCGCAACCGATTCACGGCTTTCAGGCGTACTGATCGCCGACCAAATGCTCTCGTAAGTTTGACCACCAAACGCAACCATCATAGTCGCATTTTCGTTGTCATGCTTGAGCGTTGACCATGCTAGGTACTGTGTTGGCATCCAGTCCGGATTGTAATTCGGTGGTGTTAGCATGCCATCAGAGATCGTGATGTTACCGCTCGCGTCCCACTTACCAAATGACAATAAGTAACCATCACCTTCTGAGTTGAACAGCTCTTGGTAGTCATTCAACCCCCAAGACGTTAGGTAACTGATAGAGCGATCAGGGTTATCGACTAAGCCGCCACCACCTGTGCTTTCTTTGACTGTAATGTTAGACGTTGCAGAGGTTTGCTCTTGGTTGGCCGTATTCACCGCTTTTGCCGTGACAGCATATGTACCCTGCTGAGCACCTAGCCACTCATATTCATAAGGTGCTTCCGTGTCTTTAAACAGCTCGTTACCGTTCGCAATGAAGCTTACCGAGGAAATATCGCCTTCGTAACTCTTCGCGTCTGCTTTGATCGAAATCGCACGACCTTCGAAGTAGCTTGAACCATCCACAGGAGATGCTAAAGAAACAACCAAGTCTTTATCGGTAATCGCTAAAGAAATTGGCGCCGCCTCCGCACTCGCACCTTGGTCATCGTAGGCAACAACCGTCAATGTGTATTGGCCTTCAACTTGGGCAGGCACCGTGATGGTGTAAGTATCTCCTTGTGAAGGCGTGTTTGATGTCGCAACCACTTGACCATTCAATTGAACATCAACGCGAGCAACTTCAGTATCATCCGATGCATCGACTACAACTTCAAATGCTTGGTTAGGTGCGATTTTCTGTCCATCTTGCGGTGATTGAACGTCCACCACTGGCACAGGGTTCGGATCACACTCACCCGCTTCATCCCATGCATCTTTCCACGCATCAGGATAACTTGGATGACCGGTTCCTGGTGTCCATACAGGGTTACCACACCAACCCGCTACCGTACATGAGTAGATATTGCCAATGTTAGTGACTTCATCACCGACGTTATAGGCCACACCATCTTGGTACTGAGGTATGTCACCACAGCTGGTGCTTGTATCTGTCACCGTGATGGTTAAGTTCTTACTAGAGACATGTTGCTCGTCATCTTTTGCTTCCGCACGAAGCGTAATAGAGCCTGCCGTTTGCGTTGTCCAGTCACAAGAGAAATCTTGGGTCGTTTTCGCATCAAGAGAACACACTTCTGAATCGTTAGCGAAGAACTTAACCGTCGCTAAGTCATCATCTGCATCTGTTACATGCGCTGAAATTGTGATGCTGTCACCTTTTTGGTGAGAAGAGCCTGCGTCTGGCGAGATAAACTCAATCACAGGTGGATTTGGCGCCGTCGATTCTGACTCTACCGTCACTTGAACTGCTTTTTCTGTGAGTTTATCGCCACTGTCATTGAAAGCCATCACAGTGATCGATGCTGCACCAACCTCGCTTGGAAGCCAAGCTTGTTGGTATTCTGTTGTACCTTCTACAACGTTTTGCTCACCCAATTTGGTACTGTTTGCCCAGAACTCGAGTTTGCTTGCACCCTCACCTTCGACACCCGTAATGATGTCAACATTCGTACCTGTGTAAACCACTGAGTTTTGAGCAGGCGCTAAAATATCCAGTGAAAATTCTGGTGGAGGAACAACTTCGCCATCCACTTTAACCACAACAGAATTCTCAAACGCATTCAGATCTGTCAGTTCGCCACCGAAAGAGATAGTCAATGCCGCAGATTCACCTGAGGCCAGCTCACTATCAACCCAAGAGCCTTCCGGGAACGTCAACGTCACGGCGTTCAATACCCCATCCGCTTGCGTCGTATGAGAGATTTCCCATGATGGGTAAGAAAGATGGTTCGACGCCCAGTTGATCTCGTTAATCGCTACTGGCAATAAAAATTCGATCACGGCTTCACGCATGTCTGCGCTATCTGAGCCCGTGTTTGTGATATCTAGCTTATAGGTGCTCCAGTATTCACTTTCTGACTGAGCTACCGCATCAGTACTGAACTCACTAGCCATGGCTTGTGAAATTGGATTCAACAATAAGCCAGAGCAAAGCATTGTTAGCCCTAACGCGCGATATCCAAAAGAGTGAATCTGTTTAGCACTGCTCTTTCTTAGATACATACTTGATTCCTTAGCTTTATATTAATTATTTTATTTCTGTAATAAACCTGCAATTGGAAATTCATCCCCCCCTTGCAAGTACACTTAATTTACACAAGAAATTAACCAACAAGGAATTAAACTTTTACTTATTGAATAAATGTCAAAATTTATTTAATTATGAGATAAAGCCCAAAATTTCGGAAAATACAATTATGTAAGGCCCCTTTAAACCGCCCACTTAGAATGAACTAAATTAGGTTGGACTAATTTAGAAAAGGTAAAAATAATTAAATTAACCTGGATAAGAAAGGGTCTTGGCGGCATAACTAACAGACAAAGAAAATCACATACAAATCAATATATAACAATCACTTAAATGAAAACCACTCATCTAAAAGCACCTATAGAAAGAATAACTCTCATACGAACCATGAAGTCTATTTCGCTAAAAAAGGTTCATGGATCATTAACTCCCATCTAAATACCAACTTTTAATATGACGTTTAAATTAAAATAACAGTACCAACTCCAAGTTGGGTTTTATTTTTATTTTGAATTAAAGTCACAATTTATTCATGGGAAAGAGTCATGTATAAAACGGTATTATTTAGAGTATTAATTCTATTTCCAACTGAATTATTCAATTAAAAATTTAATTATCTCTCTATGACTTCAATGTCTTCCATTAAAAACCGAGCGTCACGCCTGTGTTTTTTATGCTTGTTCTGTATTTATTTTACCCAACGGTTAAAAAGGCAAGCCGAAAACCGCCTCTCACAGCGTACTGCACTCTTCTTACTACGCGGCCACGACACATACAGCGTTACCAACTAACACAAAGGGCGCCGTTAATGGCGCCCTTTAAAATGACCTTCATGAAAACACCACTTGGCACTGATGTTAGGTGCAGATTGTTAAGCTCCAAGTGTCAAGTATCAAGCATCAGGTCCACTGTCGTGTTTAGCCGTTCGTTCAGCGAGCACTTCTTTGAATGCGAACATCCCATTCAGCGCAGCAGGAAAACCAGCGTACACAGACATCTGAATGATCACCTCTTTGATCTCTTCTTCACTGCAACCCACATTAAGCGCCGCATTCAAATGCACTTTAAGTTGCGGGGCGCAGGTGCCTAGTGCGGTTAACGCTGCCACCGTCGCAATCTCGCGAGATTTCAAATCCAAGCCTTTGCGAGCATAGATATCACCAAAAGGATACTCGATGGTGTATTTGGCTAAATCGGGGCAAATGTCTTGCAGGCTTTCGATAACATTTTGCCCAGCTTCACCATCAATCTGGTTAAGTAGCTCTAGCCCTTTTTCAAAACGTGACGTGTTCATTGTGTTGCTCCTATGTATTGAATAGGAGCGCAGCATACAAGTTAGAGTTCACTCTAAGTCAACGCACTTTTCCATCTTTATACAGGTCAATTTTGTCTTCCAGAGCGGAAAGGTGGGATTGCTGCTGCGCAATATGCGCTTTTAAACTCTGTTGGTGCTGTTCTAGCAAAGTTTGACGTTCAAGTACCGTGCTGCTGCCCTGCTCCCTTAATCGAGCGTATTCCAATATCTCTTCGAGTGGCATGGCCGTTTCTTTTAGTCGAATGACAAACTCAAGCCACTTTACGTCTTTCGCTGTATACACTCGGTGCCCACTGCTATTACGCTGAACATTTTTAAGCAAACCGATTTTTTCATAGTACCTAAGCGTATGAGCCGACAAACCCACCAAGCTAGAAAACGCCTTCATGTTCATGGTTTTATTTCCTTAATAGCCAAATAAGCGAATACGTTGTTTTGGTAATGAATACTAACCTCCAAGCCAGAAATCATCATCCAAGAACGCGCTACTCTAGAAATACAAAAAACCAACGATAGATTGCTGCCGTTGGGTTCTACTCTTAAGTGCGGGTTATAACGCTTTGTTACTTAACTGTGATACCAAAATCACTCCATTGAGCTTTACGCTTGGTGGTAAAAATACAAGAAACACCACCCACGGTATGAGTAATTGGAGCTTCAAAATCACAAAACAGTGAGATATACAAAATTGGTAGCTGTTCGTTACCGAATGAATTTGGTGTCCACATAGCTACATCACCATCTTTACATTTGGCATTCGCTTCATCACCGTTAGCAAAATGACAGATCTTGTCTTGCTTTAAATCACTTAGCCCAAATGCAGCCGATGAGTTGAATGATGTTGCTGACAAAGCAAAAGTAAGTGCTAATAGAACTTTTTTCATAATAAGGTTACCCGTAGTTTGATATATACGAGTTACTTTAACATGATGGTAAACATACACTTAGCTAGATTATGCAACCTATGACACAAACCACAAATTGCGTTACTCACGCCTTGTTGACGAGTAGGTAACGCAATATCGAAGCCAGAGCAAACTACCTTGAACAACAAAGCAACGTGTGGTGAAACTGCCAAGCATTGTGAATCAATCTAAAACAGTTTGTTATATTTGTGGCTGATATATCACTTCTCTAGCGGCAGAGATCACTCTGTCATGAAGATTAAGAACGGTATCAGTTTGCGCCCAACCATTGTAACTTAAAGCTAGAGTTGTAGCCGCTTTATCCAGCTCTTTATGCTTTGGGTTATTTTGATTTAGCAAAAGGTTAAGGCTATGAGCGCATCGTACAATATTTCGTTTACAGTCCTCTGGTTGAGCAATTTCAGGGTCTGTATATATAAGAAGATCTGTAACTAGCTCTTGAACTGACTTGGTCCATGCAATATTAAACTCGGCTTCTCGCTCCGCCGAAACTTGTGCAATTGCTTTCCGCATTTCAGACTTTACTAACAACCGTGTTGATATTAATTGCCCAAGTAAAGTTATAAAAGCAACACCGAGCATACCGTAAACTGTATATTGGGCGGCAACTAGAGCTGCATCCGGTTGCTCCTTAGCTAAACGTATTACCTCAACCAAAGTATTAAATGCTTCAATTACATCTTTTTTTTCCAACTAGCTCTCCTAGAAAATATAACGCTCAGTTAAGGGTGAGCAAAGCAATACCGGTGCTTCTGCAACCACCTCAAACACTACACCCAACGCATAGGAAAAATGCCATGCGCTGCGAATCACTCTTACCAGTTTGTTAGGCGAATCTAGTAAATATCCTGCACCTCTAGCTTTTCTAAACTGACATCACAACTAATGTGGCTTTGCTCTGCACCTAGATATGACAAATGAACTTGAAGTTGACTAGTCTCAATGTCAGTTTCAATGCCAGTTAATTCCACAACCCCTTTGAAGGTAACCTCAACACTACCTGTCACCTTAACATCGCTTAAACCTTCCACCTCCGATTTAGAAAGTGCCTTTCGATATTCATAAGACAGAGATTCATACGCGTCATTTTCGCAATAGAAGGACAGCTCTGCATCACAGTCAGCAGAGAGAGCATACGCAAACTTTCCGTTACCTAAATACCTTGGGGAGTCGATTGACACATCATTTAGATTGACAACACGCACTTCATGCTCGGTTAAGCTGATGTTGCTTAGGTCATAAGGGAGTTCAACAAAGTCTTCACCATAGAAGCCCTCAACTTCGACCATGTAATTATTTGTAAGATATTCAGAAATCTCATAGCTTGAATCATATGTCGAAAGAGTTTCTATTATAGATGTGACCTTCCTTTCACTCGCATTTAATTCAGCAAGGGTTTCTTTCAACTGAGGAATATCGATGACTTCTGTGAGATCCTTGAAAAGTACTACGTTGTCGATATCTTTAATTGCTTCTATTAACGCTCCATCTTTCGCAACAACAAGCAACTCGCCTTCTTCTGCCAATTTTGCTATAGCATCTAGGATTACTGCATCCGGAATGTCCTCTCTTTGCTTTTTGTTACGGAACGCACCCGTACCGGAAAAGTAAGATTTGAAAATATCTTCAATTGAAGTTTCCGCAATTAAAGGGACGACAACCTTATTCTCTGCTACCCAACTATCTACAGAACGATTTACTTCTTTTATAGACGATGATAAAAAATTGGTGAATTGCCGAACGACAAACTTGTCTTTATCTATAATTGATTTTCTATTCAAGCTCTCCAAAGCCGAGCTAATCTTCTTTAGTTCGCTTTCAGCCTGATCTAGCTTTTTGCTTTTATATTCTTTTAAAACCATTTCAGGAATAAACAAGCAAACTTCATTACTTTTGATCAACCTCTGCAAAACTTGAAATCGTGATGACTGCAAGCCTTCCTGATGTAATATATTAGTATCTAATAAAATTCTTATCATTTTGTTAATGAATACTCCAAAATAATGATCCGGCTAACACCGTATTAAGGTGTGGACGACGCTTGGCTATACTTGAGCAAGCGAAACTGACAATCCTTGCGAATCACTCTTAAATGCTTGTTATATTTATATTTATATTTCTAACCACTGATATGGTGCTGCTAAGCCCATAACTAATTCATGTCCTATATTAGAAGGTACTATACGTTTAGATACATCATGCTCTAACTTAAACGAGCCAAAGCACAATACTTTCTTACCGGGCGTAATGAAGCTATGGCTTAAACCAAATTTTAAGCGCGCGATCGGGTAAATATTATTCCCTTGACCTTGAAACTTTGGGGAAAGCTCTGCCGATGAGAAGCGCCTAGTTGGGCTACTGAAGTTAACTTTATTGACCTGACCTATAACTGCAGCTTTAACTGTACCACTAGCAAGTACCTTTTGGTGTAATTCATCATAATGCTTAACATCAAAGAAGAATTCATCCCATCTTAACTTTTCTTTATCCACCATAACGAAGATCAACTGACGCATCGTTGGATTCTTACGCCCATATTCGTAAAGCTCAAATAAGCCATTAAGGTTATTTACATAAGGTAACTTTCTACCACGAGTTTTATAGGTTCGTTTTACAGTGTCATGGTTATGATTTTTTAAAAAATCATTTTCCTTACCTTTCATTCTTACTTGGTCATTATCATCCATCAAATGGATACGAAAAACCCGGCTACCATTAGCGAGAGCAGTATGAACTTCATTGGTTGAACCTGCTGCATCAATAACTTGTTTGCCTTTCGTAGCAAATGAACAAGTCACTGAATGATCCTCATACTTCGCCAATCTGAAATAAGCTGGAACTTGTGTTGTCTTTGACCTACCTACCCTTTGACTAGCTGAAACATACGAAAGCTCTGCTTCACAGCCTTTACCACCACAAAATATTGGATCAGGTCTTCCAAAAGGTAAGTAGTTTAGAATTGTTACTTGGTTTCGATTGGAATCATAGCCAAATGGAATCTTTACCCCACTCACGGTAATCTCCTATAAACATAACGCTCTATTAACGGGTGAGCAGCGCAATACCGGTGCTGCCGTATACCACCTTAAACACTAAAGACAACGCATGGTATAAATGCCACGCGTTGCGAATCAACCTTAAACAGCTTGTTGAATGTCTAGTTTCGTACCCACTCGACCAAATCTAATATTGACTGGTGATCTGGGCATGACGCAGCTAAACCATTTTGATTTACATTATTCTTAAACTGAGCCCACGCGCTTTCATCTTTCGATTGAATACCTATATGAGCTTCGATTGCACCTAAAGTCCAAAGCCAAATCCCTTGAGCTTTTAGGGTATTATGTAGAGATAATATTTCAGGCTTAGCAACAGCATCATTTGCCAAAATCTCAAACGCCTGTGCTGCAGTGCAATGATTATTTTTCTTAGGAAGACCAACGCCATTTAAAGTAATGTTGTTTGCAGGAGCGATTTGAGCTAGACGCGATTTAATTGCAACTACTTCAGGTGATATAGCATCAACAAAACCATCTCGGATAGCACCTGTTAGCCCGTAGTCTAAGTCGCAGATTGCTTTCGCGGGTAAATCCATTGCAGCCAAAATTTCTAATGACTTCTTAGTATCATTTACGCCGCTTTGAGCGACCAACGCATGTTTCTCTTGTCCCATCGTTTTCGAACAGGCTTGTTTGAACAAGAATGGGAGTAGCCTAAGTTCTGTCTTACCCTCGGTAAGAACAACATTTTCAGCAAAGAGAACTTGAGTTGAGTGAGAAAGACTAAACAACTGTTCCATTTGGTGAACTGAGTTTGGCACAACTTGTTGAATTGCATCAGATAGGCGCAACCTAGTATATGTACCTTGCTGATCATTCTTACGCATAAGTAATGTCGTTTCAGCGAGTTCA
Source organism: Vibrio sp. Makdt (assembly GCF_027587015.1). NCBI lineage: Bacteria > Pseudomonadati > Pseudomonadota > Gammaproteobacteria > Vibrionales > Vibrionaceae > Vibrio > Vibrio sp. Makdt. The sequence goes on from NZ_JAPPTH010000002.1 coordinate 444,724, forward strand.
GGCGTTACCATCTGTGCTGAGTGAGTCGTAATAACTACCTGATAGCCTGAGTTTGATAACGTAGATAGCGCCTCTCTAACTTGTTCTATAGCAAAAGGATGCAAATATAGCTCTGGTTCATCGATTAATAGCAAAGTGGTTAAATCAGGAACAGTGCGTTTTACTTCTGCGAGGTATTGAACTAATGCCATTTGGATAGAACGCTGTGCACCGTGTCCATAAGACGCAAAGTCTCGACCGTCACCTTGTCCCTCAAATACTTTTAGTGTCCCAGCTTTGATTAAGTCATCAATCGTAGGAGTTTCGAAGTGTAACTTTACACTCATTCCGGGGAACAACTCAGTAACCTTAGCGTTTACGCTAGTGTCGATATTGGACAACTCCCCAAACCTCAAATCACCATCGCTTGAGATTCTTCTGCTAACCTCAGTTAAATGAGTATTAAGGTCTTGCTCATGGGCTTGTCTAACAGGTTCAAGAAACTGTGCTAATAGCTTACCAGATCGTCGTAGTATTTTTAGATTTCGATGCGTCTTCGGCTGCGTTTTCCATTGCTCCGATGCGGATAGGTTCAGGAAGCAATGCATTAATAGCATTGTCTATTCCTGTTGGGTTAATAACCCATTGACCAGTCGCAGGATCTTTTACTGATAGCTTGATTTCAGCAGCTTTAGCTGCTGGTACTAACTGCACTCGTTTGATACTCAGAGCACCATTATCAACGTACTTTTCGATCGATTTCTTTTGCTTTTCAGGCATGCTATCTAACAAAACCTGAGATACACCTTGAATATCCGCCTCAACTTCAACTGGATTGGCAGTATCGTTGAAATCTTTTTCAGATAAGCTCGACTTTCGAAGTAACCATTGTAGTGCTGACAAACAATTTGATTTACCAGCATTATTATAGCCAACCAAAGGGGTGAACCCTGAAAGTTGCAAACTGGTATTGATGCATGACTTGTAATTTTTGATCATTACATCAGTTATTTTTAGGGCCATTGCTCCTCCTGATTGTTATACATAAACCAAAGACATTTAATGCCTTGTTTAGGGAGGAGCAACGCAATACCCAAGCGACCGCATACCACCTTAAACACTAGAATCAACGCGTAGTGAAAATGCCACGCGTTGCGAATCCCTCTTGAACAGTTTGTTATGTTTTGGAGCCAAATACGTCGTATGCCGTTATTGCTGCAGCACCGACAGCTACTACTACCGCAAATATTGAAGCTATTAGCGTGTGTTTATAGCGCTGGTGTTCAGCTTTTAGATTGGCTACAGCTGGCGCCAAAACAGGAAACTGTATACAGTGAAGCTGTTTATCTACTTCAAACTCAAACAACTTAACCTCAACACCTTTGGATTGCTGATATCTATAGACATTAGCTAAGTGGTAGTACAATCGACCAAACACCAATTCTGGATCTGCACCCAACTTCCCAGCAATGAGCTTGCAGTCGATAGGCACATACACTTTTCCAGCCCTAATTGTCTCATCTGAATCATACAGTGCGAACTCTGCCAGATAGTGGTTATAAATGCATTCAAGCAACTCTAAATCCGGCGAATTTTTAAACACTTACAACTTTCCTTAAAAAAACA